>JBMOJB010000016.1:0-41016 GCA_049316985.1 Saprospiraceae bacterium | reverse complement strand
AATGATAAGGTCTTTCTTGAAAACGAAGATCATTCAATCGTCTCTTTTCCGATAAAAGAATTAAGTGCTGCCGACCGGCAGTTCGTTCAACAAAGGGCGGAAACTATCCAAAAACTCAATAGTAGTTCAGTCGAACCCATCCCAGACGAGCAACTTAGACAAACTTTCTTAAAAAAGACTGCAGCGGTTTTGGTTTTTCTCCTAATCATTTCAGGTTTTTTCTATCACTTCGCTGGTAAAAAACGCAGAAAATTCGCGTTTTACTTTCTTGGTATTGGTTTGCTTTCAACCATCTACAGTTTTAAAAACAAACCATTCTTACTTGGAACTGACCCTAAAGTAATGGACCTGGCTTTTGCGCCTTTCAAGCCCAATGTGTACACTACCTGGAACAATACTTATTTTCTCGTTCATTCCAAAGGAATCCCGACTACGCACAAAATGATGACCGGTATTACCGGATGGCAGCAACAAGTGCCCATTCCTCAGTGCTACATTGGTAACAATGCGTGGAGTATTCCTTTGAATCCGGAAATTGCAGCTACTCCCGTTCCGGTCAATTCACAACACTTTACCAAAGGAGCCGTCGCTGTAGCTGTCAACGGCATTGCCATTTTTAATCCATTTACCAATACAGGAGTCGATGCACTCGTTGATGGACAGCTCGACAATTGGGGTGGACATTGCGGACGTGCAGATGACTATCATTATCATATTGCTCCATTACACTTGTATGACCATACTTTAAAGACGCTTCCGATTGCTTACGCATTGGATGGCTTCGCGATTTATGGAAGCCAGGAGCCGGATGGCAGCAGCATGAAAGCATTGGATGCCAATCATGGGCATTACGGAGTTGACGGCGTCTATCATTACCATGGCACTGCCGCTTTCCCATACATGATAGGAAATATGGTAGGCAAAATTACCGAAGATGCTGATAAGCAAATCATTCCTCAGGCCAGTGCAAAACCGATTCGTCCGGCCGGAACTCCGCTAAAAGGTGCTGCTATTACTGCTTGCGAACCCAATATTGTTGGAAATGGCTATTCTTTGTCTTATACACTTTCCGGAAAAACCTACGTCTGGGATTACAAATGGGACAATGCCGGGAATTATGTTTTTAATTTTGATGGCCCTTCCGGAAAAAGTACAAGTACTTATAAAGGATCAGCTCCATGTACTGTTCCTGTTGCAGTTGGAGATCAGCAATCTGATCAATTAAATGTGCAAATATTCCCAAATCCGGCACAAAACGAACTTTTTATAAGTCTTGATGAAAAAGCCACTGCTGCCAGAATCAGGAAAGTAAGCTTATTCAATGCAGCTGGGAAAACCGTTTTTGAAAGCAATTCCTATCAGGAAAACATCAAAACAGATGGTTTTCCGCGTGGAATCTACTTATTTCAAATGCTAACAAATGACAAGGTATACGTTAAAAAATTGATACTCGACTAAATGGCTGATTCCTTGCATTACCTGAAAATAGGTTTTGAGCATGTAATTCCATTGGGATATGATCACATTTTGTTTATCATATCCCTTTTTTTCCTTGATTCCCTTTTGAAGACTTCTATTCTGCAGTGCTCGCTTTTTACATTGGCACATTCATTTACGCTTGCACTCGTTGCGTTGGACTATATCAGTTTCAATCCCTACTATATTGAAATCATTATCGCTCTTTCCATCTTTTTTGTAGCGCTAGAAAACCTTTTTTTCAGTAAATTGCATTTCTGGCGACTCGCATTGATTTTTATTTTTGGACTGATACATGGGATGGGCTTTGCCTCAGCACTAATGTCAGTTGGTATTCCGAAAAATGAAGAGATTGCTGCATTGCTTGGATTTAACTTAGGCGTTGAAACTGCTCAGATTCTGCTGATTGTATGCTGCTATTTTTGTGTAGCCAGACCCTTTTCTCACCGCACCTGGTATCGCGAAAAACTAATTGTTCCACTTTCAATCACAATCGCCTCGATCGCTTTATTCTGGACTATACTGCGATTTTTGCAATAATATTTGCTGTTTATTGTAAAACAAGGCACTCCTTTCGGTTTCTTCCTTCATTTCCTATTAATATAATTCTATTTTTAGATATTTGCGAACAAGAGCAGCCCGGCTATAAAAAATGCTGGATATGCTTAGCAGTAGAAGAAATATGCATTTCGAAGAAATTTATCATTCGTATAAAAAAATGGTTTACAATCTTGCACTTCAATATGTGCAGAATACGGAGGATGCGCAAGAAATTGCGCAGGATGTGTTTGTGGCGGTACACCAGATGTTGGATTCTTTTCGTGCAGAATCCAGTACTGCAACCTGGATCTATAGGATTACCATAAATAAAAGTCTCGATCACATTAAGGCAAAAAAGAGAAAGAAGAGATTTGCATTCATCACTTCCATTTTTTATAATGAAAATAATGAAATCAATCACGATAGCCCGAATTTCAATCACCCGGGTGTAATGCTGGAAGACAAAGAAGCCCTGGAAAAGCTTTTCATATTGATCAACTTACTGCCGGACAACCAAAAAACAGCTTTAATCTTAAGTAAGATAGAACAAAAATCGCAATTGGAAGTCGCTGAGATTATGTCTATCAGTGTAAAGGCAGTGGAATCGCTTTTACAAAGGGCAAAAACCAATTTGTCAAAAAAAATCCAGCAAGAGAAGGATTGATTCCCGATCGTCGTCTACTATAATATAATACACAAACTTTAAATAAAATGAAACTGGAATTACTAGAAAAACTTCAAAAGGTGGACGCCCCATCCTATTTGCTTACCAGGATAAATGAGCAAATCAGAAGTCAACAGCAAATGTTCAACTTAAAATGGGTCTGGGCAATTAGCATGGTTTGTTGCCTGGTTTTTGTTCTCGATTTTTCTTTACTGATACGGACGAAAACAGATTCAACGCAAGAAAGCAATCTGAATGAATCTTTTCATATTAATCCACACAATCAACTGTACAGCCGCTGAAATGAACAAAACAAAATTTCTTGGAATGGTAGCAGGTTTGCTTTTGCTGAGTAATTTACTATTGCTTGCTTTTATCTTCTTCAGAAAACCGCCCCTGCCTCAAGGTCCAAAAAAAATAATTATGGAGCGGCTTCATTTTGATGAAAAGCAAAAGGATGCCTACAGTCAGTTGGTCGACCAACACAGAAAGGACATCAGACTAGCCGAAGACAGCATATTGACATTAAAAAACCGATTGTACGCTACGTTGAAAAATGGTTCAGATACTACGGCTAAAAACAACCTGATACAAAACATTGGAGATTTGCAGGTACTGATTGAAAATACCCATTATCACCATTTTGAAGACATCAGGTCCTTGTGCAACCCTAGCCAATCTGCAGATTTTGATAAATTGTGCAGTGATATCACCAATCTTTTTCCCCAGAGAGGGAAAAAACCGCTCAAATGAGAAATTACTATATTGCTTTTATCGCAATGCTTTCTTTTGCAAAGATTATTGCTCAATCTAATCATACTGTAACCCTTCACTTTTTGCCTCTTTGGAAATCTGAAGGGTTAATTTTAAGTAAGCCCTACCCTACTGCTGATGATACCATCACCATTTCGCAACTCAAGTTTTACATTTCCCATATACAACTCTATAAGGATGATTCCCTGGTGTGGGTAGAAAAAGAAAGCTATCACCTTATCGATCATGAGAGTGAAAGTGCTGAAAAAATCACACTTTCCATTTTACCGCTGCTTCAATACAATAAAATTAGGTTTTTGATAGGAATCGATAGTCTGACACAAAATGACGGCGTCAAAGGTGGGGATCTCGACCCTACAAAAGGAATGTACTGGACCTGGCAGAGTGGGTATATCCACTTCAAACTGGAAGGGAATTGCAGAAAATGCAATGCCAGAAAAAATGAATTTCAGTTCCATATCGGTGGCTATTCAGCGCCATTCAACTCCATTCAAAGTGTAGAATATCCCATTACTTTGGGCAAGGACCTTGAATTCGGGCTGGATTTGTCTGCATTTCTGGCGGGTTTTGACTTGCCAGCGTTGAACCATATCATGAGTCCGTCGGCAAAAGCAGTAGAAATTGCAAAATCAATCAGGTTTTCAACCAAAGAACAATGAAAAAGTCGTTTATATTTCCATTTGCAACTTTTCTTCTTTTTTCTTTTGTCTGGTACCAGGATGGGCTGTTCTATGCGCCGGAATATTTTCCGAAGCCAATCTACAATTTCAAAAACAATCCACTGAAACAGCAAACAATTGATCTGGGCAGAGCACTGTTTTATGATCCGATTCTTTCAAAAACAAATACGATTTCCTGTGTTAGCTGCCATTCTCCTTACGTAGCATTTACGCATGTAGATCACGATCTTAGTCACGGCATTTTTGACAGCATTGGCACACGAAATTCTCCTGCATTGATGAATCTGGCCTGGCAAAAGTCATTTATGTGGGACGGCGCTATTACCAACCTTGACATGCAATCATTGGCACCAATTTCGCACCCACTTGAAATGGGAAGCTCCATCGATTCCGTGGTGTACCGCTTAAAAAATACAAAAATATATCCCCGACTTTTTTCTCTTGCTTTTGGAGACAGCACCATCACCGGAGAAAGGACTTTAAAGGCCATAGCACAATTTATGGTAACCCTGGTAAGCGCCAATTCAAAATATGACAAAGTAAAAAGAAAGGAAATGTCATTCTCAGAACAGGAAGAAAAAGGTTATTTCCTTTTTCTTAGATTCTGTAATTCCTGTCATACAGAACCTCTTTTTACAAACGGAGATTTTGCAAACAATGGTCTTTCTATGGATCCTCAGTTAAAGGATATAGGCAGAGCAAGAATTTCGCAAAATCCGCTCGACAGCTTTAAATTTAAGATTCCTACACTTCGAAACATCGAATTTTCTTTTCCCTATATGCATGACGGACGTTACAAAAGACTCGGAGAAATCTTAAAGCACTACAGTTCGGGAATTCTGAAAGGAACCACACTGGCACCGGAGCTTAGAAATGGCCTTCCTCTAAGTTCTGATCAACGGGTCGACCTGACGGCCTTTTTGCTGACACTTTCAGACAAAGATTTTCTATTTGAACCAAAGTTTTCCTATCCAAAAGAAATATATTCAAAGTAACGAAGGAATTTTAAAGCAATTATCGTCAAAGAATAAATTTGAAATTTAAAACTGATTTTATGATAAAAGCTACTTCTATCTTAATGTTGCTGATGATGGCAGCAACTACAACTTTTGCGCAGACCAATCCAATCATTACATCATGGTTGCAAAACAATACCACAAAAGGAAGACACTACGTGAAAGGAAATCCCACTCCAATAGTGGACAACACCATCGCAAATGTCCAAAAAGTTCAATATTCTGCCGGATCGGTTTATATAAATACCCAGGGAATACCAAGTTACATTACAGGTCCATTCCTTGATGGAAATCCCTCTCTTGCTACAAGCCAGAATGCTATTTTCAAATTTCCTTTGAATCCGCAAAAAAACAATGGAACTCCGACAAATACAACAGGAGGCAACATCGGCATATTTATTAATGGCGTTGCGCTTTTCGATTACAGGGACGGCGTATCTTGGCAAAATTCTTCCCAGTCTTTGAAAGGTGGACCTTTAGGTGGAATGGGCGATCAAGTGTGGAACCGTGATGCAGTTCCAGCAGAAAGAGTCGGATTTGATTGCTCAAAAGGCCATCCGGCAATGGGCAACTACCACCACCATCAGAATCCTTCTGCCTTCAAATTAGACAAAACAGTAATTTCTACAGTTTGCGATATTTATACCGCAGATGGACTGTATGTGATTGATGCATCAAAGCACTCTCCATTGATTGGTTTTGCATATGATGGTTTTCCTATATATGGCGCATACGCATTCAAAAACGTGGATGGAACCGGAGGAATCACGCGAATGAAATCAAGTTTTGTGCTGCGCGATATTAGTACTCGAACCACCTATGCCAACGGAAATACAGTAACGGCAGGACCGGAAGTGAGCACGAAATATCCACTTGGCTATTTCAGGGAAGACTACGTATACAATCCAACTTCTGCCGCCACTCCGGATTACCTCGATGAACACAATGGGCGTTTTTGCATAACACCTGAGTATCCAAAGGGGACATATGCCTATTTCTGCACGGTCGATGAAAACTGGAATTCTTATTACCCTTATTGTGTTGGACCGGCATTCTATGGTGTTAGAAGTGCTTCAAAAGTTCAAAATATCAACGAATCTACTACCGTTTATACTGGAAGTACTGCTTTAAAAAATAGCTTACTGGACAAAATTGAAATTTTGGTGTACCCCAATCCGGCGAGTGACTTGGTAGCGGTGCAATTAGCTAATGCGGCGCCACAGGACTACCGCGTTTCACTTTTCGACCTTCAGGGAAGACTTGTATTAAATACAACACTCTATCAGGGAAGTACTATCGCTTATTTTGATACGCGGACTTGTTATGAGGGACAATACATTATTCAGATATCTTCAGATCAGGAAAGCTGGACGAGAAAAGTTGAAATAATAAAATAATCTGAGGGGCTTGAAATTGAAAATCAAGCCCTTTTTTAGTTTTTTAAACACTAAAAATAGATTCATTATTATACTTTGTATTTGTACGAAAATTTAAAGCTGCTTAAGTATTTATTGTATACTTCAGTATATAATGCACAATTACTTCGAGAAGCCTACTGTAGAAATCTATAATAAAAGTTAAATAAAGAAATTATTGCTCAATATCTTCACCTGTTATAACATAGTTTATTTTCGAAATATCATCCTTTCTTTCATCACACCTCTTTGTCGAAGGTATCAAGCCATTGGTCGTTAATTCTCAGAACTATGCGTTATTAATAAAACTAAAGGAACTAATTCAGCATACTTTTAGTTTGAAAGAATAAAATATAGAACATGCTTAGTAAAATGATAAAAGGATACAATGCTGCTACTCAGATTTCGCATCTGGTTGGTAATCTTTCAGGTACTTCACAAGAGGAAAAAATACAAAAAGCAAATGACATCATCAAAAACCACGTTGGATTTGCTGCAAGCGCGGGATTGATACCATTTCCCGGCGCCGATCTTGCTGCTGTGACCGCTGTTCAGCTCAATATGCTACGGCAACTTGCCAATATCTATGAAGTTAATTTCATGAAAAGCATTGGAAAAAACATTATTTCGGCGGTAGTAGGTAGTGGCGTAGCCAGAATTGGTGCAAGTCTGATAAAAGCAATACCGGGGGTAGGTACTATCATCGGTGAAATGGGAATGGCCAGTTTATCTGCTGCTTCGACCTATGGCCTGGGAAAAATGTTTTCGAATCATTTTGCTAAAGGAGGAACATTAGAAGATTTTGATGTGAAACGTTCCAGGAAAATTTATGAGGAAGAGCTGAAAAAAAGCAACGAAATTGTAGCTGAAACAGTGAAAAGCGAAGATAATTCTGATGACATTGTAAGCAAGCTTAAAAAAATTGCAGAATTAAAAGAAGCGGGAGTAATCAACGAAGAGGAATTTTTGCTGATGAAAAGTAAGTTAATAGCTCAATACTAATGTTTCTTCCTCTCTTTTAGCTGAGGACCTCTTCATATACAGATTTAAGCGCAATACTGTTTTTCCTACTATCGTAGTTTTCTGTAACATGCTTTCTTGCGTTTTTCGAGAATGTCTGATATTCGGAATCATCCATTCGATAAAATCTTGAAATATTGTCTCTTAATGAAATGATATCTTTTTCGTTGCTTAGAAGTCCTGTGACGCCATCTATTACTTCTTCGGGTATGTCGCAGTGAAAAGTAGAAATTACCGGTAAACCGACCATCTGCGCATCCAGTAAAACAACAGGTGCACCTCCTTCACATTCCATTACTTTCGAATAGCAACTTGGATGGATAAACACGTCGAATTTGCTGAGGAAAAGATGGAAATCGTCTTCGATGAATTCGAGGACTTTAATTTTATCCTGAAGCCCTAGTTGCATGATGAGTTCTGCTACTTCATTCCAGTAGTTTTTCTCCCACTTCTCCCCTACCAACGTTAATGTCATATCGGGACAATATTTCAACGCTTCAGCGAATGCTCTGATAGTGAAAACAAATCCCTTTGTTTCGGTGAATGTCGCAGCCTGAATCAACAACAAGGAATCCTTTCTCTTTTTCTTTGTGAAATTTGTTATACTTGAACTATCTATACCTAATTTCACAATACGGATTTTATGAAATGGGCAACCCATTTTTTGTAACAGGTCCGCTCCATTTTTTCCCTCACAAATCAATATCCTCGCACTTTTAAACAATTCTCCATACAAATTGACGTACTTAGGTTGTTCAAAAGGCAATCTTTCGTAATCAGTGCCATAAAATGATACAATTAGCGGAATATTATATCGACTGGCGATACGCATATACTCCACCCCTACATGTGCAAAATGAGCATGCATTAAATCTATCTTTTCTCTAAATATAACAAATTTCACATAGACTGGGAAAAAAGTTCGCAACGCAATTGCTGCCCAAACATTACTAAAGTACGAAATCTCCCATTCGTTTCTTTCATTTGGAATGTGCAAGAATCGCCTGAAAGGGTCTTCAACAAAATTGAACTCGGGGTCGAAATATTTATTACGCAGAATAAGTGGTGCTGCAACGGAAGACTTTACATCAGGCGTATTTTTAATCAGACGATACGCCCAACTCATGGTATTATTTAGATATCGATCAAAAAGGTGGACAACTCTCATGGTCTTGCTACTTTAACTAACTTTTCCCCAATATTAAAAATAAGACCTCCCAAAATTTATTTTTTGCCTTGCTGATTCTAAAATATGATTTCCGTTCGCCACCAAATGATCTGAAAAAAGGCTCAATATGTGGAAGGGTTGAACCTTCGAAGTCAAAATTATGCCCTCTCACGGCTGCATCTTGAATAGCTTTCCATATTAACAGAGATAGTGCAGTTGTATTTTGATGCACTTTGTTCACACCTGAGAGTAACAAATACGTAGTTGATGCATCCCAAATCGTATAAATTGCAGCATGGATATGATTTTCTTCATCACAGGCTAAGTAAATTTTTCGGGAATGTTTACTATCGAGTTCCTTATCCAGATTAAGAAATTTTTCTTTGCTAAGTGGAAGTCTAACTTGTTTTCGACTTAACGAAGTACTAATTAAATCGAACACGATAGCTGCATCTTCAGAATTTTCAACTTTCAGCGTGCTTTCTGCTTTCTTAATAGCTGTCCTGATATTGCCTTTGAAGTCATTGTATACTTTATCAAGGTTATTTAGATCTTCCAAAACATACGTGTAACGGGTTGTCTGCTTAAAATCTTTCCAGAAGAATGAGAGCCAGTTTTGGAAGGAATAGTGAAATTGTTGTATAAAAAAGTAAGAAGAAGGTAATTTTGAAATAAGTTGAGTGCTCAGGTCAATTTCCCGTTGACCCAATGCGTGTGCTTTCAATTCCTGATGCAACGGGCGAATCCATATTCCGGAAAAAGGCGTAAACGGTGCGGGAATAATAAAATTAAATTTCCATTTACGGAAAAAATAGCAAAGCATAACAGCTTCAGTCTCCCCTCCCCCATCAAAAGCTAAAACAGGCATCCAGTTAGCTGGACCACAAACCGCATCCATCCACCATTCCTGCATAAAAACAGGCAAATTGAATTTGGCGCAAACCTGTCGGTATTTCTCTTTGTCGCTCATTGCTGCTGCTATTTCCATTCCAGGCTCTGTCTTCTGACTTCTTTCATTTCTTCAATGGAGAACGGTGCTAGGCCTACGAATTCCCGTCGTTCATTTAAGTGCTCAATATCTATGATTGGAAAATAACCACCATCAATTCCTTTGAATTGGCTTCCATACAACTGCTTTTTCCCTCTTCTTACCAATACACGATCTTCCAGATACGCCATATTTTGCCTTCTTGCTTTACCTGCTTTTACGGCATCGCGCATTATTGGCAAGTACTTTTCCTGCGCTTCGATAGGTGAATGTTGTATGACCAGATAGATTGCAGAACTTCCCGCATTTCCCACATCGTTGCGTCCCAACCATCCGAATTTGTCGATAATATCAAAAATCTCTCGCTGATTCAGCGAATCTTGCAGATTGATTGCGGACCAAAGTTCCTTGTACTCCGTGGATTCTTTACCATATTTAGCCAGTACTGCTTTAACTTGATTTCTACCATTTTGGTCACTTTCACGAATTTCCGCAAGCCTTATTGCTAATTCAGGCATTTTGGGCTTGGCTTCATCTAACAATTTCAGCCATCTGAGATCTTTATGTAGAGAAATTAGTAAACGCTCGTTTCTAAGGGAATCATACTCAAGATATTCTGTTTTTTTCCAAAGTATGTTCAAGTACACAAACGCGGAATCAACTTCTCCTGACATAGCCATTGCTTTGGCAGCCTTAAACCGATCTGGAGCAAGTCCTTTGTACTTGAGTGACTGAAATGCAGACTGGTATAATTTTGAGGAAGTGGCATAATCTGAATTCAATAAAGCATGCTCTGCCAAAACGACCAAGGAATCATAAACAGGACGTTGTGCAAAACAAAATTCGTACGATAAAATTAATAAAAGAAATATATAGTATCTCATTAGGGAAATTTGAAACTGAATGTCGAAATAATTCTTTAGCACTGCAAAGTAAATAATAATTTCTTATCATTAATTAATATTAGAAGGAAAACATTGTCTGAGTAAAAGCACTAAACCTTTTATGAAGTAAATTTGATCAAAACTTATAGATATTTTTAACTTCGAATTAATTTTTCAGAATGAATAGAGTCCTTAAAACATATTTGTGCCTGCATCTACTGAAAAAGATTTTACAAGCCTCGTTCTGTAATTACGAATACGTAAAATGTAAGTCGGCATAGGACCAGAAAAGCTGCATTCAGGACAAGTTCCCCTTCTACCCTATCTACCAAATTTGTCATTGGTCAAAGCAATAGTAATTTTACCAGGTACAATTACGTCAAAGCAATTTTGTTAAACTTAATTTTTTTAATTAATTTCAACTCAATTCTACTTTTGCAATATTTCAAAAAATCACATGTAAGCATTTTTTTTCTAATGTATGAGTTCTATAGTCTCGCCGCTCCAAAAGTGGCTCAAAAGGCCTCTCAGCATGAAAAACACACATGTGCACAAAAATTCCTGAATGCATTAAGCGTATTGTAACTGTAAATGATGTAGCATGATAAGTATTTAAGTAAGTAAGTACGTGAATTTGTAATATCCTACCAACCTAAATATCCGATGTTACTATATACTTATTTACTTAATTACGCAAATAAGTATATAATATTTCTGCAAAGGATATTAAACACTCATTTACTTATAAGTGTAAATACTTAAATACGTTTATAATTATTTACTCAATTACGCATTTACTTATTTTATTATTTACTTATTTATACATTTACTTATATACACAACTGCTTATCTAATTAAATAATTATTTAATGTTTTACACAAATACTTATACACTTAAATAATTATTTGTACATTTGCGTAAATGTTCTATTACTTACATAAGTACTTGCTTAAATAAGTATTTAAACTTAATTAAAATGATAATATCCATAACAAATCTAAAAGGCGGTGTCGGAAAATCAACCTTGACACAAAATCTGGCAGTTTGCTTTGCCCATGCTGATTACAGCGTTTGTATTGTCGACACAGATATACAGGCGCAGGTTACAACAAAATGGATGGGTGAGCGAACAGCAGATATGCCCCAAATTCACATCAAGACAATCAGGCCCGAAGAATTGGCAAAAAATGTGCTCGCGCTCAACAAATCCTATGACGTCATCCTACTCGATGGCACTCCGGCATTGTTTGAACTTTCAACCAGAACGCTAGCGCTGAGTGATGTGGCCATCATTCCGATGATTCCTAGTATTGCTGACGTGTGGGTTTTTGAAAGCTATCTCAAAGCTTATGAAGAAGCCAAAGCACAACGTGCCAACTTTGGAGCAGGTCTCAGTGGGTTTGTTCTGCTTAATCAATATGCCGGAAATAATCTCGATAAAGAAGTTCGTCAAGCGCTTCAAGGATTTGAAATAACTGTCTTAGCGGCAAAGTTAGCGAATAGGGTAGCGTACCGTGAAGCGATGACGCTTGGAAAAGGGGTAATTGAGTACAAGGACAAAAAAGCAAAAGAGGAGATGACAGCACTTTTTAACGAAATAATCAAGGGGATTAACTGATCTTCAAATCATCCAAAACTTGTCAAAACAACAATAAATGGCTAAAAATTTACTTGAAGGAAAACTTATAAAAGACAAAGTTCAAAAACAAAGTCTTACACCAGAACAAATCGAGGAAATGCACCAAGCTATGACAGCTCCGCTGCCTTCACCGACTCCAAACCTTCCTGTAGTTGCTGAAAGAGAAAAGGACGCAATCGAACTAAAAAGAAAACCTCCCAAAAACAAAAAGGTCGAGCAGGAAGTATCGAACGAAAATATTACTCGTTTGTCCATCGATGTTAGTAAAGAAATGCATAAAGCAATGAAGATAAAAATTATTGAAACTGAACAATCAATTCGTGACTATGTAGTGGCACTTATACGCAAAGATCTTGGATTGAAATAATTACAGTAACCATTGCTTTTCACAAAATCATGTGAAATGTGTTATAGTTAAGTATGTGAAATTTGATATACTTATTGAAACGCGTTTAGAAATATGTTTTTTAAAAAATATATTACAACAACATGATTTTTCTTTGTTGTTTTTAATTATTTATTTTAACAATATTTTTAATATTTTTACACCCTTATAACTCGTTGAAATTCAACTACTTGCGAAGTTAAATATACCAGATTTCACTCGCTAATATATCATTTGTCACACATTGCTATAACATTTATCACATCGTTTTATAACAGATTTCACTCGCTAATATACCATTTGTCACAAAATAATTTTAGATTTTAGTAAATATTCTATGTGATATTTGTTATCTTTGGTATGCTTTTTAAAATTTAATCGGGACTATCTTGTTAATATATCATAATTCACACGTTAAATATACCAAATATCACGCACTATTAAAGCTATGACAAAAAAATTAACCAAGAAAAAAGGTGGGGAAGTTTCCTTTGTACGCAAGGCCAATGACCTTGTTGAGGGAAAGTACAAATTTGACATCTGGGAAATGAGAATTTTTACCAAGATGGTTACACTTATCCAGCATGATGATAAAGCTTTTAAGGAATATAAGATCTATTTAAAAGATATCATACAGTATTTTGGACTTCAACGCGATGGAAGAAATTACCAGCATCTGAAAGACAGCGCGTTGCGATTGATGAGCCGGATCGTTAAAGTTGTTGTAAAAGATGTAGATGGATTTCAAGAGTTAAACACCCCGATAGTAGGTGCTGTCAAAAATCCGCTCTACAATGATGAAGATGATGATAATGTTTATATCAAAATTTCATTTCACCCTGATTTGAAACCATTCTTGCTCGATTTGAAGTCCAAATATGTTGTCTACGATGCCAGAAACATCTTACGTCTTCCGAGTACTTATTCTATCAGGATTTATGAACTTTTGAAACAATATGAAAAAATTGGGAAAAGAAGACTCAGCGTACAAGAATTAAAGGAAATGTTTGGTGTTACTACGGAATATCGACTTTATGCTAATTTTAAACAAAGGATTATCGAGAAAGCGCAAAGAGATCTGGAAGAACATACTGATATTTCTTTTACATTTGAAGAAATTAAAGATGGTAGGGCAGTGGTCGAACTGATTTTCTATATTCACGCAAATCAACCAAAGCATCAGGAAGCGGAAACGCACTATCACAGAAGTCGTAGCCGCAAACCAATTATTACTAACCAAGGTGAGTTGTTTCCGCAAGTTAGAGAGGAAGAAACGCACATTATCTATAACACTACAGAATCACTGTTTTTTCATGAAATAAGTGAAGAAATTGCAGAGCTAGGTATTGATAGAGAAGTACTTAAGCTTTTAATCGAAACCCAACCAGAAGAAGCAATCCGCAACGGTGCTGAATACACCAGAATGTCTAGAAAGTCAGGGAAAGTAAAAGAAAATATATCAGGATTTTTCATTGCGGCGGTTAAAAACAAATTTACAAGCAAAGATTTTGAGCAACTGCAGTTGAAAAAGAAAAGAGCACAAGAGGAGAATGAAAAGGCAAAGCAGAAACGAAATGATTTGATGGTACTAGAGCAACTTAGAGATGAGTATGAAGCACTCCGAAATAATATTATCAGGGAACTGACTACGACAGACAATTCTCTTCTTATCAATGCAGTTGAATTTGTTCGTCACGAGAAGAGCATTGTTGCTTATGCAAATTTGAAAAACATTGTCCTCAGTACGCTTGATATTGACGAATATCGTAAAGATCAGGTTTTGCGGTCGGCGGTAATACGAGCAATTCAAAAGCTGGTTCCGGAAGAATTTGTAATTTTAGATGATTATCTACTTAAAATCAGGGAGTTAGAACAAAAAACTAAATAAAGAAATGCACGTGAAATCTGTTATAGTTACAATAGAAAAAAGGGAAGCTATTGTGATGGCTTCCCTTTTTTTATCTTAAAATAACTAATTTTCCGATACCATTTTTAAAGTAGCTATCGGAAGAGGAGGTATTCAGTTCAAAATCTTCACCATTAGCTTTTTTTGCAATAACTTTATACAAATAGACTCCTGCTGCCAAAGGATCGCCATATTGATCTGTGCCGTTCCAGGCATATTCTGTTCTATGCGTCCCAATTTTCAAGGGACCAAGTTCCGCTTGTGTTAATTCTCTTACTACCATACCACTGATTGTTAAAATCTGTATTTTGAAGTAAAAAGGTGCTTCATTCCCTGTTAAAGTATACACAAACTGAGTAGAGCTTGTAAATGGGTTAGGATAATTCAGTACATTAGAAATTGACTTTTTAGTAATAACCTTAAATGCAAGTTTGAAATTGTAAAAATCGGGATTTCCAACATCAAGATCTTTCAACTGGTAATCTACAGTTTTATTACCACTAACATCTCTTGCTTTGACTAAAAGTTGGTAATCACCATCAATTTCAAATACGGGATTAATTTCGATACTTGCTCGATTGCGGTTGGAGGAGTTTCCCGGAAAAAACTTAACCATTGGATCGTGAAAGGCAATCCTTCTTGCGGAAGCTTCCTCTGGATATCTCAGGTAAATTTGAAACAATGATGTATCTTGCATGAAGAGGTACTTGTTTTCATCTTTTACCGTAATGTTGATTGTCGGTTTTGCTGAAACGAGGTCTCCATTGATGATGTGATTGCCATCTACCAACACATCGATTAAGGGTTGTTGCTGATCTTTTTTGACATAGAAATTCAAAACACCGAAATTATTTGTAGTATCAAACTCTGCTTGATCGTTGCGAGGATTTATTCGGATACTTAATTCCTGATTTCCTGAAATAGTTTTAGTATCAAAGCTGAACGAAGTATTCAAAGAATCATTAGCTAAAAGTGGTTTTACTCTTTGGTAACGGGTAAAAGCAGTATTGTTTTCACTTTTTATCTTATACATAATCAACAAGCTGTCCATTTTGTAATCACTAATATTTCTAGCTGCAAAACTTAATTTCAGCGTTTGGCCCATTACCAGGGTATCCGCAAAAAAGCTAAAGTTTTGATTTGGAGTCAATACCGCTTCGGGAACTCCCTTGTGGGTAACTCTCCAATATTTGAGTTGAGGAGCAGTACGATTGGTCGTATCTGCAGAAAACCACTCTAGTTTAAGGTTTGGAAATGTTTTTGCATCGATACCTGAGATATCTGTGGCAGGTGCACTGATGTTTTTGAATAGCAGGGTATCCTTTCCCTTTTTTGTATTTCCGTAAATCGATAGCAAAGTTTGGTCATTTCCTTCGATTTCCGCAGTTTTCCAAAATACTTTGGACCACGAAGAGGCAGGTCCGATATTTTTAGTATTGACCTTGCCATTTATCCAGTTTATTTTCATGTTTATTTCTGCTGCAATCGATTGTTGATTGGCGCTGTCAGCCTTTTCTTCAATTGGTTTAAATGTGGGGTCATCTTTTTTATACATGAAAATATAGGGGACAGATCCATTTGCTAAAGATCGCACTTTTTTTGCTCCCTGTTTTTCCAGTACTTTAAAAATGCTTATGTTGTTAGTAACAGAAGAAAGGGAATCGGCAGCCCAACGATCCGCAAAATAGCTGATATCACCCTTTTTTTGCTGGACAGTCATGATTGCTACATAATGATTCACAGGAACTACATTCTCTAGAAAATTGATCAACTTTGCTCTGTTGCCGGCAGTATTGGTTGCATAGGGAAACCAAAATTCCTCCCATTGATTTTGTGTATGGTCACTTCCATACAGGCCGGGATGTTTATTTAACCAAGGTTCCAGATTTTTGGGTTCGACTACAATTACAACTACACCGGTATTCGTTTCACTTAGGTAATAGCCGTTTATAAATGGCACTTTAAAGTTTTCGACATTCCAAACTTTGCTATTGATAATTCCGCCCGGCAAATTGGGGTTGTTAGGAAAATCGTAAGCAAAGTTCTGCATTCCAAGTGTAGATATAGTTGAGGAATAGTCAAACCTTCGGTTATCTTCAAGTTCTATAAACTGATAAGTATTATCTTTGAATTGGTAATAATGTGATTGATTCCAGCCTGATTCGCTATTTTTCAAGTAAATGAAGGAAGATGTTCGCCAAACATATCCCGCCGGAGTAAGGCTGTCAGGAGTAGCCCTCCAATAATAGACTGTGCTATCAGTCAAATCAAAATCTGGTTGCCAGGTAATCAATCCACCTTTTTGCTCAATTGTCGTTTTTTTCTTGAAACTGCTATTGAAAAGTTGGCTGGTATCTATTTCAATAAAATATTTTTGCTTTTTTGCAAAAGCGTTGCTTGTAGTAGCGTTTAGCGCTATTTTGGAGGTACTGACAATGCCATATCGTGGCGGATAGACCAGATTCAGGTCACTGCTGATAATAAAGGTAGAAAATCCTTGTTGTCCATTGATATACAGTTCATTGTTGTTTTCAGCTGCAGGTACAGGTAGCTCCTTTATCTTATTTTTTGGATCAATAGTGATATAGAAAGTGTTTAGTCCTGCTGATTTATTGTCTTCAATCGGTAGTGTGAAAGTTAGTTTATTTTCATAGCGGATGTTCAACAGGGAGGAATCAATATAGATTACTCTTTTCTTGCCGTCCGGATATTTTCGTGTGATTTGGAGCGCAAGCGTATCGTAAGTACCACTTCCGATATTTGAAAGCTTGACCTGGAGGGTAAAAGTATTTTGCGCGGTGGTTAGTAATTTTGGTTCAATTGATACGGAACTTGGTTCAATGACATAATCAGGGCCTGGATTTGTATTTAGTCTCATTGCAGGATCACCTTGGAAGGTCATATGGTTTAATAATTCTTTGGAATATACACCAAATTGATCCAATTGTCTTACCGTCTCTTGTATTGTTTCACCAACGGATTTGCCATAGTAGGATGTCCCCAACAGGTAATAGAATTGTTGACCAAATTCAGGCAACGCGGCAGTTGTTCCATATTGACCCGGTGATAAATAGGCTATTGCACCCTTTCCTTTTTCAAGAACGTAGGTGGTCCCAAATGCCTTCCCTACACCATGTGCCAATCCCGAATAGCAACCATAAGAAGCAAAGAAAAAATAGCGGTCTTTGTTTTCCATTTTGTAGGATGGATCAATTGCGTAGTCGATATTTGAGGTGGCAGAATGACCAAAAAAATTCACCATCGCGACTCCGTTATTGAGGTGGTTTCGAAGTTCTTCAGAGTTGGCGACACTCACGGGGGCATCACTTGTTTTTTTGAAAGTAAAAACCTTTCCGCCGAATTTATTGAGTTCCAGTGCACGCCCCATCATTTCCAGCTCTCTTTCAGCGATATTTTGAATGTTGATATCACCCCCTGAAATATTGACAATCCTTTTCATCCATTGTCTTTCAGCAACCGTTTGAGCGGCATCCCGTTGAATTCTTTCGAATGTTTTGATTTTGTCCAAAAAAGCACTGATTTCATTGGCATTTATCACTGGTATTCTTCCTGTTGCCAGGCCAAAAGCATTGGAATTGTTGGAGCCACTTAGTAGATGATCGGCACCCGGATAGCCAAATGTCGGAACCGTATAGGCTTCGGACTGGCTTTCATCCAAGGGTTTTCGGCATTCATCGTAAGTGATTCCCCTGCCAATCAGGAATAGAAATTTAGGGTTCCAGTTTTTAACAGCAAAATTGCTGAAATTGCGCACGGCAATATTGTGCCTGTCAATGCCATAGGCAAATTGATCGTAGACCTCTTCGATATCGACTATAGTAGATTGGTAAGCACCGCCACTGACACTGTTTCTGTAATCAGCGTATTCTTGGACCTGATTACTATTGTTTTTATCCGTAAAGAAGCGCTTATGGGAAACAATCAAGTAATTTCCTTTTTTTTGGCTATAATTGGAAAAAACAATATTTTTCTTGATTTTGCAAAAAACGGGCTTATTCTCCAGGTAGTATACCAATTGTCGATCCTGAGCAGATGCCGGCAAAGCAAATTCCGCAACTGACCCGCTAACCTTCCCTTTGATTCTTAATTGGTTGCTCAGATCGTAAATTACAGGTTGAAGGCCGGCTTGAATATTTTCTATCTGAATGTATTTTTTTGTTGCAGACCCACTAATCGTAAAAATAAAATTGTTTTTATGCCCAAACTGAAATGTTCTCGGATAAGTTAATGTTATGTATGCAATTCGATGATCATCGCTTGAATTTCCGGTTGAGCGGATATTTATGATCATATTAGGTTTAATTTCCGACGCAGGTATCGAAGTTTCGAGATTTCTAATTCCAAAATCCCGTCCTGCAAACGAAGAATCTCGCAAATATTGTGTTGAATTTACTGAAATGATGGTTTTATGCCTGTTAGGAACCTGGCTATTTTTCTTATTCAAATCTCGCCATCCTACAAAAACACTTAGTTTTGCATTCAATCCATTAGTAAAATGATCCTGTGGAGATAAGGCGACATTCGTATTATTTGAATAGTCAGAAGCGAAACCCTCTGCGGTTACGAATTGAGAAGACTTTAATTCATCGCCCTGAACAAGCTGATTAAATTTCTTATCAAATCCATCACTGAATACTGTATCCTGCGAGTGCATGAAAAAGTCTTCTTTTGCAGGTAAGTTGTTAAGTTCATTGTTTGTTTCTTCAAATCGTTGTTTGGAAATATCAGCCGACCATGTCAAAAAATAGGCTGAAGTATCGTTGAAAAGACTGTACTTGGGATTCATCAGATCTGCAGCAGGATTTTTATAAAGATGCACGTCTATTTCACTGCGATTTTTACGGCCGAAAAATTCGATATAATCGGTTTCATTTATTTCTGCAGCAGCATTGCAGTAAAAGGGAATTTCCTGTCCCAGATAAAATATTTTATAGTGATTTGCCGGAATGCTAGCAATGGGCACACCAGATTTTTTAAGTTCAGCACCGGTTAGCCTATAGATGCCATCCGCAGCGACCTGTATTTTGCAGTAGTTTTGATTATAATTAATCCATTCATTGCCGTACAGGACTTGAGAACCGATGGTCATTTGAGCGTATTGCTGTTGAGCACACAACAACAAAAGAAATATAAAATACAGGTTTTTTAATTTCATTAATCAATGGATGAGGTGAACAGATATGCGGTAAACAATTTTTTATGTAATATTGCCAGGTGTGAGGCGTAATCTCCTTTTTATCAACACAAATGTAGATATTGTTTGACTTTTTTACTCCGATTGAAGCAGATTTGAAGTTATAATTTTAAAAAATGTCCAAAGTTTTACAAAAAATAACTAAATATCCGTTTTTATTTAGTTTTGCCATTTCGTCAATTTTTGTTGCTTTCAATATTTTTTTCGTTGGAATGGGTTTTGATACCAACGACGATGCATTAATGATGCATATTAGCGCGGGATCACTATCGGGAAAGGGCAGTGAATATATAATTTATAGTCATATTTACCTTGGTCAGCTGTATGTTTGGTTGTACCGGAGTTTTCCGGGATACAACTGGTATCCTATATTTCTTGTTGTTATCCATTGGGTCAGTCTGACCGCGACACTGTTTTTCTGCAATGTAAAAATACCAGCACAAGGGAAAACGATGGTTGTTTTCTTTCTTTTGTGTGTTGAAACATTATTGCTTCAGAGGTTGCAATTTACCTCAACTTCACTTGTGGCTGCATTTGCAGGATTGCAGTTGTGCTTGATGTCAATGCCCGAGAAAAATTTTACAAAACTGCTATTTGCATTTCTTCTGTTACTCCTATCGATGCTCATAAGATGGGAATCATTTTTATTAGTAGTATTCATTGGATTTCTTCCCCTAATGTTTGCTTTTCTCGGGTCAAAATGGCGATTATTTCTATTTTCTATTTTTCTTTTTGGATTATTAATAGTTTGTATAAGAACGAAACAAATAGGTGACTATTCTGATAGGGTAGGGCAGACAATATTGAACAGTGAAAGCGATTACGCTCTGCGAAGAATCATGGACTTTCCTACCAATATATCAGCAGCAGGATTGGAATCTATCAATTGGAGCGAAAATGATTTTCGGCTCTGCAAATCATGGTTTTGGGCAGATTCGGACTTTTACACTACTGAAAACATCAAGAAATTGTCATCAGTAATGAGATTTGATTTTACAATAGAAAATAAAGTCTTTACGATGCTCCGATTTATAAAAGGAAATTTTGCAATACTGGGTGCTTTTCTTTTGCTATTATTTTTGGTAATTAGAAAACAGGATATGATCCAAGTTCTACCAGTTGTGTTACCCGTTCTTGTTGTTTTTACAATATTTTTTGAAGTTGAACGAATCGTTCCGAGAGTAATTATTCCTATTTTGCTTGGTGTGATTTTACTGCTGGCTGCTGACCAAAGAAATCTTCCTTTTTTTAAAAAATTCCACTTTGTGGTTATTGGATTTTTAGTAGGAATTCAGTTTTTTGTCAATCATAGTTTAAACGCTATAAACCGACATGCATACGAAAAGACATTTGTTATCTTGAATAAATACCCTTCTAATCTTATTCTAAATAAGGATTCTGCGATGAATCTTGAAGGAGCACCAATATGGAAAGACCCACGAACGTATTGCCTAGGTAATTTTCTGTGGGTTGATGTATTGAGAGGTTATCCAACTTACAACGATGTGCTTAAAATCAGGGCAATTAATAACTTGATGCAAGCCATCTGGACACGTGATGATATCTTTGTATTGGCTGATCAAGTTGATGATATTGCAGTTTACGCGAAAGAACACCATCAGGTTCATCTTAAAATTGATTTAATTGAAAAAGATGTCAATGAAAATGTCCATCTTTTTCAATTGAGAAATTCAAATTATTTTCAACAAAAGTGAAAAACAGCGAGTAGGAAATGTGCGGGATTTTTGGTATACTTAGGTTGGAGGAATCTGTAGACTCCATAAATATTGATCTGGCCAGATCAGCCATGCTCAAGATGAAGCATCGAGGTCCGGATTTTCAAGCGATTTCCCAGCCGGACGAATATTTATTATTGGGACATCTCAGATTGGCAATAGTCGATCTCAATGAGAACAACAATCAACCTTTTGTGGATGCAGAATATCGATATCATCTGGTCTACAATGGAGAAATATACAATTACATCGAACTGAGATCGCAGCTTTGTGAAAAAGGTTATAGTTTCCGTACGGAAGGCGATGTCGAAGTAGTTCTAAATTCATTTATTGAATGGGGAGAGGACTGTGTTTCGTATTTTAATGGAATGTGGGCTTTTGCTATTTATGATAGTCAAGAAAAAACTTTATTTTGCTCGCGCGATCGATTTGGTGTAAAGCCATTTTGCTATGCTTTACATGATGGATATTTCATTTTTGCATCAGAAATCAAATCTATTATAACATATTTCACAAAGCTAAAGACTCCCAACTACAACATAATCAGTAATTTCTGTAGGAAAAGTCTTGTGTTGCAGCAGGAAGAAACTTGGTTTAGCGGCGTAAAACGTCTGATGCCAGCACATAACCTTATCATTGGCAACAATGGTGGTATAGCAATTGAGCGTTATTGGCAATATCCTACAGAACAACTGGATATTTCATTTGATGAGGCAAAAAGTCGATATTTTGATTTGTTTGAAGATGCCGTAAAGTTGCGAATGCGCTCTGATGTAAAAGTAGGAACATCACTTTCTGGAGGAGTCGACTCTCCTTCAATAGTGGCAGCCCTAAGAAAATTTTATAGTGGGGAACATCATACTTTTACAGCTTTTAGTCAGGAAGACCAGTATTACGAAAATGATAAAGTAGCTTTCAGAGGAAATGTTAATGTTTCAGAAGTTGAGATTGTACGGAATTTAAACAGCAAATTTGGTTTGGAAGGTCACCTGATTGAAGTCAATTACAGTAATTATACAGAACAGCTGCAGCACCTTATTTACCACATGGAAGCGGCACATCCTTTTACGACAGTAGTTCCCTTAAGTCAATTGTATGCCATTGCGAAAGAGGAGATTACCGTAATCCTGGAAGGTCAAGGTGCAGACGAGTTGCTGGGTGGATATATGCCGCAGGTTTTGGTGTATTACCTTTGGGATCTGATGAAATCAGCAAAATTTTCGGCAATTTTTACTGAAGTCCTTTTATTCCGCAAACACTATTCGCTGCGGTTTGCAATTTTATCATTTATACGGACATTGAATTCATCTTTTCTCCAAAAATTTTATGGAATGTTTAGTGGTACGAACTCACTTTACAAGGGGAAATTGAAAAACTATACATTTTTAAAGGATAATCCATCGTTCAGCCCAGAGTTCAATAATAAACTGAACAAAATTCTCCACGATCAGCATTGTGGTGGTTTAGTCAATCTGCTGCATTATGGAGATGCATTGAGTATGGAACAGTCTATGGAAAGTCGTATGCCTTTTATGGATTATCGCCTGGTGGAGTTTGTTTTTCAGTTGCCGGCTCAATACAAAATAAGAGGCGCGGTTGGAAAGTATATTCACCGCGAAGCATTGCGCAATTTAATGGAAAACAAACATGAAGATTTTTTTTCTCCTTTGAAGATTGGATTTCATTCGCCGATGACAGCATTATTTTTAAGTGATGAACCTAATAGCCCATCTCAAATTCTGCTGTCAAAACGTTGTCTGGAAAGGGGACTGTTTGATGAGAAAAGTATCAGGCAATTAATTTCTGCTCAAAGAAAAGGTAAAGGACAAGGTGCGCTGCTTTATCGCTTATTAGGCGTTGAACTTTGGTTTCGTGAGTGGATTGATTAATCTTTTTTTGCTTTTTACTCAGATATAATTTTCTTGCTAATTATAATTTATTAAAAGAATAATTTTCTATCTCACCTTTCTTCCCAAAGAAAAGATGTCCTTTATTTTTCGAAAAAAAATGGATGCTCCGAATTTTTCTTTAATATCTCCTTAAACAAGACTAACTTTGCGAGGTTAAATTTTAATCTCAAATCAAATCATCTTATAAATTTTAAATATTATGCCGGATATATCAAGACGCGGTGCCAGCGCTTATTCGTCGCCAATCAGAAAGCTTACTCCATTTGCAGATAAGGCAAAAAGAGAAGGCAAACAAATATTCCACCTTAATATCGGTCAGCCGGATATTAAAACGCCCCAAGTTGCAATCGCCAAAATGCAATCTACTCCTGTTGATGTTTTGGCCTATTCTCCTTCAAAAGGATATCTTTCTTTGAGAAAGAAGCTTACAGAATACTACTTGCGCTACAATATTCCTTTGGATGCGGAGGATATTTTGATCAGCACTGGTGCTTCCGAAGGTATATTCTTTACCTTTCTATCTTGCCTTGATGAAGGTGACGAAGTAATTATTCCAGAACCACTTTATGCCAATTATATTGGTTTTGCGGAATATGCAAGATGTCAGGTTGTGCCAATTACTTCTTACATAGACAAAGGTTTTTCCATGCCGACTTGCGAAGATTTCGAAAGTAGAATCACACCGAAGACCAAAGCGATCATGTTGTGTAATCCTGGAAATCCAACAGGTTGTTTGTACAGCGAGTCAGCTTTGCGCGAATTGGCAACCATGGTCAAAAAGCATAATTTATTTCTGATTGTTGACGAAGTATACCGTGAGTTTTCATACGATGACCAAAAGTTCTTCTCAGCTTTGCATTTGGAAGGTTTGGAAGAAAATGTAATAGTCCTGGATTCCATTTCCAAGCGATACAGTGCTTGCGGGGCAAGAGTAGGTATGGTTGTCACCCGCAACAAAGAGATCATGCGAATATTAACGCAGTATTCCGAAGTGCGTTTAAGCCCTCCCACCTTTGGGCAGATTCTTGCAGAATACTTGATTGACACTCCTCAGAATTATCTGGATGAAGTCAAAGTAGAATATGTAAAGCGACGTAATATGTTGTACGATCGTCTTTCTGCAATGGAGGACGTGATTTGTTACTTACCGGGTGGCGCATTTTATAGTTTTGTTCAGTTGCCCATTGATGATTGTGATCGTTTCTGCAGGTGGCTATTGGAAGAATTCAGTTATGACAACAAAACCGTCATGCTAGCTCCGGGTAGTGGTTTCTACTCTACTGAAGGTTTGGGCAAACAAGAAGTGAGAATAGCTTATGTGCTGAATACAGAAGATCTGGGTAAAGCAATGGATTGTCTGGAAGAAGCACTTAAAGTGTATCCGGGAAGAACGGCACTTGTAAGAACACAAAGGTAGAATAGGATTTGCCTCGAAAAGGCAAAACTGTATAAGGTATAATAAATTAAAAAGCCTGTCAAAACATTAGTTTGACAGGCTTTTTTTATTTATGATATGTAAAATAATATTTCTTACTTTGCACACTTAATATTTAACGAACTTCTTCAAATTAATTTTATTTATGAGATCGCTCCGTTTTTCAACTTTACTGCTTTTTTCTTTTATACTTACAAGTGTTCATTCACAAGAACTAATGAGTCCTGAATCACTGTGGAAGTTGGGTCGGGTCAATTTGGAAGATATTTCGAAAGACAAAGCGTTTGTCCTATATAGTGTTACTAATTATATCTTGGCAGATAATAAAGGCAACCAGGACCTTTATCTGGTTTCAGTAAATGGAGACAATGCTAAAAGACTTACGGACTTTTCAGGATCCGATAGTGATGGACTATTTAGTCCGGACGGTACAAAAATTGGTTTTCTTAGAGATGGAGTACTGTGGGAAATGAACCTGGATGGCAGCAAGCAGATGCAGGTAGGTAAAGAAGAAATTGATGGTTTCAAGTACTCATCAGACGGGAAAAATATTCTATTCATCAAGGATGTGAAATATTTCCAAACCGTAAAAGAAATGTATCCAGATTTGCCAGGTTCAAATGTAAAGGTTATTGACGGTCTGATGTACAGGCATTGGAAATCCTGGGAGGATGACAAAAGGAACAATGTTTTTATTCAAGGTTATAAAAATGGAGTTCTGGTAGGAGAGGCAAAAAATATCATGAATGTCCCTTTCGATTCTCCGGTTAAGCCACAAGGAGGAATGGAACAAATTGAGTTTAGTTCCGATGGGACAAAAATTGCATATTCTTGTCGTAAAGAAAACGGTACGGCATTGGCTCTGAGTACAAATTCTGATATATTTCTGTACGTTGTTGTAACCGGTGAAACCAAAAATCTAAGTGTGGGAATTATGGGCTATGACCTGGATCCAGTTTTCTCCCCTGATGGAAAATACATCGCCTGGAGAAGCATGAAAACAGCAGGTAATGAGGCAGACAAAAGCAGGTTAATGCTGATGAATTTGCAGACCGGCAAGAAAACGGATTTGACCGAGAAATATGATCGCGATGCCGAAAATATATGTTGGAGTAATGATGGTACTGATATTTACTTTATCAGTGGAGCCGATGGCACTCAGCATATTTTTGCAATGAATGTTGCAACTGGAAAATTAAGGCAGATCACGGCTGGATTATATGATTATTCTACAATCAAAGATGGAGGCACCTTTCTTATTGCCCAAAGAATGTCAATGACAGAACCTCCGACCTTGGTTAGAGTTGAGAAAAAAGACGGTAAGACTACAGAAATCAATCAGACCAATACTGCTTTTTGGAATACAATTAAAAAGGCCAAAGTTGAAAAGAAATATACTACTACCACCGACGGGAAGAAGATGTTGGTCTGGCACATTCTTCCTCCGGATTTTGATCCCAAGAAAAAATATCCAACTTTATTGTATTGTCAGGGCGGACCGCAATCTCATCTTAGTCAATTCTTTTCTTTTCGTTGGAATTTTCAATTGATGGCGAGCAAAGGTTACATCATCGTAGCACCTTGCAGGAGAGGAATGCCGGGTTTTGGAGAAGCCTGGAATGCGCAAATCAGTGGAGACTGGGGAGGACAGTGTATGCGCGACTATTTTTCTGCCATTGATGACGCTACTAAGTTACCCTATGTCAACAAAGACAAATTGGGTGCAATAGGTGCCTCTTTTGGCGGCTATTCGGTCTATTGGTTGGCGGGGCACCATGAAAAGAGATTCAAGGCATTTATCGCTCATGCAGGCATCTTCAATTTTGAAAGTATGTATGGAACCACAGAAGAAATGTTTTTTGAAAATCATGAAAAAGGCGGTGCTTATTGGGAAATACCAAGACCGAAAATGTATAGTGAATCTCCTCATTTAACGGTTAACAAATGGGATACACCCATACTTGTTACCCACGGGGAAAAGGATTTCAGGGTACCTATTGATCAAGGGATGCAGGCGTTTCAGGCAGCACAATTGCGCAATATTCCGAGCAAATTCCTTTGGTTGCCGGATGAAGGTCACTGGATTCAAAATCCACACAGCAGTGTACTTTGGCAGCTTGAATTTTATTCCTGGTTAGACAAATATTTGAAATAGAACTCATGCTGTTTCCAATAGTAATGCTGCGTCCAGCCAGAATTTGGCACCCCAATTAATAAATTGAAATGGCATATACTTTCCCCAAAAAGGAACAGATCCGGGAATTCCTCCAAGAATTCCCGGGATTTGAATCCTTGAAGGACTTGTTTTGACACTTTCAAAGAATTTTTTCGCATATTCATAATATACTATTTCTCCTGTAATCTGATACAAGCGAGAAAAATTTAGGGACAGTTGTGCGTTACCGGTAACACAAACAAAAGCATAGTCTCCTACCCATCGTTCATCGTATGTTCCGGCCAGTTTTTGTTTCAAATTAAACTCCGATATTAGTCTTTCTGCCATATTTTGAGCGATTAGTCGATATTGAGTATCTGCTAATAGTTCCGCTGATTCAAGAAAGCCGCGCATAGTATACGCGATTGTGTGTGTGAACGCCGCTTTTCCCGGAGCAAAAGACCAATCCTGCACGCTGTGATTTTCATTGATTTTCGTGGCATAATAAGCAATAGCAAGTTTCATCTTTTGTGCCACGTGCTGATTTTGAAGATGCAGGTTTACCTTTAATGTTGCCCAAATCACTCTGGTATAATAAGCAGGACTAAAGCCACTAATATATGCCGCTGACGACCATTTACCATTTTCTTCCAAGCAACTGCACAACCACTTTACAGTATTTGCTGCACAGGACAAATACTTGATATCTTTTGTATGAACATATGCTCGTTCAAGTCCTAAAAGAATCATTCCGCTGTTGAATACACTTGGAGCACCATTGATGCCAAGTCCTGCGGGAAATGAACCATCGTCTTTCTGCACTGAAATCAACCAATCAGCGCCGGCAATAGCATCATCTTCCATCCATTTTTCCTGAAAGAGTAAGTAGTAATCCAACAACGTTTCAATGATGTAACCTGTTGTTTCCGGATAAGCAGCTGACCATCCACGGATAGGGCGGCGAACAAATGAATGCCAGGCCGCAGAACCATTTCCATCGCAGGCTTTAAAACTATTTTTTAACCACAAGAGGGTAGGGTAGGTCAGGGCTTTAAATTCGCAATTAGGCATAGCCGACAATTTTATAAACTGAAAAACCAATCCATTCTTTAATTAGTAATTGCCAAAAAAGTAAGTACTCAGGGTCTGGCGAGAGCCAGGTCCGTGGCTCATTGGTAATTCTTTCTGACTTATTGTCGGCAGGAAATGCGGTACAGGTAAGATTGACTTTATTAAAGCAGGCTATGCTTCGCCGCATATGATATGCAGAAGTTATTAATAAACATTGTGCTTTTGGGTATCGCTCGTTCAATATTCGTTTTGTAAAAATCGCATTTTCTCTGGTGTTTTTGGAGGCATTTTCAATTATGATGTCCTGTTCAGGTATTCCGATTCGCAGCAGGTAAGCCTTTACTTCATCAGCTTCCGGCTCCGGAATTATTCTAAAGACAGCACCGTCACCACTCGATATCAATATTTTTTTTACTTTCCCTAGTTTATACAACTCAATCGCCGTCGTGATACGCGGATTTGCAGCTGAAGCGGTATACCGATCATCGACGCGATGAAGTCCTGTCCTGGTGAATCCTCCCAATACAATTGCTATGTCGTACTGCTCCAGGGTATTCATGGAAATCATTGGAGATTCCCAATAGTATGAAATTATATTGAAAATGAAAGGATTTGTAAAAAATAGAAATAGGATAAGCGTTCTTGAAATAGCCTTTTTTCGTTGCCATTCATTTTTGGTAATGGATGCATAAGA
Source organism: Saprospiraceae bacterium (assembly GCA_049316985.1). GTDB lineage: Bacteria > Bacteroidota > Bacteroidia > Chitinophagales > Saprospiraceae > CANHEE01. The sequence continues at coordinate 12,244 of JBMOJB010000016.1, read as the reverse complement.
TATCCCAATTAAAATCCAATTTAGTGGCTTGGTTAGAAAAAAGAACAATTTTGAGAGGATAAAAAACATAATTTATATTTTTTTTAAATGAGTGTCTGAAGTTAGGAGGCAGAGTGGTATAATTTTGCCAATTCAAATATCATGACTACATTTGTTGCAGAGATCATCTAATATCTTGAATATGCACCGATATAATTATCCTTGCAGCTATACTTTGTCCGGCAGGTCAAAGTACTGCAAAAGTCAGTATTTTGCACTAATTTTCTTTATTTTTTATCAAAATATTATCTTTTCTCAGGGTTCAGCAGTTCCTTTAGGAAACGATGCATATCCGATAATCGATCGTCTCGAAATAAAGACCGGGAGGCCGGTACCATTCGTAAGCGGAATGAAGCCGTATTTGAGAGGGGATGTAATTCGTTATGCGTTGGATATCGACTCTAGCTCAGTTTCCATTTCGCAGAAAGACCGTCTGGACCTTTATTGGTTGTTCAAAGATAGCAATGAGTGGCTGGCTCAGGGAGAATTTGCAAAATCGCTCAATTCGAAAGAGAAGTCGGCGAAATCGATGGCACAAATGAGCTTCGAAAGCAACAAATACATCGAAAGGCAGCCAATCCTCCGTTATTTTTACAAAAGCCCTGCGAATGCATTTGAACTCAACTCCAGGTATTTTCACTTTCGGGTGAATCCAATTTTAAACTTTCGAGTTGGAAAAGACAAATACGATAATCAGTGGCAGTTTACCAATTTGAGAGGATTGCAAATTAGAGGAGGTATCGACGACAAAGTATATTTCTACGCCGATATTGAAGAGACTCAATCCAGATTCGCTCCTTACGTGACTGAAAGAATCGTAAGAGATCGGGCTATTCAAGGTGCTCATTTGTATAAAGCTTATAATAGCAGGGTAATAAAAAATTTAAGAGATGGCTACGATTATGCAATTGCCAATGGTTATCTCGGATTCAATTTGACCCACCATATCGGTATGCAATTCGGTCACGGAACCAATTTTCTTGGAGATGGCTACAGGTCACTTTTACTTTCCAATAATTCGACCAACTACTTGTATTGGAAAATCAATACGCAATTTGGAAAATTCTCTTATCAGAATATTTTCGCTCAGTTTTCGAGTGCTAATGTTGAAAGCGATACTTTACGAAGAAAGTACATGGCTACACATTTGCTGAATTACAAACCTATCGCAGGTCTGGATATTGCAGTGTTTGAGAGTGTGATGATCCAACCTCGAAGTGGAGATCAATTTGATTTCAACTATCTTAATCCCGTCATTTTTTATCGCACAGTAGAATACATCAGCGGGAGCAACGATAATGCTTTGCTTGGCATGCAACTGAAATACAATTTTTTGAAGCGTTTTTCTTTTTATGGACAACTATTATTGGATGAGTTTAACTTAAAAAATCTTTTTGCATTGGGCAATACTCCAAGAGGCTGGTGGGCAAATAAATACTCGATTCAAGCGGGTTTGAAATACATCGATGTGTTGGGAATTGATCACCTTGATGCAAGGTTGGAGTACAATTATATTCGTCCATATACATATTCACACTATAGTTCTACCAATTATTCAAATTCAAAACAGCCGCTTGCGCATCCACTTGGTGCCAATTGCAAAGAGATAAACATGCAGCTAAGGTATCAGCCGCGTCATAAATTTCGGGTAGACGCACGTGCGATATATATCCGAACAGGCGAGGACAGTACTTTTCAACGGCCTTTTGGACAAAACGTACTTTCGCCATACTACCAATTTCCCAAGGAATACGGGAATGTAACCGGGCAAGGAATTGCAACTTCAATCTACATTGCAGGAGTAGATATTAGTTACCAGTTTATGCACAATATGTACGCAGAGCTGCAGTATTTTTATCGCTTTAAAAATAGCGTGATTGATGCACGAGATGAAAAAACCAACTATATTGGTCTCGGCATAAGGGCGAATATTGCTACACGAAGGATGGACTGGTAACTAAAAAAATACTTCACTTTTTGAAAATTATCCTGAATTGATTTCATCTGAATATAAGTGGTCTTTTCTAGGCTCATCAGCGATGGCGGCCACACAATTGCTTCAAATGATCTTCGCGGCCAGGATGCTTCAACCTGCCGAATTAGGATTGTGGGCTGTTTTACTCATGACATACCGGTTGTTCACTCCTTTTGTAGAAGGCGGCTGGAACAGAGCGATTATTCGAGAAAAAATATTGACCAAAGAACAAATTGATACATTATTCACTTGCAATGTTGCAATCGGGATGCTTGCCGCTATCCTACTGTGTTTGGGTGCAGAGACTATTGCCGTTTTTTTTTCGGTGGGAGTTTTTAGCAAATACGCGTTTGTATTTTCTTTTGTTTTTGTGGCCATTGGCTTGGGTTCACTTAGAGGTAATATCTTACAGAAAGAACTTCAATTTCAACGAATCGCTTTGATACAAATTACCTCGGTAACAGTAGAATTTGTGATATTTCTGTACATGTTATTTCATGGATTTATGATTTGGTCCTTGCTAATTCCTTTTTTGATTAGGTTTTATATACAACATCTTTCCTATTTGTTCTGGAGTGACGAAAAAATTGATTTTGCATTAAAACTGCGAAGCGTACTGTCAATTTTCCGGTTTGCTCGATTTGACCTCGGCTCACAGTTGCTAAATTATTTCTATACCAATATAGATAATATTATAGTAGGTAGATTGTTTGGACAGACAGCACTGGGATTTTATTCGCTTGCCTGGGATATTACTGTGAAGCCGATATCTTTTTTTAACCCAATTATCTTGCGAGTTGCATTCCCGTTGATGTCAAAAGCAGCGAAAGTTAAAGCAATCTACTACCAAATACTTTGGCGAGTAGGAGCAGTTCAAATTCCGTTATACATAGTTTTGGGTTCATGCATGTATTGGATAATCGTCCTGATATATGGTAGTCAATGGTTACCTGCGCAGGGACTGGCTACAATATTGTGTGGGGTAGCTGTACTGAGAGCAATAGCAGAACCAGGCGCCTCCGTATTAGCGGTTAAAGGTCGTTTTGATTTTGAATTTTATTTTCAGATTCTTAACATAATTATAACCGGCTTTAGTATTTCTATTTTTTACAAACTCGGCCCACAAATAGAAAATATAGCCTGGGCGATGTTGTTCGCACATGTTTTATTGATGAGCTTTTGGTTTTGGTGGATTGAAAAAAACGTCGTTCGAACAGAAATAGATGTTGAATAAATCTCTTCCTCGACCAGATAATCATATTTGAAATAGTATAATATTTGCAATTAACTATATCCCAAATTGTTATATATCTTTGATTCATTAAATCCTGTTAGTCGCTAAATAGTACTTTTTTAGTTTTGTTGATCCATAAAGATTGAGTAATTTTGCTACTCATTAAGTTCTTTTTTATATTATTTAAAAGATTTTTAGACATGAATCATTTATTACGGGAAATTGCGGGCAGTCGGATATTGGTGATTGACGGAGCAATGGGTTCGATGATTCAGCAATATAGACTGACTGAAAAGGAATTTCGGGGAAGAGAATTTGCACAACACCCAAAGGATCAGATGGGCAATAATGACCTTTTATCCATCACGCAGCCACAGATTATACAAGCCATTCACAAAGCCTATCTTGAAGCGGGAGCTGATATAATCGAAACCAACACATTTAGCGGGACGAGTATTGCAATGGCTGATTATGGTATGCAGGATCAGGTGTATAAGCTGAATTTTGAATCTGCAAAACTTGCCAGGGAAGCGGCCAACGAATACACTAAAAAAAATCCGGAGAGACCACGGTTTGTAGCAGGAGCGATTGGACCAACAAACCGGACTGCCTCGATATCGCCTGATGTAAATGATCCTGGCTATAGGGCTATTACTTTTGATGAATTAGTAGAAGCATATTACGAGCAAGTATGTGGTTTGGTCGAAGGTGGTGCAGATATATTGCTTGTTGAAACCATCTTCGATACGCTGAATGCAAAAGCAGCACTTTTTGCCATTGATTTATATAAGACACACACTGATTCAAATGCCAATGAACAAGATATAATCGAAAGAAATATACTGCGTGCTAAGTTAAATTTACCGAACAGTACTTACGTTTCTGCCAAAGAAATTGAAATAATGATTTCCGGAACAATTACTGATGCATCGGGAAGAACCCTGTCCGGCCAAACAGCAGAAGCATTTTGGATATCCATCAGCCATATTCCTTTGTTTAGTGTAGGTTTTAATTGTGCATTGGGTGCTCGTGAGATGCGCCCACACATAGAAGCACTGTCTAGAATGGCTGATTGCTTCATTTCGGCCTATCCGAATGCCGGATTGCCTAATGAATTCGGAGAATACGACCAAAGTAGCCATGAAATGGCCCACTTAATTGAGGACTTTGCGAGAGAAGGATTGGTAAATATTGTTGGGGGCTGTTGCGGAACTACTCCCGATCATATTGCAAAAATGGCAACAGTAGTTCAAGGTTTACCCGCCCGCAAAATACCGGAAATCTCTTTATATACGATGATTGCTGGACTCGAACCAATGATTATCCGAAAAGAAAGTAATTTTGTTAATATAGGAGAACGTACCAATGTGACCGGATCGAAAGCTTTTGCAAGACTAGTGAAGCAAGGAGATTTAGCGGGAGGACTGGAAGTAGCTCGTCAACAGGTAGAAAACGGTGCCCAAATCATCGATATTAATATGGATGAAGGATTAATTGATTCGAAAAAAGCGATGGTCGATTTTTTGCATCTGCTGATGTCCGAACCAGATATTTCAAGGGTGCCAATCATGATTGATTCCTCAAAGTGGGAGGTAATTGAAGCTGGTTTGAAATGTGTGCAAGGGAAATGCATTGTCAATTCCATTTCATTAAAAGAAGGAGAGGATAAATTTATCGAACAGGCGAGATTATTACGAAGATATGGAGCTGCCACGGTGGTAATGGCTTTTGATGAAAGAGGTCAGGCAGATTCAACAGAACGGAAAGTTGAAATTTGTGAAAGGGCATACAGGATTTTGGTCAACCAACTTAAGTTCAAACCTCAGGATATTATTTTTGACCCTAATATTTTTGCAGTTGCGACAGGAATAGAAGAACATAATCGCTATGCTATAAATTTTATCGAAGCAACACGAGAAATAAAAAAGCGTTGCCCTGGTGCTAAAATTAGCGGAGGAGTTTCCAATATCTCTTTTAGTTTCAGAGGAAATGATAAAGTTCGCGAAGCGATGCACGCTGCGTTTCTCTACCACGCAATTCAAGCAGGGATGGATATGGGAATCGTGAACGCTGGAATGATTGAGGTTTATGAGGAGGTGGACCCGGAACTTTTAAAATTAGTAGAAGACGTACTTTTTGACCGTAATCCGAATGCCACTGAGCAGCTAACCGCGTATGCGGAAAAAGTTAAAGGCAACTCGGGGATTTTGCTGCAAAAAGATCTTGCTTGGCGCGAAGCAACTGTGAACGAAAGACTAAAATATGCACTTGTTAAGGGGATTACCGAGTTCATCGAAGAGGATACAGAATTAGCAAGACAACAATATGAGTATCCTTTAGAGGTGATAGAGGGTCCGTTAATGGACGGAATGAATCATGTTGGCGATCTATTTGGATCCGGTAAAATGTTTTTGCCACAAGTAGTTAAGTCTGCACGGGTGATGAAAAAAGCGGTGCACTACCTGACGCCGTTTATTGATGCAGCCAAATCTCCTGATGCAGAAAGTACAAGAGGAAAAATTCTGATGGCGACTGTCAAGGGCGATGTACATGATATTGGTAAAAATATTGTTGGAGTGGTTTTAGGCTGCAACAATTACGAAATAATCGATCTTGGTGTCATGGTTCCCGCTGACACAATACTTAAAGAAGCAAAACGCCATAATGTAGATATTATTGGATTAAGTGGTTTGATTACACCTTCACTCGATGAAATGGTCAATATGGCAAAAGAGATGGAAAGACAAGGTCTTAAAATCCCCTTGCTAATCGGAGGCGCAACGACCTCCAAAACACACACCGCTGTAAAAATAGAGCCTCAATACAGTGGAACAGTAGTCCACGTATTAGATGCATCACGTGCAGTCTCAGTGGTAAGTGCTTTACTTTCAGAAGATGAAAATCAACGCTCCAATTATATTATTGACCTGAAAAATGAGTATGAAAAAGTGCGAATTTTGAGAGGCAGCAGAAAATCCGCCAAGAAATACCTGACTATCAAGCAGGCTCGTGCCAACAAAACTCAAGTAAATTTTCTCAATTATACAGCACCAGTACCCCTTTTACAAGGAATAAAAGTCTTTCCAGATTATGATCTGGAGAAATTGCGAAATTACATCGATTGGACACCTTTTTTTCAGTCATGGCAGCTGGCCGGAAAATATCCCGCAATCCTCACAGATGAGGTAGTGGGCGTTGAAGCGAAACGTCTTTTTGATGATGCGCAAAAAATGCTGGATCGGATGATTGCTGAAAAATGGATCAGTGCTAATGGTGTGATAGGCATTTTTCCTGCGAAACAGGTAAATAATGATGACATATTGGTACAAACCCCGGATGGGAAAGAGGTCATTTTGTACCATTTACGACAGCAAAACGAAAAAGCGCCGGGCCAGCCCAATTATTGTCTTTCCGATTTCATCTCTCAAAAGGGGGATGATTTTATCGGTGCGTTTGCCTGTGCTGCTGGATTTGGGATTGAGCCTCATGTTGAAAAATTTGAAAAGGAGCACGATGACTATTCAGCAATTATGCTGAAAGCTTTGGCAGATCGATTTGCTGAAGCATTTGCAGAGTGTTTGCACGAAAGAACAAGAAAGGAGTTCTGGTCTTATGAAAAAGATTTGGCACAAGAACAGAAATCCGAGTCGTACTACCGGGCGTTGATCGAGGAGGATTATCAGGGGATTCGGCCGGCACCCGGTTATCCGGCATGTCCGGATCATACGGAGAAAAGGACTTTGTTTGAGATTTTAAATGTTGAAGCCAATACAGGAATTCGGTTGACTGAAAGCTACGCCATGTACCCTGCTGCAGCTGTTAGTGGATGGTATTTTAGTCATCCTGATAGTAAATACTTTGGGCTTGGATCTATTTCAAAAGACCAGATAGAGGATTATGCACAAAGAAAAGGCATGGGCTTAGAAGAAGCGGAACGCTGGTTGGCACCAGTATTAAATTATGATGTATAAATTCAGCAAATGTTAGAAACATTAATATCATCTAAAACCCGAGTTAAACTGCTGCTGAAATTTTTTCTGAACAGCAGCACTACAGACTACCTGCGAAATCTGGAAGCTGAATTTGGGGAGTCCACAAATGCTATTAGACTAGAACTCAACCGCCTCGAAGAAGCGGGCATGCTTTCCTCTTTTTTAGATGGAAATAAAAAGAAGTTTCAAGCAAATAAGAATCATCCTTTATTCAAAGACATACATAATATCATTAAAAAATATGTAGGGCTGGATCAGATTATAGAAAATGTCATTGAAAGATTGGGAGAAGTCGAAGAGGTTTTTCTTACCGGTGGATTTGCAAAAGGACTTGACAGCAATGTGATAGATTTGATTTTTGTAGGAAATATTGACAGGGTATACCTTAATGAACTTGTAGGGAAAGTCGAAAATCTGATCTGCAGAAAAGTCAGATTTGTAATTTTCTCTGAAAGCGAATTTCAGGAAAATTATAAAGAGAAGGAGAAGAATTCATTTTTATTGCTTTGGTCAAAATAGCTACGAAACGGTATTAAATTTAACTTAGAAGAATGGAATTTTTTGCTCACGAAACGGCTATTATTGATAAAGGCTGTAGCATCGGAAAAGGTACTAAAATATGGCACTTTTGCCATGTAATGCCTGATTGCATAATCGGTGAAAATTGCAGTCTGGGACAAAATGTAGTCGTTTCTCCCAAAGTGATTTTGGGCAAAAATGTAAAAGTGCAAAACAATGTGTCTATCTATACTGGCGTAATTTGTGAAGATGACGTTTTTCTTGGGCCTTCAATGGTTTTCACAAATGTAATTAATCCCAGGAGCGCGGTGAACCGAAAAGATCAGTTTGCTCCAACACTAGTTGAAAAAGGTGCATCAATCGGCGCAAATGCTACTATTGTGTGCGGAAATAAAATAGGTCGTTATGCAATGATTGGCGCTGGCGCAGTAGTAGTGAAAACTGTTTTACCTTATGCATTGGTCGTTGGCAATCCTTCAAAACAAATTGGGTGGGTCAGTGAATTCGGCAATCGGCTGGAATTCAATTCAGAGGGGCTGGCAATTTGTCGGGATACAAATGAACGATATCTGTTTAGCAATGGAATGATTCAGAAACTGGAGAAGACGTAAAGTAAGATAATTTAATTGTAGAGCGTTGATTTTTAAGATTGACTTAGATTTATTAATAATGTATCAGGAACTAATAAAGAAAGAAAAGAAAATTGCAGTAATTGGTCTGGGATATGTAGGTTTGCCGATTGCACTCGAATTTGCGAAACATTTCAGCGTGATTGGATACGATATCAATACCGCCCGGGTTGATTTGATGAAGCAACATATTGATCCTTCAAATGAATTGGATAAATCAGCATTTGAAAATACTGATATACTATTCTCGTCCGATAAAGAGGATTTGAAAAGTGCGCATTTTTTTATTGTCGCAGTGCCAACTGATATTGACGATCACAAAGTGCCAAATCTTCGTCCTTTAATTTCAGCATCGAAAAGTGTGGCCTACGGTCTTAAAAAAGGCGATTATGTTGTTTATGAATCTACTGTATATCCGGGATGTACAGAAGAGGATTGCCTACCTATACTTGAAAACGAAACAGGAATGAAATTGGGGGATTTCAAATTGGGTTACTCACCGGAGCGAATTGTGCCGGGCGATAAAGTAAGAACCTTGACCAAAATCCTGAAGATAGTCTCCGGATCTGATATTGAAGCATGCGATGAAATAGCAAAAGTATATGGTCATATCATTGAAGCCGGAGTCTATAAAGCTTCTTGTATTAAGGTGGCTGAAGCGGCCAAAGTGATAGAAAATACACAGCGCGATATCAATATTTCTCTAATGAATGAACTGGCAATGATATTTGATAAAGCCGGTATAGACACAAAAGAAGTGATAGATGCCGCCGGGACAAAATGGAACTTCGTAAAACTGTATCCTGGTCTAGTCGGGGGGCATTGTATAGGGGTCGATCCTTATTATCTGATGCACAAGGCAGTTGAGCTTGGTCATGATCCGCAGGTTATACGGTCCGGAAGGAGGATCAATGATCAGATGCCAGCCTGGATAGCCAAAAAACTGGTTCAAACTTTAATCGCTAAAGGTAAAAACCCAAAAGAAGCAAAGGTACTTGTGATGGGAATTACTTTTAAAGAGGATGTGTCAGATATAAGAAATTCAAAAGTAGCGGACCTCATACGTGAAATTGAAGGCTATTCTGTCTCGGTTGAAGTAGTTGATCCTTTTGCCAATGAAGCTGAAGTAATGTACGAATATAAGATCGAGCTAAAAGAAAATCGTGGTGATGATTATGATGCGGTTGTGGTTGCGGTAGCACATCAAGATTTTAAAAAATTGACGGTTAATGATTTCAAATCAATGATGAATTCCGATCCCCTTTTAATAGACGTGAAAGGTTTTTTTGATAAAAGCGAGTTTGAGAAGCACCTGACTTATTGGCGCTTGTAAAAATGATAGTTTAACTAAATATGGTTTTCTGTTTTGATTGATGATATAATTCCACATTGGTATGCAATCCACACTCGCTATAAATCCGAGAAGATTGTAATACGATTGCTCAGGCAAAAGCAAATTGATTGCTATTTGCCGTTGCAAAAAAGATACCGAAAGCATGGAACAAAACGAATCGTCTCGGAACTGCCCTTGATTAGTTGCTATGCTTTTGTAAATATTAATAAAGAGGACTATATCAAGGTGTTGGAAACGGAATTTGTGGTAGGTTTCGTGCGGTTTGCCAAAGACATTTTCCCAATACCGGATATCGAGTTCAACCTGATGCGACGAATAGTAGGAGAAGATGTAGAACTGACGGTCGAGAAATATACGTTCTATGAAGGAGATGCAGTTGAAATCGCTCAAGGTAATCTGGCTGGAATTAGAGGCAAAATGGTGGAAATTGAAGGCAAAAACAGGATATTGGTCGAACTCGAGCACCTGGGTTTTAATTTGCAGATCAGTATCGACAAACAACAACTGATTAAAGTGTAAATTCAAAAAAAAGCATGAAAAACAGAAAAAACTAAACCAAAACATCAGCAATGATGCAATGTTTTTGTGTAATGCCAAACAAAAGTGCGCTACACGAATATTTTTTATCTTTTTCGGAATTAAATTTTGTCAATTTTAATAAATCCCGCTGATTTATTAACGGCGAAGCCATTTTAAAAATTTCAAACTGCTAAAAACGCAGGAAATCAGGACAATAAAATTATGAATATAGCGGTAATTGGGACAGGGTATGTAGGTTTGGTGACGGGAACTTGTTTTGCCGAAACCGGAAATAATGTCATTTGTGTCGATATAGACAAGAAAAAAGTAGAAAATATGATTCAAGGTGTGGTTCCAATTTTTGAGCCGGGTCTGGAATTGTTGTTTCAACGAAATAAAAAGCAAGGTAGATTGCATTTTACGACGGATTTGAAAGAAGCTGTTGATATGGCTGAGATTATATTCTTAGCTTTACCTACTCCTCCGGGGGAAGATGGATCTGCCGACCTGAGCTATATTTTGGGTGTGGCGAAAGATCTGGGTAAAATTATTGAAACCAATAAAGTTATCGTAGATAAAAGTACCGTTCCTGTCGGCACTTCAGAAAAAGTGGCACAGGAAATCAGAAAGGAACTTGATAAAAGATTTACTACTCATGAAAAAGCGGCAGATTTGTTTGATGTAGTATCCAACCCGGAATTTCTGCGCGAAGGAGTGGCCGTCGAGGATTTTATGAAGCCGGATCGGGTAGTTATCGGAACAAGCTCAGAAAGAGCGGCCAATAAAATGAAGCAATTGTACGAGCCTTTTGTGAGACAGGGAAACCCGATATATATTATGGACGAACGTTCGGCAGAAATGACGAAATATGCGGCCAATTCATATCTGGCAACAAGGATCTCATTTATGAATGAAATTGCCAACTTGTGTGAAGCAATGGGTGCTGATGTTGATAAAGTCAGAATTGGAATGGGCAGTGACAACCGAATCGGCAAACGCTTTTTGTTTCCGGGAATAGGTTATGGTGGATCCTGTTTTCCTAAAGATGTTCAGGCTCTGGCCAAAACAGCCGAGGAAAACGGCTATGATTTTCAGATTTTGAAATCTGTCATGAAAGTAAATGAAAAACAAAAGAGCAGAATATTTACTAAAGTTAGCGATTTTTACAAAGGTGAACTAAAGGGAAGAACTTTTGCCATCTGGGGATTGGCATTCAAACCCAATACGGATGACATAAGAGAGGCGCCGGCATTGACTATTATTGAAGAATTGTTGGATGCAGGGGCTGCAATTAAAGCTTTCGATCCGGAAGCAATCTCCAATGTTAAAGCAATTTTTGGAAACCGAATTGAATTTTGCCAGGACCAATATGAAGTGCTTGTTGACGCAGATGCACTGATTATCGCTACCGAATGGAATGTTTTCCGCACCCCAAGTTTTGATGTACTCCGCAAACTACTCAAACAACCGGTAATTTTTGACGGTCGAAATTTATACGATCTCCATATCATGGAATCAGAAGGATTCTACTACAATTCCATTGGCAGAAAATCGGTAAACTAATTTGAAGATTTGATGATTTGAAAATTTGATGATATTTAGGATGCTTCGCATCATTTTGCTTCGCATGACATGTTTTTCAATTATATAATGCGGCCAAAGTATTTAGCCTTGTAAAAAGTGAAACTCAATAAACAGCATCAAATCTCAAAATACATACTTAACATTTCGAGAATAAGTTATTAAATAGAACGAAGTTCCACAGTAATTTTGAACGAAGTTCAAAGAAGAAGAGTGCAGCTCAGAAATATCATCAAATCTCAAAATACATACCTAACATTTCTAGAATCAATTATAAAAAAGAACGAAGTTCCATTGTAATTTTGAACGAAGTTCAAATAAGAAGAGCGCAGCTCAGAAATATCATTAAATCTCAAAATACATACCTAACATTTCTAGAATCAATTATAAAAAAGAACGAAG
>JBMOJB010000015.1:0-41554 GCA_049316985.1 Saprospiraceae bacterium | reverse complement strand
TTGGTGCATTCAACGCCAAATATGCTGTGTTTAAGATTTGGTTAGAACCAGCAGTTCCAGAGAAGATAATTTCTTGCTCTGTAGTGTTGAATCCAACGTTAGCATTACAAGCTACTGTAATAGGAGCTGGGCAATTGATTACCGGAACCAATTTGTCTTCGAACTTGATAGTACCCCAGCATTTGTTAAGGCCACTCACAATTTCGTAAGTGTAAATTTTGTTAATTGTTACGTTAGGAGTTCCGTAGCTAACTCCCGCGATAGGAGCTATAACAACGTTACCGTCTTTGATAACAATAGATGCGCCATTTGCTTGAGAAACAACGGTTGCAAGATTCACTTGACACGCCGCATCAAGCGAAGCGTTAATGTGATCTTGACAAGCCAAAGCTCCCTGTGCATTAGCACTTGCGAAACCCAGTACCATAAATACTGATAACGCAATTCCTTTAAGGAAGGTAAAATTCGTCTTTTTCATAAGAAAATAATTAATTTGTTGTTAGGTTTAAAAAAAAAATTAAGTTTATAAATGTTGATGGTCAAAATAATTCTCAACAATATCTTTATGTGTAAGTCAACTAATATTTACTTATCGTTTTGAATGTTCTGTGTAAATCGCTGTAAAAAAAATGTCATCTTAAGCGTCCAGCCTTCAAAAAATAGATTTTTTTTAATACTGAAGAACTTCCTGAAACTGACAATAATTTTTTATCAAAAATAGAAACGATACATATATAAGAAAGTAATACAAAACTCAATGTAGACACTATGTATCCTGAAGATAGGCCGGACACTACAAGTAGTAGTATCAATAAACAAATACGAAGGAAACAATCTGGGTTGATTTGTTTCATGTTCATGAAAATTTCATTTGAACGAACTAAAGCTTTCTACAGATCAACAGTTACTCGTCGGTTGATGGGTTTTCTGTTTGAAAACGATAATCTGTGTAAGTTTTAAAAAATAAAGCGTTGTTGAAGCGCTTTACCAGGTAAATTTGATTCGTGTGTCGAGTAGAAACAACTATTTTCTACTCATTAACAGGACAAAGTTAGGTGCTTTTCAAATGTCGCATATACCCCAAATATGGTATTTTTAGAATAATAATTAGTTTAATATATTTGATTTTAAAAAAAAATTAGCGTTAAAAACAGACCTTAAATGGCCATATTACTTTAAATAAAAAATAGTAATCTGTTGCATATCAGTCACTTGTAGTTGATATATTTTATTTAATATATTAATTTATTTTATTAGTATTAATATTTTTTTAAGAGATTGTACTCGTATTAACTAATCCAGCTCTGGTACAACTTCAATTAAAAAATCCTGGAAGCGTGATACAATCACATTCTTCCAGGATTTCAGGTAACCTATTCTGACAGGAACCTAAGAATTATTAGGTTGTACTCCGATCACTTGCTAAAAAATTGTTAAAATGGACATCCGATACACTTATCTACCTTTGTATTTTCATTAGGATTAGAAATGATTGGATTATCCGTACAACCTTTGCAACCCAGAATTCGGAATTCAGTTCTGCGGTTCATCTGGTGTTCTTGTTCGGAACATGGGATGAAATCTTTGCAGTTGTTTACATTTGCCAACTCACCGTATCCAATTGGCACCAATCGATCCTTTTCAATACCATTTTTTACCAACCATTTTACCACTACGTCAGCTCTTCTTTGAGATAAACGTTTGTTATATGCATTTGATCCTCTCGAGTCGGTATGCGAACCCAATTCAATGACATAAGTTGGATTGTCTTTCAGCAAAGTAAATAATTTCTCCAGTTCAGGTACCGCTTCTTCTCTGAGGAAGGATTGGTCGAAGTCATAATAGATGTGAAGTAAATACTTCGTTGGCATATTTGGTGTTTGAACAGGACCCGGTACAAATACCGAAGATTTTACTACATTCCCATTTTCAAAAACGTAATCCTTATAAGATCCCGCGGCAGGTTTTCCACCCTTGCCTTCGTATAAGCCAGTTTTGGGATTCCAGACATAAGGACCAACTTTGTCGCCATAAGGCGCTTTATCGCCCGTAAATATGGTTTCATCAGTAATCTGATCTTTAGCATTAGCATCGGCCAGATCTTTCCCTTTGTCCTTGGTTTTATCTTTATTCTTATCCTTTTTACGCTTTCCGCCAGATTCAGATTTTCCGGTATTATCATCTCCTTTAGAATTGGCAGCAATATCATTCTTACCTTTACTTTGACTCTTGTCTGCAACTACAGGTACATCGGGCTGAAACATGATCGGTTGAATGTAGATTTCAGGTCGAAATGTGGAATCAACATTGATCCCTGCAGTGCAAATGCTATCCTTGGAGCTACTGATATAATCCTTAAAAGAAGCTTTTGCTTTGTAGCAACATTCTCTATCTAAGGGCATTTCAAATCGACCATCTGCATTTGTAATCAGAACTGTATCTTTTTTTCCACAGGTATTTGATACTGTAACTAACGCTCCTTCAAGCGGCAAATTTTTAACATGGTCAAATACAACTCCACTTAGCGCATAACGATGAACCATACTGAGCGGTATTTCAACCTTTACACTTTCTACCTGATCTTTGGAACATGCTTCCGCTGAATTATCGACATATCCATCTGCCGCTGCCTGGAACGAACAACAAGCATCGAGCCTCATGTCCAACTTAACCACACCGTCTTTACCCGTTCGATAAGTTACGCCAGTACAACTATCAATGACTTCTGCATTTTCCACCGGCAATTTTGTGAAAGCATCAAAAACAAATATTGTTGCGGGAACTGACATTTTATGAAAGCTATAAATATCATCTCTACCAGAACCACCAGGTCGGTCAGAGCTAAAATAGCCAAATTTGCCATCTTCAACCGTAGATACACCAAAATCGTCGTGTTTACTATTGAGCGGAAATCCTGCATTGATAACTTCGCCCCACTCACTATTTTCTTTTGGATCCATATAGTAGATATCCAAACCACCTAATCCAATATGACCATCTGAAGAGAAAAATAATTTACCGGATTTATCCACATAGGGAAAAACTTCCAGTCCTTCTGTATTAATTCTTGGACCGAGATTGACCGGAGGGCCCCATTTGCCGCCATCTTTCTCAGAAACGTACAAATCCATTCCTCCAAAGCCACCGGGCATGTTTGAAGAGAAATAGATTTTATTGCCATCGGGACTAATCGCCGGATGTGCCACATTGTATTCATCACTATTGAATGGCAATTCGGCAACTTCCGTCCATGCTCCTACTCCACTCGCTTTTGCTGTATAAACTTTAAGGAGAATAAAACCTTCATCATCCCGACCCGTTTTCCCGGACAGGTAATTGTTTCTGGTAAAGAATATTTCACTGTAATCAGGTGAAAACGATACAGCTGCATCATGGTATTTTGTATTCAGTTTAGCTGAAAATTTTCCGGGTTTCCCATAAGTAAACTTATAGTCCGTAGGTGGGCCATTTTTCTTAGCATCTACAACAAAGAGTTCATTGAACGGATTACCTGTCCAGGTGTGATCTCTTTTTATCGCTGTGCCTTTAGCTCTGTCGGACGTAAAAACGACCTGGTCTTTGAAGATGGCAGGGCTGTAATCGTCGAGCGGAGAGTTGAAATCCATGCGCTTTACATTGTAAATAGCTGCATTCTTGGTAAGCAACTCATTTTCATAATCACATGCTTTGCTTAGATATTGTCCGCGAATATCGTTGGGTGATGCCTGCGTAAACTGGGCATACCAGTCTTTTGCCAGATCACATTTCCCATTGCGTTGCAACGATTCGCCATAATATAATTTCTGAAGGGGATCAACTTGCGCGTTGCGCACGACTTGGGCGTACCAGTATTCGGCATTTTCCCAATCATTGACTTTGCGATAGCATTCTGCTATTGCAATTTTTGCATCAGGATTGCCTTCTTTTTCAAGTATTTGGTTTAAAAGAACGATTGCAGGCATGTAAGACAGGTCTTTCATGTATTGCTTGGCTCTTTTCAATTTTCCTGTCTGTGCAATACTCGCGCTGGCGAGAGCAAATATCAGCGTCAAAGTAATAATTCCTTTGAACTTCATATCTCAAAATTTAAAACAAGGAAAAAACCAGTTCTTGAAAAGACTGATTTTTTCTAAAACTTGTCATTCACAAATAAATATATTTCAATTAAACAATATATATCAAATATGCTGCCAAATAATATAGATTGGAATGCGTCGCCCTTATAATTTTTTGCGATACTTAAAAATACCTCGGTGTTACTACTTTTTTAACTCTATAATCAAAATCATAACCTAGAAATAATTCAAATGATCCGGCAGTAGCTCTTTGAAGCACAGTTAGGTTATAGTCATAAGAAAGTCCTACTCGCATACCGTTTTTCAGGTAATAAGCTCCCCAGGCATTAACAGAAGCAAAGGAGCTTTTTCCACTGAATTGCTCCAATGATGAACGATACGAACCTCCCAACCAAAGCGCCTGGTAGAAAAATAATGAAAGGTCAATATCAAATGAAGTGGACGCCAGATAACCTTTGTAATAAGCTGACTTGTTGAACTTATTGAAAAGCCCGGTATTTCGAACCATCAAGGATGGCTTAAATATCAATTGGTCGCCATTGATTGGAAATGCAGCACCTGCGGTAAAAAAGTAGTGTCTAAACTCTTTGGCCAACGTATCTCTTGGGCCACTCGTCCGCTCGCGAAGATTCCATTCAATTAAATGTGGCACCCCGATACCCATATAGTACTTTCTTTCTTTTTTCAAGTACACTCCACCACCAAAATTAGGTCGCAGTTTGGAATAAGAATTAAATACTACATCAGGACTTGCCGTGGTGACCTTAGTGGCATCAAAATTATAATATTGTGCACCACCTTGTAAACCAACAGACAACATCCAGGATTTCATTGGAATGCGGTAGGCATAACAAATATTACCTGTAAATGTATTTGTAGCGCCTAAAGCGTCGTTAATTATTGATCCGCCCAAACCTACTCTTTCATTTTTCATTGGAGTATGTAAAGTCAAAGTCTGACTCTGCGGTCCGCCTTTTAATCCAAACCATTGCGACCGATGTAGCAATCCCATGGATAGATACCCTTCAGAACCCGCATAGGCAGGATTCATCACCAGTGAATTAAACATGTATTTAGTGAATAGAGGGTCCTGCTGACCGTAGACATTCGCCAATATAAGCGATGCCACAATGAATGAAAAAATCTTCTTCATGTTGCAAAGAATATTTTAAGTGTATGAAATTTCAGTTTTAAAAATATCGCTTAACTAGTAAGCATTCAAATATCGTTCCTTTTAAATGATACGTCCTGTTAGATTTAGTTGACCACGAGTATTACTGGAAACGCAGTCTGTCAAATCCCCTGCACCTACCGGCGCAATTCAAGATAACCCGCTTCAAGTTTTGTACTGTTAGCTTCTTTTAGTGAAACCACATAATAATAGGTCCCATCCGGCAGTGGATTTCCTTCCCAGGTTCCGTCCCACGAATTGTCATAATTCTTTTTACTGAACACCTGATTGCCCCATCGATTGTAAACAACAACCTCATTTTCCGTAAAATTATCCAATCCTGTGATGTTGAAGACATCATTTATACCATCGCCATTTGGCGAGAAAGCATTGTGTACCTTGAATGGGCCTTTATTATCTGGCGGACATTTAATCCGCACAAACACTTTAGCTGTATCCGTCTTCTGTCCAATTGCAATATAATATTCAAATGTATCGACTCCGCAGAATTTAAAATTAGGATCAGGAATATATGTAATTACTCGATTACCCGCATTCACAAATACAACCCCATGTTTGGGGCCCTTTCCGTTTACGATTTGAAGTACAATCTTAGCTGAATCACTTTTATTGAATATATCATTCTTAACAACCGGAATTATTACGGCCTGCGCATAAATCGTCGAATCAGCATCATCAATGGCAATTAGAATAACAGGATTTACCGGAGGCACTACCTGTATGTATAAGTAAGTGGTATCGCACACATTAAATTCACTGCATACGACAATACATGCCGAATCTCTACCCGTTTTTAAACCCTCAATCTCAACACAATTGGTTTGCGGATTAATGCTGAACTTTGCGTGTACGCCGCTTTTTGCAGGGCAAATATTTATAACTGACACAATTTTTCCAACCAGTTGTGTAGTATCAGGACATAAGATCAACTTTTTGCCTTCTTCAAGTATATCGCTCAATACACTTGGACTCGGTGGTTTTACGGTGACGATAAATGTGACATTGTATATGCCACCTTTAGAATCTCGGATAACATAACATGCGGTATCTCGTCCCCGTTCAGCACCGGTATATACCACGGCGATTCCTTTAGCGCCGCTTGCTGTTGTACAACCTTTGTTCTTGTCAATACTAAACACCACCTCATTGCCAGAAGATACCGGGCAAGTATTCCAGATTGAATCTATTTTTCCTTTCAGTTGGAGATTACTGGTATCGAGACAAAAAGATTTGGTTTGAAAGGATAATATAGTGTCTCGCAATGTGATGGTCGGGTAAACTTTTTGATTAACCTTTATTTCTACAGAAACTGTATCTGCATTACCCAATTTATCACGAAGTACTACACAAGCAGCATCGGTACCTGCAGCAATTCCATCATATCTGATCGCCCATCCGCTTTTGCAGGTAGCACTTCGGACTACTTGTATATTCGCATGAGAACCAGACAATGCCGGACAATTATTGTAAGCAGTGTCAACTGCTGCAAGCAGGTTGCTTTGTTTGAAATCCAGGCAAAGCAGAAGTCCTTTGTCCGTTGTTTCGATAGTATCTTTTAGTGCGTGAGACTCTCTCGGTGTCACCGTAACAATCAAACGAATGGTATCTTTTTTGCCGAGTGAATTGGTGACTTCAATACAAGCCGTATCAATTCCTATTGCTTTCCCTGTATATGTTACTGCGTAAACAAAGAAATTGGGACCAATACAATTTACATTAGGTTGAATTACAAACGAAACTTTCTGTGCACCCGCTTTTTCACAAATATTTTTAACTGAAATTGGGGTACTTAGATTGATGCCAAATTTATCTTTAGGCAAACAGAATGTTCGTGTATTGAATAATGGGATTGTATCTCGCAATTCGAATATGGCCGGTTTGCGATTCTTTACGGTAATGTAAAAAGTGGTGGTATCGCAGAAATTATTAACATCACAGATAATAATTCTTGCCGTGTCAGTTCCGGAAGTATTAGTTCCGGTGTATTGAACACAATACTTATTGGTGTCTACCAGGAAATTAACCGAAGTGCCTGCCTGATTGGACGTGTTGGCTACTGAACTTATTTTGCCTCCTGCAAAAGATGTGTCTATACAAAATATTTTGGTGGCCTGTGTAAGAATAGTATCGAACACAATTCGGCTCGACACCCCTGCACGCACACTAACAATCAAAGTAGTGGTGTCACAGATATTATTTTCATCGCATGCAACGACAACCAGCGTATCTTTTCCTGGTTTTTTACCCTGGTAAATGATACATTTTTTATCCGCTGAGGGTGCAAAATCAGCATTTTTTCCTGCTTTGGGTTTATTGCTGATATTAATTTTTGTCCCCGGAAGTGTAGTCAAATCAATACAAATTGAATCCACTTTGCCGACAAAGATATCTTTTGCAATAACTTTATTGCTGGCGCAACTGACCAGCACTGATACATCATCCCGACAGCCATTTGCTTTATCAACTATGGCAAATGTGTGTACTCCTTTGTCAAACCTGAAGGATATCCCATTAAAAGTAGTGGAAGAACTGAACAGAGCGTAGTGTTCCGAAAAACCAACATTATTCACGATATACAGGTTATTGTAACTATTTTTTGTATCTCCACCGCTGAAAAACCTATTCAAAGTATCCAGCTTCCACTTGCCTTCCGGATTCCACTTGTTGAGTACGTCTACTATTTCAGAGAGTGAACGCACTACTATGCCACTTTCACCCAATGGAGGAAAAGTTGTTCCATTCACTCCCCAGGATTGGACAGTAAAAGGAAACGGCAGAATTTTACCTGTTTTTTCATCGTACAGGTTTTGGTAGCTGATTCCTGCAATTTCCTGCCTGTTACACGGATTGATGAATCCTTGATAGATAGCGCCATTAGCTAAAAAAGTATAGCGCGAAGTATCTACTATTCTGAAATCGGGAATACAAATCTCCCCTTTCTCCTTACAATCAGTGATTTGTACCACAATTCGGCTTTCTTTAATCAATTCTCTGCAATCCTCTGTTACAAGGATATAGATTATTGTTGTGTCGCTTTTATTTTCGCTGCTGGTGATAACAATACATACAGAATCTCTCCCTGCTTTTACACCATCAATTTTTAAGCACTTTTCTTTATTTCCAAATGTTACACTTGCAATTTTGCCGGAGGATCCGATGCAATAATTGACAACATCTACAATCTGATCGGTGGGTTTGGGAAGCAACGCATCGGTATTGATACAATAGTTAATTGAATTGCCAACTTTCACTGATTGATTAACTACATGCTTTCCGCCTACTCCTTCATTGCTGCTTACATTCACATAAATGGTAGTGGTATCGTCAATTCCTCCTCTTCCCCTCAATACATAGGTGAAAGTATCTTTTCCAACTTTCAAACCGCGAATCTCAATACAGCTGTCACCTTTAACTTTTGAAAATTCAGCATTAATTTTAATTAAAGCACTCAAAGCCACATTACTCAAAATTCTTTTCCCGGGCAATTGAGTCAGATCATTGCAGTGTTTGATTGTTTCGCCAACCTTCAGTGATTTAGTTACATAATTACGCTGTGAACAACCGACAATAATTATTACTGAATCTTTAACCAAAGGTACACCATCTGAAACTACAACCTTATGCGAGCCTTTGGTAAACCTTAATTTTAAACCTTTAGGTACGAATGCGGTGTTCAAACCCAGCTTATTGGATAAAGAAGTGCTCACCGTTGAGTAATGAAGTGCGGAGTATTTTAATTTTGGTTTGCCGATGATATTTTTAAATTGACTATCATAGGCCCACTTGGCCACAGGATCCCATTTATTAAGTGAGTCTGTAAGTACGATGGCATCGGCGAAAATAATATTGGAATATTTTTTTGTACCTATGGTCAGGGAATCTAGACGATATGGACCAAAAGCAGCATCCATATTTTGCACTGAGTAGAGTGCTACTGTGTCAGTACCGCATCCACTGTAGGGTCTGTTCAATTTTACGCCATCAACTACAACTCCAAGACTGGGTGAACTACCGGAATTGATTCCTGCAAAGCAAATATCAAAATTGCCATTACAGTTATTTAACCTCAATATTATTGTATCCTGCGTAAAAAACCTTCCCTGGGCAAGCATATTTGTACAGGATAAAAACACAGGAAAAAAAAATAGAAAAAATAAACGTTTATTCATGTGAATCACATTTTGACTCGCTTTTAAAAGAGTACTAGGAAAATTAATGAATTTTGTCCAATTACTTAACATTACTAAGTATATTTACATTGAATAAACTTATATTTATAATAGTTTATCAGTCAACTATAAGCTGCGAAAAAATACTTACAAAAATCATTTATCGACAATATCAGTGCTGAAAATCAACACAAAAAATCTCCATAACTTTGATAGAATGCCAAAATTATGCCAATAAGATCGTAAGAAAATCGGGCAAATACAAAACACCGGGGGGATCGGCATCAGTCAATTCAAAAACAAACATAAGAAAAATAATGATTAAATAATAATTATCAATGATCAATGATCAATCAAATATAGTAAATAGGAATGCTAAGTTAAGGCAATTTGGTTCGATGGGTGGAATAAGATGCATCTTTTTAGGATTTTGCTTAACAGCCAAGGAACTCCAATGAATTTTCTTTAATTTTGCAAAAATCAGAGAAAATTTAGATCAACGATAATTGATAATTATTTAAATATTGATCATTAATCATTGATCATTGAAAATAACTAATATGTTACTCTACAATATTAAAGGACTAGTAGCCGGCACAAACAATAAGAAAGTTCTGAAAGGAGCGGAGATGTCTGAAATTAATTTGATCGAAAATGCATGGCTGCAAATTTCAGAAGGAAAGATAGTTGGCTTTGGGGAGATGAGCACTTGTCCCGAACAAATAAACAACAGCTACGATGCCACTGGAAGATTTGTGCTGCCATCATGGTGTGATTCGCATAGCCACATTGTATTTGCAGGGAGCCGGGAAATGGAATTTGTTGATAAAATAAAGGGTATTCCTTACGAAGAAATAGCACGCAGGGGCGGTGGCATATTGAATTCTGCAGAAAAATTGGCCCATGCTGATGAATCTGAATTATATGACAATGCTTATGAAAGAATTTTTGAAGTTATCGCAAGTGGTACCGGAGCACTTGAAATAAAAAGCGGCTATGGTTTGAGCGAAGCTGCTGAATTAAAAATGTTGCGCGTAATCAGAAAGCTGAAAGAAAATCTCCCCATTCCTATCAAAGCTACCTTTCTTGGAGCACATACATTTCCGACGGCGTATAAGCAGGATCACGAAAGTTATCTGAAGTTGATCATTGATAAAATGCTTCCTTCAATAGCAGCAGAAGGCCTGGCAGATTATATTGACGTTTTTTGCGAAAAAGTAGCATTCTCAGCTGAAGAAACCGGCAGAATTATTGAAGCAGGAGCAAAATATGGTTTGAAAGCCAAAATACACACCAATCAATTTAATTCTATTGGCGGAATTGAAACTAGTATCAAACACAACGCGGTCTCCGTTGATCACCTCGAAGTAATGTCAGAAAATGAAATTGAAGTATTAGCAAAAAGTACAACCATTGCAACTTTATTGCCAACCGCACCTTTTTTTATCAATGACCCAAATTTTCCACCGGCGAGAAAATTAATAACTGCAGTTGTCCCTATCGCGTTGGCTTCCGATTACAATCCGGGAAGCAGCCCGGGCGGAAACATGAATTTTGTACTTTCACTTGCTTGTATAAAACTCAGGATGACACCGGAAGAAGCGATCAACGCAGCAACACTTAACGGAGCCGCAGCAATGGAGATCAGCGAAAAATACGGAAGTATAGTGCCAGGGAAAATTGCCAATCTGATGGTGACAAAAAAAATACCTTCCCTTGCCTACTTGCCCTATAAATTCAGTTCAAACCAAATTGAAAAAGTAATGCTTTCCGGCATATGGTATTGATTGTTTTTTCCTGAAATGGATTGCACATCGAAACTTAAAATGTAACTTTGCAAAAGAATCCGTATAAAAAATTTTTGTATGTTTGAACAATTCAGCCCGACAACCAAAACCAATTGGAAATCGCAAATCGAAAAAGATCTAAAAGGCAAACCTTATCATGATTTGATATGGAAGCTCAACGAAGATCTAAGTCTGGAACCATTCTACACACGAGAAGAAATCGGGTTTGCGGAACCACTTGCTCAGCGAAGCGACAACAATTGGCACATAGCAGAAAAAATTGAAATCAACGATTGCAAAGTGGCCAATAAAGTCGCCCTGGAATGCCTACTTGGCGGAGCAGATGCACTTGAATTGAGCATTTCAAGAAAGTTGGCTGATCATGAAATTGAACAATTATTTCTTGATATTGAAGTGCCGCTTATCGATGTCCATTTTAATTTTCATTCAAGTGAAATTGATGAAATTCAATCATTTGCGATAACTTTTCAGCAAATACTACAAACCCGAGGCAATGATGTAAAGAAAGTAAATGGCTCAATCTCCTTTCCACTGCAAGACAGCTCCACGCAATGGCTAAAAATAAAAGATCTTTTAATTTGGGTCAATATTCATTTACCGCGATTTCAAATTTTAAATGTCAATGCCTCAAATGCAGCAGTAGTACAAGATCAATTGCTGCATTCCATTCAGCAAGGTGTATTGATAATAGACAAACTGAGTGAACTTGGTGTCACATTGCCTGATATTCACAAAAATATCAGATTTCACCTGGCCATTGGAAAGCGATTTTTTGAGCAGATTGCTGCCATCCGAGCATTAAAATTAGTGTGGTTACATGTTCAAAAAGCATACGAGATTTTGCACCTGGAAATACCACCAATCAGTGCAACTTTCAGCGAAAAGGATTACGATGAAAACCAAAACACTAATATGATCAGAGCGACTACTATTGCCTTGTCCGCTGCCTTGGGTGGAGTAGATTGTCTGGTCGTGATGCCCGCAGATTTGCTTGGTGAAACTGCATTTCAAAGAAGAATTGCAAGAAATGTACAGCATTTATTAAAAATGGAAAGCTATATAGATCGGGTAGCTGATCCAGCCGCTGGAGCCTATTATATCGAGCAACTCACGCATGAATTTGCCCGACAAGTCTGGGAAAAATTCAGACAAATTTGACTCGCTCTAAATCCCAGCTCATTCAATGAAAGTGTGCCACATTAAGCTATTTCTTTCTACTATTTTGATTGGTCTATGTCTGTCACAGCCTTGTCTTGGGCAAGGCAAATTCCATCGTTTCACCTATTTTGGTGTTGAAATTGGCACAAAAAATGAAATATTTCAACTAAATGACAGCGGAAACGAACTGTATCAAAAACGAAACTTCCAGCACGGCCTCAGTGGTCTGTTTATTGAACAAGAATTAAATCGTTGGTTCAACGTGGGTACCGGCATTTATTTTACCCAATATAGCAGCGATTTCCGTTTTCGCAGAGATGATGGTTTTTACTCCTTACCTACGATGCGGACCATCATGACACCCTTGCGTTTACAATTGACGATTCCCATCTATTATGGCATTCCGGAGATCCGCATAAAACCTGGCATTGGAGTGATGACGGTCTTTAATCGAAGTCAGTCGCGGGACAGCCTGTTTGGGAAAATAGCACCGGTACTTTCTGATCAATATACCGGCACGATACGTTACGATTTTCAGCAATACTATTTCCTCGCAGAAGCGGGAATGCACTTAGAATTACTGTTCGCAAAAGGAATAGTAGCAGGATTGAGTGCCCAATACCACTATGGTTTCAGCACAGTAGCCGAAACCAACATTCAATACCAAATCGATAAAAAAATATTCGCGGGTACTTTTAGCTCTTCCGGAGATTTCTTTAATATTAGTTTAAGCGTAAAATACCCGATCAGTCGCTGGTGGAATTCAAGAGCTGTTTCCCGATAATTTACAATAGATATTTGGCAACAATTGGCATTCTTCTGCCAGAACCGAAAGCTTTGGGCGAAATCCTCAATACCGGCGGAGACTGGTGCCTTTTGAACTCATTTATGTTGACAAGACGCAATATTCTACGAACCAATGCCTCATCCAATCCCATGTTGATTAATTCTCTAGGTCCCTGGCGTTGTTCGATATATTCAAACAATACTTTATCGAGAATGTCATAATCCGGGAGGCTGTCTGAGTCTTTTTGTCCCGGTCTCAATTCAGCAGAAGGTGGCTTTTGAATACTGTTTACAGGAATAACGATTTCATTTTGATTGATATATTCAGCCAATTGATAGACCTGAGTTTTGTACACATCTCCCAATACCGCTAATCCGCCACACATATCGCCATACAGCGTTCCATATCCGACTGCCATCTCACTTTTATTGCTTGTATTGAGTAATATATGTCCAAATTTATTAGAGAATCCCATCAGTATGGTTCCTCTTATTCTGGCTTGCAGATTTTCTTCTGTGACGTCAAATGGCTTAGCAAAAAAATGCGGCTCCAAGGCTTTCATGTAACTATCATAAGTTGGAGATATTTGAACAAGATCATATTGAATTCCCAGATTCTGCGCCAATTGCCGAGCGTCATTTACAGAATGATCAGAAGAAAACTGGGAAGGCATCAGAATACCTCTCACATTTTTTGGACCCAAAGCACGCACCGCTAAAGCTGCCGTTAGTGCGGAATCTATTCCGCCAGAAAGGCCCAAAATTGCTTTTTTAAGACCTAATTTCTGAAAGTAATCTCTGATTCCAACGATTAATGCATCGTGAATTAAGCGGATTGGCTCCTTCTCCTGTACATGTTCTTTTTCGCCTTTTATCACTTCTTCCAGACTATAAATCCGCATACCCTCTTCAAAGTAGGGCATTTCATCGTAAATTTTTCCATTAGGAGCTGTCACCAACGACCCACCGTCAAAGATCAATTCTGTCTGCGCGCCAACGTGATTGACATAGAAAAGTGGAATTTTATACCTCGCGACATTGGCTTTGCAAGCAGTTTTTCGCGAATCCCGGTGCATATAATTGAAGGGAGATGCTGAAACATTTAAAATGAAATCAGGTTGCTGGTTCATCACTTCATCTAGCGGGCAAATGGTATACAATGGATTTTCATTTCCGACATTCCATATATCTTCACAGATAGAAAGTGCAATTTTTTTTCCTTTGTATTCTACAATATTAAATTCTGTGGCAGGTTCAAAATATCTGTATTCGTCAAAAATATCATAGGTAGGCAACAGTGCTTTGTGCTGCACTTGTTTGACCTCTCCATCTGCCAAAAAATAGCATGAGTTGTATAGATCTTTGCCTTCAATCCGTGGATTCCGGGTCGGCGAACCTACTGCCACCGCGATCCCTTTTGCAGCTTTGGCAAGCCGGTTTACCGCATTTTCGCACTGCAAAATAAAGTCATCAAATTCGAGGAAATCGCTTGCCGGATAGCCGCAAGTGGCCAATTCCGGGAAACAAATAATATCGGCTCCTTTTTGCTTAGCTTCCTCAATGGCGTTCAGCATTTTCTGGGTATTGCCTTCGAAATTTCCAATATGTGCATTAAATTGATACAGTGCTATTTGCATATCGATGTTTTCAATTTTATAACGTTACAATCACTAAATTAAAATGTATGGTTTTCAAGAAAAACAATTGGCTAAATATGGAAAAACTTTCTTCTTTTAGTTTTCATATTTAATAACAAAGGAATTAAAATAATTCTTCCAACTGCTTTTTGTATTTTTCGTACACTATTTTTCTCCTAACTTTCATAGTGGGTGTCAGTTCTCCATTTTCAATTTTCCATTCTTCATGTAGCAGACAAAAGCGCTCAACTTTTTCGTGCTTGCTTAATGATTGATTCAAATCATCAATTATTTTGGTAAATTGTTGCTGTACTTTTGGATTAATAACCATATACTGTGGTGCGGTCCAATGGATTTTGTTCTGGTTGCACCATTCTCTCAATAGATTAAAATTGGGCACTATCAAAGCACCTAAGTATGGTTTACCTAAACCCCAAACCATGCATTGATCTATGAGAACGGCTGTTTTTAAGTGGTTTTCTATGACCTGTGGAGCTACGTAGGTCCCTTGAGAAATTTTAAAAATATCCCGCTTGCGGTCAGTAATTTTCAGAAACCATTTATTTGTAAAATGTCCGATATCACCAGTCCGATACCAACCATCCGTTGTCATCACTTCAGCAGTAAGGTCCGGTTTTTTGTAGTAACCCATCATCACATTTGGCCCCTTCACCAAAATTTCACCTTCTCCTTTGATTTCTGAATCTTCCTCTATCTTAACCTCTACTCCAGGCAATGGCATTCCGACTGAACCATACAAATAGCCCCCGGGATGAAAATGATTGAAGGCGATAACCGGTGAAGTCTCAGTACAACCGTACCCTTCCCGAATAGGAATTCCGGCAGCAGAAAACAACCGAGACAGTTTCGGCTGCAAAGCTGCAGCACCTACAACCACGCCTTCTACCCGACCTCCGAGTGCTTTTCGCCAGGCACGGTATACGGTTATATCTGCCAGAAATCGCTTGATATATTGCCAGACATTCTCTTTGTATTCTCCTTCAAAATTTTCTCCCGCTTCCATTGCCCAATCAATCAGTTTTCGAGCGATATATCCCGCCTTAGCCCGCCTTTCCATGACTTTATCGACCATTTTCTCCACTAATCGGGGGACCGCACTAAAGTACTGTGGTCTTGCCGAAATGAAGCATTCTTCCAGTTTTTCGATTGAACCTGCGTAATATATCGAAGATCCCATGGCCATATGCGTAAAAGTAACTGTACGTTCAAAAATATGACTCAAAGGGAGAAAACTCAACACAACTTTGGATTGCAAACTGGGTATCAGCGGCATTATGGAAAGAATGTTGCTGAGTATATTTTGATGCGATAGCATGACACCTTTGGGCTCACCTGTTGTGCCGGATGTATAAATGATAGTCGCAAGGTCTGTCGCTAATACACTATTGGCCACCCGTTCAATCTCGTCGAGCGTATTGCGGTCAGGTGCCGGAATATCGTCAAAAAAAGTGGAATTAAGACAATAACTAGAATATGATCTTGTATTTAAACCACTAAATTGCATTTCATCTTCCTTGGAAGCAAAAAACAAATGCTTAATGTTGCATTCAGACAAGATGTATTCCGCCTGAAACACACTAACACCTGAGAGAATTGGCACGACGATTACACCTGATTTTAATGCCGCTAAATCCAACATATTCCAATATGGATTGCCTGCTTTTCCAACTAAAGCAATGGCATCACCTTTTGCGATGTGCCGACTTTTTAAAAAAACACCGGCTTTGTCAATATAATCACAGAACTCGAGCGTGGAAAAATACTTCCATTCTCCCATTTCATAATTAGCAAGGGCAATCTCTAAAGGATATTTTTCCTTCTGGAAATAAGGTATTTCAAAAAGCCGTTGGAACATTTGTGCGTTTATTGCTACAAAAATAGGTAAAAGATATGAAAAAGAACATAAGATAGGCGCTACACCAGCACAAAAAAAAGCTGCCCAAATGAAGGCAGCTTTTTCTGTGAAATATCTTTAAAACAAACTCTTGATTATTGCTTCTTCTGTAATACCATCTGCTTCAGCTCGGTAGTTTCGAACGATACGGTGACGCAACACGTAATTGGCTATTGCCTGTACATCTTCAATGTCCGGAGAATATTTCCCAGAGATCGCTGCGTGGCATTTTGCGCCGAGCACGAGGTACTGCGAGGCACGCGGCCCTGCACCCCATGAAATATAATCGTTGACCATTTTAGTGGCTTTTTCACGACCCGGTCTTGTTTTAGTTGATAAGCTAACCGCATATTCCAACACATTGTCTGCAATAGGAATTTTACGAATCAGTTCCTGAAATCCAAGAATTTGTTGACCGGTTACAATATGATTAAGCTTTGCTTTAATATTGGAAGTCGTACCTTTGACCACAGCAATTTCCTCTTCGTACGTTGGATAATCCAAAGGGATATTAAACATAAAGCGATCCAATTGTGCTTCCGGCAAAGGATAAGTTCCTTCCTGCTCAATTGGATTTTGCGTTGCCAATACAAAGAATGGCGTTGGCAATGCGTGTCTGATACCACTGACTGTCACTGAGCGCTCTTGCATCGCTTCCAGTAAAGCCGCTTGTGTTTTGGGTGGGGTACGATTAATCTCATCTGCCAGAACGATATTGGCAAATAAAGGCCCTCTCGTGAATTTAAAATTTCTTGCCTCATCGAGAATTTCAGAGCCCGTAATATCAGAAGGCATAAGATCGGGAGTAAATTGAATTCGCTTAAAATCAAGGTCAAGCACTTCAGAAATCGTACTAACCAACAAAGTTTTTGCCAATCCCGGAACACCCACTAATAAACTGTGTCCATTGGAAAATAAGGAAATAATCACTGCTTTCACGACATCCTCCTGCCCAACAATTACTTTTCCAATTTCTTTTGACAAATCCCGGTAGGATTTGGCCAATGCATCTACAGCTTCAACATCTGAGTTATATTGCGACATAATATTATTTAAAAATTTACAATTATTAATGAGGTCAAAGTGAGCAATAAAAACGCCAAAACGGAAGAATTTGTTACATTTTCGAGCATAATTTATCGAATTATTATTGCATACAAACAAAAAACGCCGTTGCGAGGGAAAAGCAACGGCGTAACATCCTTGAATAGACGAATTTCATTTCGAATTCGGTTGCAAATATATAAACTTTTCTACAGATTTTCCAATCGTTTGATTTATTATATTTAATCCTAATATTGTCGCATCATCGGGATTGTGTTTTGATTCGATAAAGTACTTTTCAAGACCAGACAAACAATGGTAATAAGTTGCTTTAAAAGCCTGATATAGTGCAGTATTCCCTTCGTCTTTTCTTGACCATTGATCAAGTCCTACCCACAGCGATTTGTTCCATGAGAGCAATTCCCTTTTGGCAGAAAGATCAGAATCACTACTCATATAATACATCCTTGTACGATTTTGAGCTTGGCTAGTCTCCATCTTGGAATCCGATTGATACGACGGATTTAGATCCTGAGCCATTAGCAGCAGCATTTTAAGCTCCTCATTATTGTTCAAAAACGGATCGTCAGGAACAATCAGAAATCCTTTTGACTTGGAGAATGCCCCTTTTGCTTCTTTGGGATGCTCAGTAAAAATCCATGTAGGCACCATAGTTTCACCCTTATTGGCAACTTGAATGTAGCTAATATGGGCGATTAACTGCCCGATGTCCTGATAAGAATAAGTTGCATTTGCATCAAACCCCTTTGGCCTTGGCTGAGTTCCCGAAAATGCCTCCTTAATCGCTTGATTCATCAATTTATTTACCTCTTTGATATCAACACCTTCTCTGGTAAATAAAATGTAGGCTCGGTATGCTTTTGCAACAGGCAAAGAAGACTTCTTCAATAATTGTTCCGCCAGAAGGGGATTATTTCTTACTGAATTGATTGCCAATTGCAGCTCAGAATAACGCTCAACTTTTGGTTTCATAGCTTGGGCAAGAATGGCAAATTTTGCCAATGTTCTGTTATTTTCTTTTGCGTATTGGTACTGTGCTGCCAATAAGGGGTCGGGGCTGTTGTCGATGCTGCCTTTATAAAAATTCATAGCGGCTAATGCAGCTTTTAATTCGGCTGTGCTAATAATTCCTGCAGATACTATTTGCTTTGGTTTTGAATTAGTCTTTGATTTGACAGTAGATTTGGCCATTTTTCCCGGCGAAACAATTTCTGAATTCCCCTTTTCGAAAGACCCAATGGGATGGAGACGATTGATTGCGATCGCTTTAACAAAGGCATCAGGAAATCCTTTTGCCTTAACAGTAGGAATAGAAAGCCGTGCAAGACTGTCATTTTCAAAACCTGCAAGTATGATTTTTAGATCGATGCCACTTGAAATCACCGCGAGTTTGCCTGTCATAGCATATTTTTTCCAATTGATTTTCTCCCCTATTTTCAAAGAACTGAGCTGGATAAAATATTCCTTCTCCATGTCATTTTTGTATGGCGACAGATATGCAGCCACAAAACCTTTTTCTTTTACAATTTGCAAAGCATTTTCTGCCTGCATTTTATCTTCAAAATCTCCGAGATAAATTTGCCATTGACGATTGCCCAGATCATTTGCATATACATAACCTAACTTGGATATGTTTTTAAAATCATCCAGCACTGCATCATTGAAGAGTCCAAGATTCAGTACATAAAATACGGAGCTTTCTTTTTGTTCAGACTTTGCATGGGTTTCAGATTTTGATTGCGCGAAGCAAACCTGAGCAAAGAAAAACAAAATAATTATCAAGGATTTAAATCTATTCATCATCAAAATTTAGTCGTTATCAGCGTATAATCATGTAACGACATTTAAGGGAAATCCGGATAAAAATAAAGCAAATTTATGAGGAAATTAACAAAATAGAAATAAAATAAGCCCAGCAAGTACCTTAACTTCCTGAGCTTTATATTTTTATTAATGCTATTTTTTTATGACATGTGAATATTTGACAAAAACTACTCCTTAAACCATCCTGAGTACATCACATAATTATTGGCAATGCGCTCGATGGTGTCTTTGAACTTTGAAGCATCCAGCGCTTTAACCTTTTTGGCAGGCACACCGGCATATATATAACCAGATTCCAAGTGACTGTTTTCCAATACTATCGCTCCGGCTGCTATCAGGACATTTTCCTCTACAACGACATGATCCATCACAATTGCTCCCATTCCTACCAAAACATTGTCGTGAATCGTACAACCGTGCACCAGTGCACGGTGACCAATAGAAACGTTATTTCCAATTACCGTAGGAGCTTTAAGATAGGTACAATGGATTACAGCTCCATCTTGCACATTGACCCGATTGCCCATTCTGATATAATGAACATCGCCCCTTATCACTGCCTGAAACCAAACGCTGCACTCATTCCCCATCACTACATCACCGACAATCGTACAATTTTCTGCGAGGTAGCAATTTTCACCAAATTTCGGATAAATCCCCTTTACAGGTTTGATTAACGACATACTTTTTTAATTAATAGTTAATAATTGACAATTAATATCAATAATTTAAACACAAATCTAACTCATGATGCATGCTTATTTGAAATTGGTAAACTCGCGTGAAAATCAGATTTAATCGTTTCGGCATAACCTTCTAATAATTCGATGACTTTCTCTTCTTTTTGGGCTTTTACGATCATTCCGATGTGGTATTCTTTTTTCATTCTCCAACAGATTTCTTTGTCGGTGAAGCCGGAACTATCGGGCCATTGATGTCTCGAAAGCGAAACGATTATACCTGCATAATCCATACGTGGTTCGGGCACTTTATACTGCTCGCCTTTCACTACAGCTGCTTCTAATTTGGCCCACTCAGCCCAAAGATTGATGCCCGATGAAATCTCAACCATCTCTGCAAGGTTGGCACCACCTACTCTGGACGCGGTTTCGAGGAAGTAGTACTTCCCATCTTCCCGAGATTTTATAAACTCCGTATGGGAAGCCGAATAATTCATCCCGAAAGCGTCCATCACTTCCTGATTCATCTTTTGCAGCGCCTTGTCATCTTTAGAACCAAATTTTACCACAACAGAGCGAAATATTCCTCCACCGTGTGCTACATCCATAGGAGTAGAAAGGTAGCGACTGACCCGGACAAACACAACTTCGCGGTCAAAGCTCAGTGAATCAACGTGGTAAACATCCCCGGGGCGGAATTGCTCTACCAGGTATTGATGCCTTTTTTCACCCAAAGAATTGATAATCTGCCAAAGTTGTTCGGCACTATGTGCTTTTTGAATTCCTGTTGCCGAAGCCTCTCCTCGAGGTTTGACCAGCCATGGAGCGGAAGTTTTTGCAATGTAAGCATTGATCTCTTCATCATTGAAAAGGGCACTAAAGGACGGCACGTTGATACCCGCATCAGCAGCCTGAATTCTCATCGCCAGTTTATCGCGAAAAAATCGTCCTGTTGTCTGACCCATTCCGGGAATCCGAAATGTTTCACGAAGCAAGGCGCCTTTTTCAACATCAAAATCATCCAATGCGATAATTCTATCAATTTTGCGCGTCCGCATTACAAAGCTTAGCCCCGCAATAACATCATCCATTTTCCAATTGTCATGACCATCGTCTTGTACATAGAATGTATCATCAATAGATTCCCAGGGCCAGGGCTTGCAATCATGCTTTTTCGAAGTCAATAAACAAACTGTGCAACCTGCTTGTTTTGCAGCTTTTAAGAAGTCCTCGCCTTTAAAATAACTAGCTATACATAGAAAAGAAACTTTACTCATATCTTTTGTTTTATTCGTTCTTTAATTTTCAAAACCAAAATAAGACAATTAAATTTAAATAATAAAATTAATTATCAAAAAACCCCGAATTTCAGTTCAGAAAATCGGGGCTTAACAAAATGGCATTTTAAAATTAGGAAAACAACCTATTGAACCATATCATACATACTGCCAAAAAAAAGGGGCTAATGACTACTAACTGTAGTTTTGATACTTACATTTTGGGCACAATTATCATGGAAGATGTTTACAATATTTAAGAAATTTTCAATAGCCTGACAAAAAAAGTTGGCGATCTTTGCATGTAATTAAAAACGCCTAGCAGCACATAATTGGGAAGGGTAAAATATTGGATGTATTCAGATTCATTCATCCAAAATATTCTTAACCTTTGCTTGTTTAAGATTTAGTTGCTTTTGTAGCCTTATCCAAATTTCATTATGCAGCATAAATTCAGTTGCTTAACAGTTCAACAATTCATCACCTACACTAAAATCGAAAGCATTTTATATTTCTGCCCCTGTTCCGATTTAAATTAAGTCCCGGGAAAGATAGATTGAAAGGGTTTATCAACACCGCCACATAAAAATCGGTGCCAGTCCATTCCTTCTTCTTTACCCAGCTAAATAGATCATCTGTTCCGACAGTCACAAAACCCAGCCTGCCTGCCAGTCCCGCCTTCATATGTTTGTAATTATAAACGCTAACCGGTATACTCGCGCTAAACCAGCGATGCTCGTATCGTATATTTGCTGCGATTAAGTTCCCTCTATGTAAAGGTGAATCCTGCTGTCGAATGCGCTGTTGGAAAATAAAAGTTGCGAAAGTTTTAGGGAAAAACTGGTAATCTGCCATCAAACAAATGGACATGGGCATTGCAATAGCGAAAATATCGCTCTTTTTGGTGTTCAGACTGTCTCCTGTCGCAATTTCTGTGAGTTTTGCCACACCCTCGCCCAATGTCTTAACTGCATCAAGCTGGGCGGTGAGGTTGTAATTATCACCTTTGATGTTGTTGGCATAATGTTGAGCGGCAGTCGGTGTAAATGTAATTTTACCGATGTCCAACAATGCGGCGCTGAAACGATATTGATAGGTATCATCATCTTCTGAAATTATCCATGAAAACCCAAGATCCATTCCGGTTCCTTTTCCTTGTCTTTGAAGCTGATAGGTATTGTTGGCTAAATTGTTAAAATTACCGGTAGTGTAACCCAATGAAGCATCCGGTTTGCCAAAACGAAGCGTTTCTTTGGACAAGCGACTAAAACCTAAAGCTCCAACCGACTGCAAGTATGCTCCTTCAAAACCACTCAGGTATTTTAAATTTGCCCCGACCTGAAACTTTCCCCTATCAGTTTCCCATTTATAGGCGTAATTCAAACCAAATTCGTCCCAGGCAAGCATTCTAGTTTGGGCGGAATGCACGGTGATTACTGCAGCATTAGGCAAGTCGTCTAATGTATGAAAGTTCAGGCTCTGTGGAATTTGTGGTGCTTCAAATCTAAAATTGGCATTGTAAAAGACCCCTACAGTATGCTGACCGAGGCGAACACTAACAGCGGGACCATTTATCTTGGTTTGAAAGTCGACAAAAGCATTTTTAAAGTTGCGATAAAAATCAACTACCATCGCATCCGCAGGAGGTTGGCTCTTTTTGTAGTCGGTGATTAACTTAATTTTTTCAGATTGAGTTATTAGCTTGTAGGTGCTGGCGTTGCCAATATAGGCATAAGTATTATCAAGAAAAATACCCATGCCGGCAAGATTGACGGTCCATTTAAGTGGCAAATTAGAACTGTGCGACGGATTTAAAAAGGAAGTTTGAATTCCAGAATAATTATCGAGCCGCAACCCAAGTTGTTCCTGAGCAACTAAATTACCGAATCCGGCTACAAATAGTACAACAGAAAAGAATCGTGACATAGTTTTTTGGTTATTAGGTTTTAGGGTAGGATTTCGAAAGATCCTTCAATGCCCAAATGTGCGTGTTGATTATAACTTAGTGCTTTGAAATTAGTGCATTTTAGTTTTTCTGAATGAAAAATATGATCTATGGGTATCTGAAATAGTGGATTAGATGAACTCGACACTGCCGGTGCAATACCTAATCGACTGTCATTCAGCTTCGCAATCTTTTTGAAATCCTGTACTTCAGGAGCCCAAGGCACGGTATTATAAGTACCCATAGTGATTAAAGGACCGCTTTCATTTTTTGCATAATTGGCGATAACTTTTAAATGTGCTTTCAATTGCAAATACGTGGAACTGCTAAAGGAAGGCGGGCAGTAGGAAACAATAAAATTAAACCCATCTGTGGTGCCATCCACCTTTAGATTTCCAATTATGTTGGGTATTTCTCCGAATTGAAAAGTATCTATTTTCTCAAAAGGAAGCGCAGAAAAAATCATCATCCCATAAAAATCTGCTC
Organism: Saprospiraceae bacterium; assembly: GCA_049316985.1. Classification (GTDB taxonomy): domain Bacteria; phylum Bacteroidota; class Bacteroidia; order Chitinophagales; family Saprospiraceae; genus CANHEE01. The sequence continues at coordinate 17,536 of JBMOJB010000015.1, read as the reverse complement.
TTTTTAAGCTAAAATGATATGGGTAATTACTTTTCAAGCCTTCGATTAAAATCGTGTCCAAATCGGGAGTAACTTCTTGTATGGAAATCAGTTGCGCATTATTTTGTCTGATGCTTTCAATGATATTTTGAACGCTGTCAACAAAAGAAATATTATAATTCGCCACCGTAATTATCTTACCGCCTGAAGGTTTTTCAAAAGAAAATGCCTGATTGGAAGTGTATTTCAAAAATATGCATAAAAAAATACACGCGCCCCAGCTAATTGCCAACCAAAAGTTTTTGGTTAAAAACAAAAAAATGAAACCTAGTCCAAGATACAAAAACATGACTTGCAAAGAGTAATCAACAAACCACTTAAATGAATAAACAGCAGGTGCAAAGATTACCAGCAATGCAGGCAACAACAGAATCCCGGAAAGGAACAGTCGCGAAGCTTTTTTACTGTAGGCGTCTTCAGACATAACGAAAAGGGTTATAACTTTTTCTACTTTTCACTTAATCCATTTTTATCCAACAAATAAATCATGCTGGCCATCGCTGCAACTCCCAGTTCGAGTTCGCGTTGATTTACCACTTCAAATGTATCGTTGTTGGTATGGTGGTAGTCAAAATACCTTTGCGAATCAGCATTTAATCCGCAAAGCATTATTTTTTGTTTCTTTAGTGGACTAATATCAGAACCACTGCCTCCTTTTTTTAGTACCAGTCCGTATGGTTCAAGTAACTCTGACCACTTGGAAATTTTTCTGAATGCTGGCACAAAAATACTTTCATCACCATCAAAACTCATGCCTCTGGGTGTATGTCCTCCGCCATCTGATTCGATTGCACAGATATGCTTTTCTTTTTTTCGTTCCACTTCTTCTGCGTATTTTCTACCACCAACCAAGCCATTTTCTTCATTCATAAACAGCACACATCGAATGGTGCGTTGTGGACGATAGTTGGCTCTTTTTAGAACGTTCAAAACATCCATAGATTGCATGCAACCCGCACCATCATCGTGCGCACCTTCACCTACATCCCAGGAATCAAGATGTCCGCCAACAACTATAAACTCATCCGGAAATTTCGATCCGCGAATTTCACCGATTACGTTGTGAGAAAGTTCATCAGGCAACTTTCTGCAATCCGTCTTGATAAAAACTTTTACCAGCTTTTCCTTTTTGATCATTTTACTCAACATTTCGGCATGATTGGTACTGATTGCTACCGCAGGAATAGCTTCTACATCAGTAAATACCGTCGTGCCGGTATGTGGAAAATCATCCAATCGAGTAGTCATTGAACGAACAATTGCGGCTACTGCGCCATATTTGGCAGCCCTTGCAGGCCCGGCGACGCGTTGATCAACTGCACCTCCGTAGGCAGAAAATGTTCCAATTTGGGTTGGATCCATCGGCCGATTGTAGAATACAATCTTTCCCTTAATTCCTGCTTCCCCTAATTTATCGACTTCATCAAGGCTCTTCACCTCAACTACTTCTGCTTCCACTTTTCCGGCACTGGAACCACCTAAAGCGAGAATATTCAAAGCAGCATTTTTCATTGACTTTGAGCCCAGTATACGAGCAGATTCCTTTGCACCTCTTTCCCAGTGTGGCACCATACATGGCTGTAGCCACACACTATCGACTCCGAGGGTATCGAGCATATTCGCTGTCCAGTTGACTGCTTTTTCGGCGCTGGCCGACCCACTGATCCGATTTCCGATATTTTTGCAAAGATGATGCAGCCAGGGATAACATTGTCCCTGAGTAAGTGCTTTATCATAAATACTTCGGATAAAAAGTGCTTCTTCATTCTGATCCTGAGCAACTACACCACTTATCGTAATCGACAAAAAACATAGCAAAAAGAGGTTTTTTTTCATAAATATTAAGACTTTTTATCAATTTTAAGCCGTTCATTGCGATTTGCAATTTCCCAGGCGGTATAGAATGCGAGTTTGGCTCTTTTTGCCAGTAACTGAAAATTTATTTTATCAATTGTATCCGTTGTTCTGTGGTAATCCGCGTGCGTGCCATTGAAATAGAACACAACAGGAATACCCTTTTTTGCGAAATTGTAATGGTCGGAACGATAATAGTACCGATTAGGGTCATTTTCATCATTGTACCTGTAATCCATTTTCAATTGGGTGTACTCCTTATTCATGTTTTCATTGATCGCATGTAAGTCTGAACTTAGCTTATCTGAACCAATCACATAAATATAATCAGGATCCTTCAGGTGTTCATCATCTATTCTACCTATCATATCGATATTGACATCAGCAACCGTGTTTTCAAGTGGAAAAACAGGATGTGAAGAATAGTATTCAGAGCCCAGTAAGCCCTTTTCTTCGCCGGTAACCAACATGCACAATACACTTCTTCGAGGTCCTTCCCCTTTGCTTTTAGCTTCCGCAAATGCACGAGCGATCTCCATCACAGCGCAGGTACCCGAACCATCATCATCCGCACCGCGATAAATACCATCACCTTTTTTGCCCAGGTGATCCATGTGTGCAGTAATGATAACCAGTTCATTATCGAGTTTGGGATCTGTCCCTTTGATATAAGCCAATATATTTCGACTATTGATTTTCCTTATTTTCTTTTTCTGAATGATGCTGAGTTGGGTTCGAATTTTAAGATGCTCTGACTTTCCCGTTTCGGCTATTTTTTTTCTCAGGCTTACTACTTTATTAAAATTATCACCGATAATCTCTTTTGCCATTGTGGTAGATATATAGATGCAATTGCTGTAATTCTGCTCGGGATGAAGGCCGTCTCCGGATTTCAGACTTCCATTCAAATACACATTCCGATAGGCATTCATATTCTTTTGGATATTGCCATCGATAATCAGCAACGCTTTAGCACCATGCTTCTTGGCTGTCTCAACTTTCTTTGTGATATCTGTACTCCACCCGGAAGGTGCCACTTTATTGGTAATCCAGGAAATCGAGTCATTGTACACCGGTTCGCCATTGAAAACCAACAAAACTTTCCCTTTTACTTTGCGGTGTTTATAATCACTATATGAAGAATCGTCAATGCCATAACCTAAAAATAAAACGGATTTAAAATCGAGGTTCATTTCGCTATTGTATGCTGCAAAACTGTAAAAATCCCAGTTGTTGGCGTAGTCTTTGTCGTTGATTCTCACTTTTATTTCCGCATAGTCATCCGCAGTAAATACAATATCCTGAAAATAGGAATGATTGACTACTCCCGGAATTTTCAATGCTTCAAAATGCCTGGCAATGTAATTGGCCGCTTTCGTATTGCCCTCAGTTCCCGTTTCGCGACCTGCCAACGAATCAGATGTTAGGACGCTCAGGTGTTTTTCCAATCGCTCAGGTGTAATGCCGGCTGCAAAATAAGTAGCTTGTGATTTTGCACTAAAGCTAAACACAACCGAAGAAAAAAGTACTAGAAAAATTCTATACATAGGTGAATAACAGAAAAGTATTAAAATAGCTTTATGTTGTCTATCGTGGATAAAGTCTATTTAATTTGAAAATTTGGTAATTTGAAAATTTGATGATATTTTAGTCAACTTCGTTGATTATATGTGCTTGTCAGCATGCTGCGCTAGCGGCCACGCAGACTGACTATTTGAGTACAAATGCATCCTGATCTCTTAAGAAAGGAAGGCTTCTGCGAAAACTACTTTGTTGGTCAATATCCATTTCAGCAATCAGAACAGCGGCATCAGCGCTTTCCCTTATTATGGTATTCCCTTCGAAATCAATAACGCAAGATTCTCCTGAATAATCAATCCCTTTACCATCCGTCCCGACACGATTTACACCAATAGTGTAACTCTGATTTTCAATCGCTCGTGCAATTAATAAAGAATTCCAGGCATGAATACGTCGGGTCGGAAAATTGGCAATGTAAATCAGCAAATCATACGCATTATTGTTCCTGCTCCAGATTGGAAAACGAACATCATAGCAAATTAATGGACAAATCCTCCAGCCTCGCCATTCAATGATTAAGCGCTCGGTTCCTGCGGTATAGTGTTTTGGCTCATCTGCCAATCCAAACAAATGCTTTTTGTCATAATGGCAATATTCACCATCGGGTTGCACCCAAATCAGCCGATTATAGTATTTGCCCTCTTCCTCCGCAATAAAACTCGCACAAATAGCAGCATCTGCATGCTCTGCCCATGATACCAAATGCAACATCGTCGATGCTACTGTTGGTTCTGCAAGCTGTGCAACATTCATTGAAAATCCGGTTGTGAACATTTCCGGAAGAACGATTATGTCCACTTTTTCCGTGATACCACGAATAACCTCTTCAAAATGGGTGAGATTAGCCATTTTATCTTCCCAAACCAAATCAGATTGAACCAATGCTACTTTCATTATCAACAGATATTTATGCAAATATAAGGAGATAAAAGAAAAAACCAACTGCTAAACAGATTAGCACAAGTAATGTCTTAACCAATTTTATCATTTACATAATTTTAGAATAATATATTAACTTTGCGGCCTGAAATGATTTTTTTAGTAAATTTATGGACAAAACCCTCCAAATAACCTCCCATGGCGAAGGAGATGACAAAGTCATCACTCTGAATGGAATGTATCAGGATTATTTTTTAGATTACGCCAGTTATGTTATCCTCGAACGCGCAGTTCCTGCCATAGAAGACGGTCTTAAACCCGTTCAACGACGCATCCTCCATGCCATGAAAGAAATGGATGACGGTCGTTTTCATAAAGTAGCGAATATCATCGGACAAACCATGCAGTATCACCCTCACGGAGATGCCGCCATTGGCGATGCTTTGGTCAATCTGGGACAAAAAGACTTGCTCATCGACACGCAAGGCAACTGGGGTGACGTGCGCACTGGTGATCGCGCAGCAGCAGCACGTTATATTGAAGCACGACTTACTAAGTTCGCCCTGGAAGTGGCCTTCAATGGCGATACTACGCGCTGGCAAATGTCCTATGACGGAAGGAAAAAAGAGCCGATTTCATTACCCATGAAATTTCCTTTGATCCTGGCACAAGGCATTGATGGTATTGCTGTAGGACTCTCGACTAAATTGCTACCCCACAATTTCATAGAACTCATCAAAGCCTCTATTCAGGTGCTGACAGGTCGAAAACCCGAACTATTTCCTGATTTTCAGACGGGAGGGTTTATTGATGTCAGAGATTATCAGGATGGGCAGCGAGGCGGAAAAGTTCGGGTCAGAGCAAAAATTGTAAAAGTTGACAACAAATCACTGGCGATCAAAGAGCTCCCTTACGGCGTTACTACTGAGACACTTATTGATAGTATTGTCAAAGCCAACGACAAGGGCAAAATTAAAATCAAAAAAGTAACGGACAATACTGCAAAGGAAGTTGAGATTGCCATCGAATTGTTGCCGGGAGTATCGCCAGATGTGACCATTGATGCGCTGTATGCCTTTACCGATTGCGAATCTTCTATTTCTCCTAATGCCTGCGTAATCATTGACAACAAACCGCATTTCCTGACCGTGTCAGAATGCTTGCGCACATCCACCGAAAACACCAAAGAACTGCTGAGATGGGAACTGGAAATCAAAAAAGCAGATCTTGAAGAAAAATGGCATTTTGTAAGTCTTGAAAAGATCTTCATAGAAAACAGAATCTATCACGAAATTGAAGAATGCGAATCATGGGAAGAAGTATTGAGCACCATTGATCGCGAATTAAAAAAATACATCGTGACTCCCGGAATGGAGTCCAAAAGTGGAGACAAGCGTTTGCATCTCATGCGCGATATCACTGATGAGGACATCGCAAAACTGACCGAGATACGTATCAAAAGAATTTCAAAATACAATAAATTTGCTGCCGACGAACTGCTGGCCAATCTCGAAAAAGAGATTGCTACCGTTAAGCATCACCTGGCTCATCTTACTGATTTTGCGATAGCCTATTTTGAAGAATTGCTGAGAAAGTATGGAAAAGGCCGCGAGAGAAGAACAGAAATTATCGTCTTTGATAATATTCAAGCAACAAAAGTGGTAGCCAACAACTCAAAACTGTACGTCAACCGTACCGAAGGTTTTATCGGTATGGGACTTAAAAAAGACGAGTTTGTAGGTGATTGCTCTGACATTGACGATATCATTGTATTCCGAAAAGATGGAAAATTCCTCGTCACGAAAGTCAGCGATAAGACTTTCGTCGGAAAAGACATCATTCAAGTAGCCGTTTGGAACAAAGCCGATGAACGGACGACCTACAATATGGTCTATACCGACGGCAAAGAGGGCACTTCTTATGTGAAGCGATTCAATGTCACCGCCATTACACGCGACAAGGAATACGACCTCACGAAAGGCAATCCCAATTCAAAGGTATTGTATTTTACAGCCAATCCTAATGGCGAATCAGAGTTGATAAATGTGAAATTATCTCAAGGCTGCAAAGCAAAGATCAAAATATTTGATTACGATTTCAGTGAAATGGAAATTAAAGGTCGGGGTTCACAGGGGAACATTCTGACCAAATATCCGATCATCAAGATTTCGCAGAAAGAAGCCGGAAAATCAACTTTGGGCGCTCGACAGATCTGGTTCGATGATATTACGACACGTTTGAATATCGATGGTCGCGGCAGAATGTTAGGAGAATTCGATACAGGAGATTCGATATTGGTACTCAATAACGATGGTACTTATGAAATGACCGATTACGAGTTGACCAATCGCTATGAAATGAAGAACATTGTATATCTTGGCAAATTTGATCCCGAGCAGATTGTCAATGCCATTCATTACGATGGCAACAAAGGCTGGACCATGGTCAAACGATTCAAAATCGAAACCACCAAGCTAAACGAGAAATTCAGCTACCTGTCAGACCATAAAAACTCTAAACTCCTGTATGTTTCCGTTGACGAGGCTCCAGTCGTTCAGTATTCCATGAAAATCGACGGCAAAAAAATGAATGGCGAACTGAATCCCGTTAATTTTGTCGATGTCAAAGGCTGGAAAGCGATGGGCAATAAGGTAAGTGATCAGTTGCTGACCAATATTAAAGAAATCGAGAAGGAAGCAGCAAAACCGGTAGAACCTGAAAATCCCGATAAGCTCCATCCGGGAGATAGTGTAGATTTGAAATTGTTTTAATAATAAAAACCATAACAGTTCCGCTGTTATGGTTTTTTTATTGGGTCTGAAATAACGCGGAGAAGATTATTGGAAATCTATTGGAATTATTTTTTTACAAAATTACAATGACGAGTCGTCGAATTATTAAACCAACGATGGACCGGCGATTCGACTTTAGATTTTATTTGCTCCCTTGCACCAAGTACCATTCCATAAAGACAGATTAATGGAAAGTTGAAAGTTGAAAAGTGAAAATGTTAATTTATGACTGCCGGCTCGCAGAGTCAATTCCATTTTCAACTTTCAATTCTCAATTTTCAATTCTTCAATTTTCAATTCTTCAAGTACCATTCCACCCAAGCATCCATTTGATTAACGGAATTGGGACGCAGGATAATTTCTCTTTTGTTGTCCAGGAGAAAGATGGTTGGTGTGCCGAATACATAGTAATCCTTTACGGTATTGCCCTCCCATTTCTTGAAATCGCATGTGGAGATGAATGGAAAGTCTTTGACAAAACTATTGTATTTTTCCTTATCCTCATCAAGTGAAGCAAAAACGACTTCAACGCCTCTTGACTTCCATTTGGAGTATAATTTCACGATCTCCGGCATTTCCTCTTTGCATTTCGGACACCAGCTTGCTCCAAATACCACAACGGTATATTTGCTTTTGAGATCCGTTAGTTTTTTCGGCATTGCATCCAAAGGGTAAGCCGGCGCTGAATATCCAGCATCAAAGGTGATATCAGGAGCAGTATTTCCTTTCTTCATCTTCCGGTAGGTTTCGAGCTGCTTCGCCAGATCGTTGTCGATGGTGCAGCTGACATCATTCAGCACCTTCAGTGCCAGGTATTCTGAGGCTTTGAATAAGCTGTGTCGCTCGAGTAAGTCGAAAAGGTAATTCGTCACTTCGTTGAGCTTTGGTGGATCTTTGATCAGGTGCTGCATCATGGCGTTGATGGACAGTTGCATTTCGACAAATACGGAATCCAGCGGTCTGCCACTGTTTTCCAGCAACCAGAAATGGCTTTCGATCGCATCTTTAAACAACCCGCTTTTGTACAATCTTTGATCGGTATAGTCTAAGTTCCGAAAAGCTGCAATCGTAGCGGGAATCTCTTCCGTGCGGTATTGCGCTACAGTAGATACCGAACTAACCAATTTGCGCGTAGGTAAAAACCAGCTTACGTAGGAGTTTTTAGGCAAAGCAGCCAGAAACTGCTCATCCTGATCAGTGATGCGCTTCTTCTCTTTTTGAATGGCCTTATTTGGTACGGTCTGAACGGAAAACAAAGAGTCTAAGGTGTATATTTTCTCCAGATAAGCCCAGGCACTTAGCGCCTGCTCCCTTCTGGGGTGTTCCTTGGCATATTGCTCAAACGATAAGTTTTCTTTGCCTTTTATTGTTCGCAATGTCTCAGTCCGGCTCAGACTCTCCCCCACTATCTCAATATCCTCTCCACTCAATATTACAAACAGCGGCTTTTCATCTGCTGAACGCAGATAGCCGACTCCATAATCCGAAGCGGAATATTTGAGCTCAAAAGCACCTTTGGCATCCGTTGTGGCAGAGGCAATCGGATAGGTTTTCAAACCATTGAATCCCTCGAGCTTAATAGGTTGATTGACGAGTTGGGTAAGGTTGCCGGAGATGGTTTGGGTGAAAAGACCTGCACATTGGAATGCAAGTATAAAAATTGTGAGTATTTGTTTTTTCATTGTTTGTGTATGTTTTCGAGCGTTTACGCGAACAGCCCCCGACCCCTAAAGGGGAGTACATTAGTGCTATATTTTAAGATTTACTAAACTGAAATAGGTTGTCAAATAGAAGGATAAACTATATCGAAGTCGACACTAAATTTTTAGTGCTGAAACAGTATTAATTACAAAATGTTCTGTACAAACTTCATTGAAAGTCTGAAACTTGCACGAATTACTCCCCTTTAGGGGTCGGGGGTTGTTCGCGCAAAATACTCAAACTTTCTGCTCTTGCAGGCAAATAATGATGGTTGAAATGACCTGCTCAATATTATTCAGTACTTCATCATTGCTAAAGCGAATTAATTTGATATTTGCCTTTTTAATCACTGCTGTTCTATTTTGATCATATTCAGCCTGAATGGGATCCAGATGGTATTTCCCATCAACTTCAATCGCCAGCAGAGCGGCTTGACAGTAAAAATCTAGTATAAAATTGCCAAGCGCGTGTTGCCTTCTGAATTTTGCACCTACTATTTGTTTGTTTCGAAGACGCTCCCACAAGATACGCTCCGCAATTGTAGCTTTTTCTCGGTTCACACGTGCATATTGGAAAAATCTTGCCGCTGCACCCCAAAACATAGTGCTTTTTATTTCCGCTTGTTTTTTCATGGTTGTACTGCAAAAGTAAATATAAATTCGGATTCGATCCAATACTGGCATCGAATGTAGAAAATCAATCACAAAAATCACAGTGCAGACAACTGTGCGAAAATTGTCTTAAGGGTGATTTTTATAATTAGTTTGACTATGTTTAGTGCATTGTCACTTTTCGTTCAGTAACTTTTCAAGATGTTGAATCAGCTCAATTGCTTGTGGCAATAATTCTTTCAAAGTTTCTTCGTCAAAAGAAATAAAGTCATCGTAGTCACCTGTTTGGCGCTTATCGAACAAATCGGCATAAAATTTCCCCAATTCTCTCGAAATTTTACCGGTTTGTACAAAATACAATCCCAGCATTTTGCGTACTCCGGCATGAGTCTGGGCATTAATCTCCTTATCCAACAATATAGCACTCACTGCGTAAAAACATGCGTAATACATTCGGTTGACTGCGGCATTCCAAAACTCGCTGTCCATCATTGCTTCGACTTCTTTGAGTGTCTCGTTTGCTCTGCTAATGCGATACACTACTAAATCCCTTTTCGAGTTTTGATTCATAAACTAATTCCTTCACGCTTTATATTAGCATAAAGAGGCGTAACACTGTGTCGTGATTCCCAATCCTTACGACTAAAAACAATTGGACTAATAATCTGTCCGCTCTCGAATTCAAGATCGTACAAAGGGTACTTTACACGCTTTTCATCAGCTTGCGAGAGCCTTTCTTTATCAACCAAAATCAGAATATCAATATCAGAATCACTGCTGTTGTCTCCTCTGGCATTAGAACCAAATAATATTACGCTCGCATGGGGCTCTTGCTCCATAACCAAGTTCTTGATTTTCAAAAATATCGGATTATTCATTTCCATATAACAAATTTAAGCAAAATCTAAATTCAATGCCAAATAATGAGCGCAAATCGCAGAAATAGTTCAATATTTCACAAGGGTTTATTTTCTACGCACCTGCTATTTTTTCTTCATTTTCCAGCCTACCGGCAGGCAGGTTCAAGTTTCAATTTTTAATTTTTAATGCAGCGAACAGAGGCCCCTTTCGCTCGGGTACTATTGGTATTGCCAGAGTTGCTAATTGTGATGCGCAAGCTCCACGAGTCCGTATCAATCACTGCACTTGACCAAATATTTCCGGCGTTACTCGTATCGTAAATCACTCCATTGTAGTCGGCTCGGTAGCCTGCCAATGGAAATTTTAGAGGGGAAGTAAATGCTCCCGCTGCAGTTCCATCGATCCAGCTTAACCGCTCATCTTGCAATTCAGCTAAAGACGGCAGCCGATAATCGGTTGGACAAGGGTTATTGACGCCTGACAGTCCCTGCCACAAGGCATCATTTTTAGGGCTACGCCAATCATAAGGCTTATTGGATGCTAAAATAAAATTACTGTTTCCAGGCTGATCGGCGCTACTTTGCGATGAAGTCGTGGCAGAGTTACGGCATTGATGTCCATCCGCAGCGCGTCCCCACTGGTACAAATCGCCATAGGCTGCAGCATCTGTACTGCTCGTCGCTGCTTGTGATGCACCAAGATTGCGATCCATCCAAATTCTGCCCGTGGTCGGGTTAGTAACATTAATTATTGTAGTTGGACCAGAATCGCAAAATACAGACCCTACAGGATAAGAAGCAGGTACATAAACCACAAAAATACAACTTTGTCCACCTATAACAAGGGCAAAATTGGCCGCACCTAAAGCAGCAGGTATGCCATTAATTGTAAACACGAGCGTTCCTGCTCCATTGGCAAAAGTGCCGGCTGTCAGATTTGCTGTTAAGCCGGTCACCCCTGTTGATATGATAGATTGCGCTGCATAAACTCCTCCATTTCCACCGGTGTATGCGATGCTGATACTGACGCCTGACGCAACTGCACCCAGGATAGGATTACCTGTAGTAATTGCACCCCCGCAGTCCAGTGTACTAATAGTACCGGCTTTCGGTACAACATTTATAGCGAAAACACATGCTTTACCGCCTAAAGCTATGGCAAAATTTGCGGTACCCGCAGAAGTTGCTGTGCCTGTTATGGTATAAGTGATATTCCCAGCGCCAATATTAAAAGTACCGGCTGCCAGATTTGCTGTTAAACCAGTTACCCCTGTTGAACTAACGGATTGCGCTGCATAAGCTACTCCATTTCCACCAGTGTATGCGATGCTGCTGCTGACGCCTGACGCAGCAGTACCCACGGTAAGCGTACCTGTAGTAACTGCATTCGCACAGTCGAGTGTATTAATACTACCTGCATTCGGTACAACATTTAAAGTGAAAACACATGTTTTACCGCCTACAGAAATGGGGAAATTTGCAGTACCCGCAGAAGTTGCTGTGCCTGTTATGGTATAAGTGATAGTACCAGCGCCAATATTAAAAGTACCGGCAGGTCGGTTTGCTGTTAAGCCTGTTACTCCAATCGAAGAAACCGATTGGGTAGGGTATGTGCCGCCGTTGCCACCTGCATAAGCGATCGTGGTGCTCACTCCGGATGCAACTGATCCCTCCGTTAGGATACCATTTGTAGTGGCAGTGCCGCAATTGATCGCACTAATGGTTCCGCTTTGAGGCGCTACATTAACTGTAAAACTACAGCTTTTCCCACCTAAAGTTATACTAAATATAGCTGTGCCGCTGCTGGCAGGAATTCCAGAAATTGTGTACGTTAGATTACCCGCTCCATTGGCTAATTTTCCTGCAACAAGACTGGCAGTTAGACCCGTAACACCTGTCGAAGAAACAGATTGTGCTGCGTAAGGTCCGCCGTTACCTCCAAGATAAGGTATCGATGCGCTTACTGCTGAAGCAGAAATTCCCTCTATGAGGTTGCCGGTATTAAGAGCAGCACTACAGTTTAACGAAGTTACAGTTCCGGGACAAGGTCCCCAGATTGGCACACCGCCACAGAACGACAAGGTTTGATTATCAACACCTGGAGCCACCATCACCCAAGACTTGCCATTCCAGTACATCATTTGTCCGGCCGCCGTTCCATCCTGCAAACCATTTGTTGCGGATTTTGCGTAGAGGGCATAAGGCACACTTAACAATTCGCTTGTTCCGCTGATGGAATAATTCGAACCACCCACTGGATCAATCTCCGTTTTAATGAAAAAAGGTCCATTGGCCCAGTTGATTTCAGCGAAATTACCACTGATAACTATGCCTGTACCAATTTCTACACTTACCAAGCCATTCGCATTGGTAGTCGGGTTTTGTTTCTCAACATATACTGTAGTATCAGTTGCCGATCCCTGCAGAATACTGATTTGCATGCCAATAGAGGTAGAAGTAACTAAGGCATTGCTCGCGTTGCGCACAATCGCCTGGTAACTGATTTTTTCAGGTGCTTGTGCCCACAGAACAGCCGTGATCAAAAGCATGGTACAAATGGTAAATAGCTTTTTCATATTGTCTTAATTTTTGATGATTTTAAAAGACTGTACTTTCTTGTTTCCGCCATTTACTACATTCAAAAAGTAGGTTGCGGCAGGCAGATTGTGCATATCGATTTGTGTTTGGTTTGATATCAGCGCTGTACTTTCCAATAGTTTTCCTTGCAGATCCAATAGTTGATACAATAAATTATAGCGATGATAATCCTCCACTTGCAAAGTCAACTTATCCTCGGTTGGATTGGGATACACCGAAATGGAGATATCCAATTCAATGTCTTTACTACCAACTGTTAAAATCTCGTAAGCATGCTGAACACCTTGGGCTGCACTGCCACCGATACCTTTGTTAATTGTATATACCGTTTGTCCTACGCTATATGTCAAGGTACCTCCTGAGCCTTTGGCGTTGCCACCGGAGGAGTTGATGGATTGTTGGGCCTGTGTGATAACAGCTGTGAGCAATATTGATGTAAGAAGAAGTATGGGTTTTGATATGATTTTTTTCATAATTGTAGATTGGGTAAGGAGCACTTAACTATTTAATAAAGGATGTCGATGCAGTTAATGTCATATCAAAGTTAAAATATATTTTCCATATTTTTCAGTAGGGGTTCAAAATTTTGAACCCCTACTGAAAAATATGAAAAATGGCTAAGAGTGGATGTGTTAACAATATATTTTAAAACCTATTACTTGTTAGCATTTCAATCGAATCATCAACCTAGTACCAGATAGATTTTGTAACTCAGTATATCAAACTCTAAAGTCATATTTTCATTCGCTTTGAAGCAATAATCGTTGATTCTCTCTGGAATGCCAAGGAAAGGAATCAAGGTATAAAGTAAATAAAATGTTATCAATTCTTAATGCAGCGTACTGAGTGCCCCCATACTCGGGGACCGTATAAGTCCGTTGCGGCGCCATTGTTCCCAATTGTCAGTGAATAAGTATCTGTTGCAAAACGCGAACTACTCCAATAATAACCGTTTGAACCGATACTAACTAATGTGCCGTTTGCTATTCTATAGCCTGCCATAGGCAATTTAAGTACAGATGAAAAAGCACCTGCGGCATTATTGCTACTCCAACTAAATCGTTCAGTCGCCCATTCATTTATTGTGGGTAGTCGATAGGAACTAGGGCATGGGTTATTTATCCCACTTATGCCCTGCCACAAATTGATATTTTGAGGACTTCTCCAGTCATTTGGGCTATTTGCAGTCGTAATAAAATTACCGTGACCGGGTTGATCGCTACTGCTCAGAGTCGATGTCGTGGCAGAATTGCGACACTGATGTCCATCCGTCAAACGGCCCCACTGATACAGGTCACCATACCCTGCTGCATCAGTAATACTCGTGGCTGCCTGTAGTGCACCAAGGTTGCGATCCATCCAGATTCTTCCGGTTGTAGGATTGGTTACCTCTATTATTGTTGTTGGCCCAGCTATACAAGAATATACGTACGCACTAAAACTACAACTTTTTCCACCTACTGTAATTGCAAATGTTGCCGTACCTGATGAAGTCGGTGTGCCGCTAATAGTGTATTCTAAAGTAAAACTACCGCCGTTCGAAAAATTATTAGCCGGAAGATTGGCTGTCAAGCCGCTTACGCCTGTCGAACTAACCGTTTGAGCTGCATATGGGCCGCCATTGCCACCTGTATAGGGTACCCTAGTTATTGCATTTGTAGCCAATGTACCCTGAATAAGGCTGCCAGTCGTTATAGCTGCTCCACAGTCTAAAGTAGCAATGCTTCCAACAAAAGGCAACACGTTAACTGAAAAACTGCAATTTAAACCAGTAACGGAAATGGCAAAAGTAGCGGTACCAGCTGCAAAAGGATTACCATTAATAGAATATGTTAAATTTCCACTACCATTGGCAAAATTCCCGGCTGCAAGGTCCGCTGTTAATCCAAGTACACCGGTGGACGGAACAGATTGGGCAGCATATGCGCTGCCATTGCCGCCGGTATAGGATATTGTAGTATTTACATTTGATGCCACTACGCCTTTTGTTAAAGTGCCGTTTGTGGTAGCCGAACCACAATCCAGCGTATAAATGGGACCGCCAACCATAACGTTCAAAACTAAATTACAACTTTGTCCACCGACTATTATCGCAAAATTTGCCACTCCGAATGTACTTGCAGTGCCGCTGATGGTAAATATTAAATTACCGCTGCCGTTGACAAAAGTACCAGCTGAAAGGTTGACTGTCAGGCCAGTAACGCCTGTGGACACAACAGAATAAGCTGCATATGGTCCGCTATTGCCACCTGTATAGGGTACAGTTATTTCTCTGTAAATTGCAACCTACTATTAGCAAACGTGTTGGCATAAGTCGCAGAACCACAATTAAGCGAACTGATGCTGCCAACCAAAGTCAAAACGTTTACTGAAATATTACAACTTTGGCCGCCAATCGTTATTGCAAAAATTGCCGTACCTGCTGTAGCAGGATTGCCACTGATGGTATAAGTTAAATCACCATTACCATTGGCAAAAGTCCCACTGCTAAGATTGGCAGTTAAGCCGGTTAGGCCTGTGGACGCTACAGATTGCGCAGCATATGGGCCGGCATTGCCTCCTGTAAAGGGTATTATAATATTTGACGCTAGTTGCAAAGCACCTTGTATTTGCGTGCCGCTCGAAGTAGCTGCGCCACAATTTAATGAACTAATACTCCCTACCAAAGTTAAAACGTTTATTGCAAAACTACAAGTTTGACCACCAACCGTTATCACAAAAATAGCAGTACCCGATGTAGCAGGATTGCCGCTAATGGTAAAAACTAAATTACCGCTGCCATTGGCAAATGTCCCGGCAGCAAGGTAGGCACTTAAGCCGGATACACCTATAGATGAAAAAGACTGGCCAGCATATGGACCACCATTACCTCCTGTGTAGGGTATGCTGGCAGTTACGTTTGACACCAAAGTTCCCTGAACCGGGCTTCCGCTAGTTGTCACAGCGCTGCAGGTTAATGAACCAATGTTGCCAATCAGAGCAGATACATTCATTGAAATACTACACGTTTGTCCACCTACCGTAATTGCAAAAATTGCCGTACCCGATGAAGCTGGATTGCCAGTGATGGTATAAGTTAAATTACCACTACCATTGGCAAATGTCCCGGCTGAAAGGTTGGCTGTTAAGCCGGACACGCCAGTGGACGTAAAAAATTGGGCTGCATATGGGCCGCCATTGCCACCTGTGTATGGTATGCTGGTATTTACGTTTGACACTAAAGTGCCCTGCATTAGTACGCCGTTGGTACTTGCTGAACCACAATTCAGCGTACTGATGCTACCGGTAAGAGCCAGTACATTCAATGTAAAACTACATGTTTGACCGCCTACCATGGTCACAAAATTTGCCGCACCCAAAGTTGCAGGATTGCCGCCGATGGTATAAGTTAAACTACCGCTGCCATTGGCAAAAGTCCCGGCACTAAGATTGGCTATTAAACCGGTTACTCCTGTGGAAGCAATAGATTGTGCTGTATAAGTGCCGCCATTGCCACCTGTGTATGGTATGCTGGTATTTACGTTTGACACTAAAGTGCCCTGAATAAGGTTGCCGCTAGTCGTCGCAGCGCTGCAGTTGAGTGCATTAATGCTGCCTGCCAGAGCTAAAACGTTCAAAGTAAAACTACAAGTTTGACTACCGATTGCTATATTGAAGCTAGCCACACCAGAACTTGCGGGTATTCCTGAAATCATATAATTGATATTTCCCGAACCAGTAGCAAAGTTTCCTGCTGCTAAATTAGCAGTTAGACCGCTAACACCTGTTGAAGCAATACTTTGTGCCGAATATGCTCCTCCGTTACCACCCGAATAAGCTATCGTAACATTTACATTAGAAGCCGCAATACCTTGAGTTAGCGTGCCAGTGCTGTTAGCCGTGCCGCAGGAAAGGGTAGCGACTGTTCCACCTACACTGCAGGTTCCTGGCATATTCGACCAGCCGAGTGCACCATTGCAAATAGAAAGTACTTGACCATCTGAACCAGGATTAAGTATTTGCCAATTGTTACCTGTCCAATACATGATTTGATTGACAGCTGTACCATTTTGAAAACCGTTTCCAGCAGGACCTTGAACTCCACTTGGACCAGCTGGTCCAGCAGGCCCTTGGGGGCCTGGAGTCGAGCTTCCTGATGATTTAGAATACAGCGCATACGGTACACTTAAGAGCTGACTTGTGCCTGTTATGGTATAATTCGAACCACCAATTGGGTCGATTTCCGTTTTTAAAAAATAGGGTCCATTTGCCCAGATAATATCCGCGAAATTGCCAAGTACTTGCATACCAGTACCGATTTCTACGTTTACCAAGCCGTTGACATTAGTAGTCGGGTTTTGTTTTTCAACATATGCCGCAGTACCGGTTGCCGACCCCTGTAAAATGGTAATTTGCATACCTATCGTGGTAGAGGCAACCAGAACATTATTGGCGTCGCGCACAATCGCCTGATAATTGATCTTTTCAGGTGCTTGTGCAAGCAAACGTGCTGATAAGCACAGTAGCAAACTGATTCTAATGATATTTTTCATATTGTCTTAATTTTTGATGATTTTAAATGACTGCACTTTCTGGTTTCCGCCATTTACTACATTCAAAAAGTAGGTTGCGGCGGGCAGAT
>JBMOJB010000014.1:0-41712 GCA_049316985.1 Saprospiraceae bacterium | reverse complement strand
ATTCTATCAGAGATTATTAATGCATATATTTACTTTCAAAGATAAGCATAATAATATGTATATCAATATATTAACTCAATTATTTAAAGTCTAAAAGTAGAATTAATTCGTAATTCATAATTCGTAATTCTTAATTCTTAATTCTTAATTCTCAATTCCCAATTCTCAATTCTTAATTCTTAATTCTTAATTCTAATCAGCGAATGAATATTATAAATCACCACACCCCACACGCTAAAACTCTCGTCGCTTACCTTAATGCTTTGATACAATGGATTTTCGGGTAGCAGCATACAGTGGTCTTTTTCAATAAGAAGGCGTTTGATCGTGAACTCATTGTTCACCACGGCAACGATGATTTGTCGATTTTGGGGTAGTAAAGAACGGTCGACAATCAACAGATCACCCGAAAAGATTCCCGCACCAATCATAGAATCGCCTTTTACCCGCACGAAGAAGGTAGCTGATGGGTGTTTGATGAGGTACTGGTGCAGATTGAGTTTTTCTTCCAGATAATCGTCCGCAGGTGAAGGAAATCCGGCACTGATACTGGCAAGAATCTGCCCCTGTGTGTCATCATTTAATGGACTATAAATAGGAAAAGGGTCTATCAATTGCATGATTAAATAAATTAATTGTTTTATATTCTAAAATAGACGCTAATTTAAAACTATTTGTTTTATTTTACAACATTTTTTTTTGGCTTTTTTAAAAAACGGCGACCAATTGCACACAGTGAGGGATGCTTTCAGTCTGCAGGATCTACGTAGATTACATGACATCGCGCCGTGCCTCTTTTATGTTTGTTGATTATTTATTTGCATATATGAAAAAAAAACACCATATTTGTAAATATCGTGGTTGACTAAGGTAGTCGCATCTGTAATGGTTCCATTCTGTCAAAAAGCGGCCCCTATTACTTAGCGGAGACCGCGAACTAAGCTTTGCTTCCTATTATTCACACATCAAACACTATACATGACAGACTTTATTGGAGATATTCATGGTCATGCAGAAATGCTGAAAGCGCTGTTGACCAAGATGGGTTATGAAAAAAAGAATGGAGCATTTTGCCATTCAGAAAGAAAAGTGGTTTTTGTGGGGGACTATATTGACCGTGGACCTGCCATAAGAGAAACGCTCCAGATTATCCGGGCAATGGTCGACGCCGACCAAGCACTGGCTATTATGGGGAATCACGAATACAATGCCCTATGCTTCCACTTCCAGGAGCGCGATGGTGGGGGACATTTGCGTAAGCATCTAATAAAAAACATCATCCAGCACTACGAAACACTGAAGCAATTTCAAAATCGCCAAAGTGAATATGAAGAGTACCTGGATTGGTTCTTGACTTTGCCGCTCTACATTGAAACTGAGCAATTCCGTGCCGTTCATGCTTGCTGGGATATTAACAATATCGATTACCTGGATCGCAGACTGCAAAAAGGTTGCTTAAATGATGAACTCATTTACGAAGCTGCCATACATGGAGACCCACTTAATATTGCCGTGGAGGAAACCCTGAAAGGAAAGGAAATGAAAATGCCTGTTGGAACGTACTTTTCAGATAAGGAAGGCACCAAAAGAACAGAGTTCAGGACCAAATGGTGGGAAGATCCTGCCGCTGCTACCTATAGAAGCATTAGTGTGGAAAACATCACTACACTTCCCGATCAGAGAATTGATGCGAAAAACTTTCGCAAAAACCACCATTATGGCGAAGAAGAAAAAATGGTATTTTTCGGCCATTACTGGCTGAGTGGGCCGCCTTACTTTTTCCGACACAACGTCTGCTGTCTCGATTACAGCGTCGCGAAAAACGGGCATCTGGTTTCTTATCGACTCGGTGACGAAAAAATACTTGACAAAAATAATTTGGTCTACGTTTAGCACTGCGACAAATCAATCAAGTTGTAAACCATTAGAACCTTATGAAAAAAACTTCAATTTCTGCTAATTCCGAAAATAGTATCTCGACATACAGAAGATTGCGACTGGCCATTGGTTGGTTGGGTGTTCTTTTGCCCATTATACTAGTGAGTTTGTCCTTGATTCCAGCTTTCAAAACCAGCATTCAAGGCTCTATCAGCCACTATTATTACACCAATCTTCGCGAAATCTTTACGGGTATCCTGTGTGCAGTGGGACTATTTCTGATCAGGTACAATGGTCACACCAATCCAAACCTCCTGAAAAACGACCGGCTTCTTACCAATATTGCCGGCGCGATGGCTTTTGGAGTGGCATTCTTTCCAACCAACCCCATCGAGGTCACAGACAAAATATATTCACTGATTCCGAGTACATCGCCTTGGCTGGGATGGCTGCACTATTTTTTTGCCGGTACACTTTTTCTTATTCTGGCCACCATATCCATTAATGTATTCACGATCGGACAACACCGGAATGATGACATTCCGATATCACTATGGAATGAAAACCACATTTACCGGGGTTGTGGTTATTTTATGCTGTTATTCATCCTCATGATACCCATTTGCGACTTTTTCGGCCTGTCATATACTACCTTAGTATTTGAAGGACTTGCCTTGATTGCATTTGGAATTTCCTGGCTAATTAAGGGCAGAGTAATGGGCGACAAAGGTCAGATTGGCCAATCTTTGTATCGTGAACAAAACTAGTTGGTCCTCTAACGCAAGAATGGGTTGGACAATCTTTCTCTTCCGATGCTTGTACTTGGGCCATGTCCATTGTAAACGACAACATCGTCGCCAAGTGGCAGTAGCTTTTCCATAATACTACTGATCAGCGTCTTATAATCACCTCCAGGCAGATCTGTGCGGCCAATGCTATTCAGAAACAGTACGTCACCGGCAATCACAAATCTTGCCTTTTCGCTGTAAAATGACAGACTCGCAGGCGAATGACCCGGTGTTAGAATTGCTTTCAAAACACTGTTGCCAAACCTTATTTCATCACCATCTTCGATATAGGAATCCGGCTCAGGTGAGGCTTCGCAGGCCACTCCATATTGTGCACCGACACTTACTGCCGCCTTCAGTACCGGCAATTCACCGCGGTGAATAGAAAATGGAACATCAAAAGTTTCTTTTACAAATGCATTTCCAAAAACATGATCAAGGTGACAATGCGTATTGATTAAGTGCACAAGCTTTAGCTCATTCTTACGGATAAAGTCAGCTAGCAATCGCTTCTCGCCATTCATCTGGCAGCCCGGATCGATAATAATGCACTCCTTTGTTTCGTCATAAAGGATATAGGTGTTTTCCTGAAAAGGATTAAATGTGAATACTTTGATAGTCATCATTGGAGAAAAATTATTCGCAAGCGCAAAATTAGCTACAAAGGTAAGGAGTTTTACCCATCAAAAAGGTTAATGCCGCGCTAAAAAATACCAAATGATTGCTAACTTTGCATCATGATTGACAGACCGCATATTGCAGTATTAATTCCTGCTTATAATGAAGAAAAATCCATAGCAAAGGTCATTGCAGATCTACCGAAAGATTGGGTGTCTACGATTGTGGTCTGCAACAACAACAGCACCGACAATACAAAAGCCAACGCAATTGGTGCCGGAGCCACAGTAGTCGATCAACCGAATAGAGGATACGGAAATGCTTGTCTTAAAGGCATCGAATACCTGAAGAGCTTAGAACAAACGCCGGAAATTGTTGTTTTTATAGATGGAGATTATTCCGATTTTCCTGAAGAATTGCCAAAACTTGTGCTTCCCATCATACAACAATCAATGGATCTCGTGATAGGATCAAGGGAAAATGGATTCCGGCAAAAAGGTTCGATGACGTCAACGCAAATTTTTGGCAATTGGCTGGCAACGACGCTAATCAGGTGGTTCTATGGTTACCATTTCACCGATCTGGGACCATTCCGGGCCATTCGCTGGAATACGCTGGTCGAAATGAAAATGGAGGACAAGAACTACGGCTGGACGGTGGAAATGCAAATCAAAGCGGCAAAAATGAAGCTGCAAACCTGTGAAGTCAGCGTTAATTACAGACCAAGAATTGGGATCTCCAAAGTTTCCGGCACCCTAAAAGGTTCATTTCTGGCAGGATATAAAATTTTACTTTTAATTTTTAAGAATTTATTTTATTAGTATAGTTATTGTAAATAACTGATTTACAGCATAATTGTACTTATTTAATTTTTATTTTAAAATAAAAATGTATTAGCGTGTTTCAAAAAAATAATCTACTTTTGTTTCAGGATTTTATTTGATAGAAATTTATTTAATTTAAAAGTATCGTAATGAAAAAAATACTATTTGCGTTAGTCGTTGTGTTGAGCGCTTTCAATGCTAAGGCACAGTCCGTTTCCTACCAGGAAACACCTCCGGGAGCTACTGAAATGCTTCCGACTTACCCGGGTGGAAGTAGCGCCCTTCAGTCGTTTGTAAGCAAGAAATTATCTGTTTCCCGAATAAAGGAAAATGACCGCAAGTCTGGTACCGTTACCATTTACTTTATGGTTGACGCAGATGGAAAAGCATCAGAATTTCAAATCTTAAACAGCATTAATGAGAGATATGATGAGCTTGCGCTGGAAACCATCAAAAAAATAAAAAGATGGAATCCCGGAAGATTCGGCACAACGCCAAGAGTAATGGGTCAAAAAGTGGAAATCCGCTTCTAAAACCAGCAGTCATCAGGCAAAGGTATTCAGCATAAGACAGATAAGCTTGTGCTGAATACCTTTTTATTTTAGATAGAATCCTGACAACCCACTTTTTATGCCCACAATTGATTGGATTAAACGCCCAATTAACGATGAATTGGACTTGTTTGAAAGGCGCTTCAAAGACGCTATGAAAAGCAATGTACCCCTATTGGACAAAATAACCTATTACATCGTCCAGCGTCAGGGAAAACAAATGCGTCCGATGTTTGTTTTCTTGAGCGCCAAGCTTTGTGGAGAATCCAATGATGCTACCTATTACGCGGCATCCATGATCGAACTGCTACATACCGCTACTTTAGTTCATGATGATGTAGTTGACGATGCGTACGAACGAAGAGGCTTTTTCTCCATAAATGCCCTCTGGAAAAACAAAATTGCCGTTTTAGTCGGCGACTACCTCCTATCTCAGGGACTTTTGCTGGCCGTCAAAAATGAGCAATACCGATTGCTGCAAATCATGTCCCAGGCAGTCAAGGAGATGAGTGAAGGTGAATTACTTCAAATCGAAAAAGCACGTCGACTGGATATAAAAGAATCCGTGTACTACGAAATCATCCGACAAAAAACAGCCTCTCTTATCGCTTCTGCCTGTGCTGCAGGTGCCGCTTCTGCCACAACCGACAACGATACCATCGAAAAAATGCGGCTTTTCGGAGAAAAAGCAGGTATAGCTTTCCAGATACGCGATGACCTTTTTGATTTCGGAACAGATGATGTCGGAAAACCTTTGGGAATTGATATCAAGGAGAAGAAAATGACGCTACCACTGATCTACGCACTGGAAAATGCTACTCCGGCTGATAAACGGCGAATCATACACAATGTAAAAGTGCACAATGAAAACCCTGAAAAAGTCAACGAAGTACTTCAATTCGTCCGAAATAGCGGAGGTCTTGCTTATGCTCAAAATGCCATGAACCGTTACCGTGATGAAGCCTTCGCGATCCTGCACACTTTTGAAGATTCCGAAGTCCGAAAATGTCTCGAAGGACTGGTCAATTACGTCACAGAAAGAAAAAAGTGAGGCGCTGTGCTGTTCATTGTGGGTAGCTGGATTTTCTTAGATAAACGAACCAAATTTGAAGATTTGAAAATTTGAAAATTTGAAGATACAATGACTACCTGACGGTAGGCGGGAACTGCTGCGCAGTTCTATTTTTTTTAAAGATTATCAAGTATTTACGTTAAAAAAAAGATAATTCAGGTAACTTAAAAAG
This sequence comes from Saprospiraceae bacterium, assembly GCA_049316985.1. Lineage (GTDB taxonomy): Bacteria > Bacteroidota > Bacteroidia > Chitinophagales > Saprospiraceae > CANHEE01. The sequence continues at coordinate 35,809 of JBMOJB010000014.1, read as the reverse complement.
GACAAAATCAACGAAGTTGATTAGAAATTATTTTCAAATTTTCAAATTACACTAACCTAAAGCTTCAAAAACCCGTGTACGCACACAAACTGACAAAGTGCCCTAATGATGCATTCCAATGCACTGCTGATCTTTATTAAAAATCCGGAGTTGGGCAAAGTAAAAACACGTCTGGCTGCCGGTCTTGGCGATGAAAAAGCCCTCCAAATCTATCTACAACTACAGGAAATGACCAGAAACCTTGCGCTTCAGCTGGATTGCAAGCGATATCTGTTTTACAGTGATAGTATTGATCATACAGATAATTGGTTGACCGAAGCATTCGACAAACAAATACAAGCTGGCGGCGATCTTGGTCAACGCATGTCACGCGCATTTGGATCTGCGTTGATGCATCATAAAAAAGTAGTCATCATCGGAAGTGATTGTCCGGAAATAAATGTGGATATCATTAACACGGCATTCGAAAAGCTTGATCAAAACGATATAGTAATCGGCCCAGCAAAAGATGGTGGTTATTATTTGTTGGGTATGAAATCATTTTCCCCACAACTATTTGAAGACATTACTTGGAGTAGCAATCAAGTGCTTCATCAAACATTGGACAAGATCGAACAAATTGGAAAAACGGTAGATTTTTGTCCAATTTTGTCTGACTTGGACGATATTAAAGACTGGGAGATGTTAAAAAACAAATTTGAATGGCTATGATGAGAATCTCTCTTCAACTAAAGCTGAACATTACTATAAATCCGGTCCATCCTGACAGAAAATCCCTGCGACGATAAGTTTATTATACCAGAAATACCATATGCAATGCTTTCGATCCAATCACCATTACCGCGCTTGCTCCAGATTTCGACTTTGGGTTCATCCTGACTAACCAAGAGGTATTCTTCAAAACTATCCACACTTTTGTATTTTTCAAATTTTGCAGTTCTGTCATAATCAGCAGTACTTTTTGACAGCACCTCAATAACCAGACATGGATTAAGCAGCAATAATTTTTCCGGATCTGTATATTGAGCTAAACCATTGACCAGTACTACATCGGGATAAACACCTTCATTAAGTATTGGAAAATAAATTTTTTGGTCTGAAGAAAACACTACACAATTTGAATCCGTTTTATCAGATCCGATTATCAATTCAGCCGATATATTGGCAGTAATAATATTATGTGGCCCTTTAGCATAAGGCATACGAACAATTTGACCATTTAGAAATTCATGTTTATATTTTGACCTTGACTCCCTCTTCAGATATTCGGTTAACGAATATCGGCGCTGATCTTTACCTGCATCAGAAGAGTCTATAGTATATTCAGCTATGTGTGCCATCAGAAAGTTAGTTTAGCTCACAAATTTGGTTTTTTTGGGGAAATAAACAGACTATTAAATTAAGTTTAACCTTTCTTTCAAAAATAGAAGTCTTTGTGGGTATAGCCTTACTTTCGCCACGAATGCACGAAATATTGTCTAAATATATGAACAAGAAGTTGCTAGCTGGCACCAAGTCTTCTCTTTCCCAAAATAAGCTCCATCCTGAGTTAACTGCAAATGCAATCAGGCGTTGTGGAATTTTGCATTTAGGAGGAAAAAGGAAGATATTTTGAAAGTGGAATTTGATAGAAAAATGAAGTTTTGCAAATTCTAAAAAAAACCTTTGTCAAGCACACCAAAACAGTTGTGACATAAAAAACCTATTATAAAACATAACCATTTGCAAATCGAAATTACTATCCAAATATGTTTTCAAATTCAGCCACTGTTATAATTTGTGCTGTTTTGAATGGATTATGTACCAACAGATCTCTATCACCAGTAACCAAATATTCAGCTTTTGAAAAGTCTATCAAATCCAACAGAAAATTGTCTTTCGGATCTCGGCTAATGAAATGTGTTGGCTTTATCTCAACTTTTTCAGCTATGATTTCTAAAAGTTCAATTAGCTCAACGACGCTTTCTTCGGGAAAGTATTTTCTTAGTTTTTCCCTGCTAGTTGCAGTTTTGATTTCGATTAGCAGTTGTTCAGTCACAACAATCACTATACTCCCATCAGAAATATAGTGCTTTATTTTTGACATACGCTTGCCAATTAAGAAACTAATCCAAACATTGGTGTCAAAAATGACCTTAATGCTTTTGTTTTTCATAAATTTCTTGCCTTACACTTTCTACTTCTTCTGTAATAGTTTTCAAGTCAAGATCCTTTGTTCTGAAAGTCTTTAATAGTCGAGAAAGCTTGCTGTCAATTGCTTCTTTTTCTAACTCTTGCGATAGCTTAATTTTTTGTTGTGTAGGAAGTTGTTTGACTACAGATAGTATTTGGTCGTAAGTTAGATTGATTTGCAATGTTGTTTTCATTTCAATTTTTTTTAAAATCTATCCTCAAATTTACAAAATATATTTTAAATGTCAATTCTTTCTTTTGATTTAAAAAAACATAACATTCTATTTCGAAGTTCGTACCAATCTTAAGGTTGTTACCTATAGATCTACAAGATATTGTTTCCCTTTCCAACATTTAGATAGCCTCTTACAGCACATTGATAAAAAACTGCACCGCTACCAAGTCTTTTTGCAGCTCATACTGCTTGAAAAACCACGAATTTAGATGATACAATTAAGGAAAATTATTGGCTTACTAGCAAGAAAAAGGAAATGCGTTGCTAACTTGATATTTAATTGAATGCTCGAATTGATTACCTGTTTATAAAACGAGTGCGTGTAGCATTATAAAACCATTTTCAATTTTCCTCCTAGTCGGCAGGCAAATTGTTAATTGTCAATTGTCAATTGTTAATTGTTAATTGTTCCCAGTCCAAAAAGAGCAAAATCGTACTTCACCGGATCAATCGGATCAAATTGACGTAGATTTTCTGTCAGTTCCAATACAGTCAGCCAGTCTGTTTGCTTTCTTTGTATTAATCCCAGATTTCGCGCAACGCGCTCGACATGTACATCCAATGGCATCAACAATTGGGAAGGTTTGATGTCATTCCAAAGTCCGAAATCCACGCCATTGTTGTCCTTCCTGACCATCCAGCGCAAGAACATATTGAGGCGCTTGCAAGTCGATTTTCTTTCGGGTGTGGCGATGTGCTTTCGGGTGCGCTCGGGATATTCATCCAAACTGAAAAACAAATTGTGAAAACCAATCAATGCATTTTCGACATGAAGATCAGCCTTTGTTAATGAAGACGAAAAAGCAGTCTCCAGACTATCGTACTTCCGGTAATATTGTTGTAGAAACTCCAAAAAATAGAGCGTATCTGTGGCTTGAAACGTGCGGTGCTTGAAATCCAGAAAACGCTTGCGATCGATTTCCTGATGATTGAGAATAAAATCGTGCGGCGCATAATCCATCAACTGGCAGAGATTATTAGCGCTGTTGATGATGCTTTTCCGCTGCCCCCAAGCCAACATCGCTACCCAGAATGCCATAATCTCAATATCTTGCAATTTATCAAAACGGTGCGGTATCGATATCGGATCAGCAGCAACAAATCCGGAAACATTAAACCGTACGACACTTTCATCCAGGAATGATTTCAGGTCTGTCATATTATATTAATTCTATAGCTCTTCTACATTCCAAAATTGGTTCAAGGCCTTTACAGTATTCAGACCAACTCACTTTTCGATCATGCGTATCCAATGGCATCGGAATTTTTTCAAGTTCAACAGATGGGTGCAAATGTGCCGCCCATACAAGCAGTGAAGAACCGCGTTTAAAAAATGCATATTGGTAACTTATGTACACTTCCTGCAGCATAAAAACGGAGAATGTCCTCGACCAGGCAAAATTCAAAGGCAAATATTTCCATTCTACTCGATTCAAGATACTCTTAGCTGAAACAATATTTTGCTCAATTTGAGCTGCGGACTGGAAGGGACTTAATATGGGTTCTGCTTCCTGGTAGGCGATTTGTACTTTGGCTGCTTTTGCAAATTCCTGATCTCTGTCATTAAATTGTACCGCCAGCGCATCCAGCAGGCTTTTTTGGTCTTTTAGAAGTTCCTTTGTCCAAGTGGCTGAAAGTAAATCCCTGCCTAGATCCGGATTGTCTCGCCTTATTCTTTTCAATGCTACTATTCTTTCGGCTATCTTGCCGGTTTGAAAGATTAGTTCATTGTCTATTTCTTCCATAAACTTCCATTTTGGGTTGAATTGCAGCAACCACTTACCTCGATTACCTGTACAGTTTGCAATCAAATCCAGGTAAAGTAGTCCATTCTTGCTGCCGCCAATATTGAACAAATCAACGATAGCATCAGGAGGAATCAGCCAATTCCTTTCACGAAATCGCAATAAAAACAATTCCAACAAGTACGGATGCTTGGGGTAATAAGTATTGATTTTCAACCAAAGTTGAAATGCAAAAGCAGAACAATATGCCCTTGTTTCGACCGGTGCAAGGTTCATTTCCAGATCAGCTGTGACAGATGGTTGCTGCCCGGACTTTTTATAAATTGAAGCAAGTGTAAGCACTTTCAGGAAAAAATAATCGGGGTCAGCACGATCTTCTTTGCTCAGGATAGCACGCAGCTGCTCCGGCAGAATCTCCTCTTGGAAGGACATTCGCTCGGTGCCGAGTAGTGCATTTTTGACTATTTTTTCCCAGAAAATCATATTTACAAAAAAGGACAATACCAGCTAACCGATATTGTCCCTTATATTTTAGCATTGATTTTATTTATCTTGCAAATGCTGTTGCTCTTTTCTCTCTGATTACAGTCACTTTAATCTGTCCCGGATATTGCATTTCGCTCTGAATGCGATTGGCAATAGTAAAGCTCAAATCATCAGCGTTTGCATCGGTAACTTTATCTGATTCAACAATTACACGCAATTCACGTCCCGCTTGCATTGCATAGGCTTTTTGAACACCATCATAACTCAATGCGATATCTTCCAATTCACCAATACGCTTGAGGTAGCTCTCAAGAATCTCACGACGAGCGCCTGGACGAGCACCTGATATAGCATCACATGCCTGAATGATCGGAGAAAGGATATTATTCATTTCTACCTCATCGTGGTGAGCACCTACTGCATTGACAATAACCGGATGTTCTCCGAATTTTTCACAAAGTTGCATACCCAATAGAGCATGTGACAATTCTGTTTCTTCTTCTGCTACTTTTCCGATATCATGCAGCAAACCTGCACGTTTCGCCATCTGGATTTGCTTTTTGGACATTCCCAGTTCGGCAGTCATGATTGCACAAAGCTCAGCGGTTTCGATGGAGTGCTTCAACAAGTTTTGTCCATAAGAAGAACGGAATCTCATACGACCTACCATTCTAACCAAGGTCGGATTAAGACCATGAATATCGAGATCAATAACTGTACGCTCTCCAATTTCTACTATTTGTTCATCGAGTTGTTTGCGGGTTTTAGCAACTACTTCTTCGATACGCGCCGGGTGAATACGTCCGTCAGCAACTAGTTTTTTCAATGACAAACGCGCAACTTCACGACGGATAGGATCGAAACTCGATATTACGATAGCTTCAGGCGTATCATCAACGATAAATTCAGCTCCGGTAGCGGCTTCCAGTGCACGAATATTCCGTCCTTCTCTACCGATGATCTGACCTTTCATGTCATCTGATTCAAGATGAAAAACAGAAACTGTATTTTCAATTACAAACTCAGCTGACATACGTTGAATCGTCTGGATAACGATTTTTTTCGCTTCCTTACTGGCATCCATTTTAGCCTTGCTAACACCATCTCTGATGATAATCATGGCATCGTTTTCCGTTTTAGCGCGGACCGCATCCAATAAGTGTTCTTTTGCTTCTGCTTCGGTGAGTTTGGCAAGGCTTTCCAGTTCCTTGATTCTGATTTCGTTGGCAGTTTCCAGTTCTTCGCGTTTTTTGGCTACAATTACCAATTGTCGATCCAGGTTTTCGCGTTGAGATTCAAGTTCCAGTTGCTGATTTTCCAACTCATTTTTCTTTGCGGTTACCAAATCAACTGTTGCCTGGAAGTTCTGTTGCTTTTGTTTCAATTCATTTTCAAGGCTGACTACACTAATTTCTCTGTCTTTGATCTGGAGCTGGTGCTGTGCCTTTTCTTTTTCAAAAAGACCTTGCCAGTTTGCCTTTTCGGCATCCATCTCTGATTTCATTTTATTGAACTTATCCTTCGCTTCCTGTATTTTTTGCTGCTTGATCTGTTCGTTTCGATTTTCGGCTGTGGAAACAACCTTTTCCGCTTTGATCTCTGCTTCATCGGTGATTCTTTTTGCAGTTAATCGCGCTTCTTGCACGACCATATCTGCTTTCCGATTCATCCCATCTACTTGATCTTGATTTTGCTTTTTGAGAAAAGCCTGGACTGCGAAGAATCCAACGACCGCTCCTATTAAGAGGCCCAACATTAATCCAACTCCAATTTCCATTAAATTTAAGTTAATATATATACAATAAGGTTAATTTGTGGCAGAACTAGCAAAGAACATTTCTTTACGAATCTACACACCAAAACACAACAAAATCAAGCCAATAGCTTGTCCAGTAATGTTTCCAAATCGGAGAGTTTTCCTAAAATTTCATCAGAGAGAGATGGAAGAGGGGAAGTGGTAGTTGCTGTTTCCTGGATGGGCGGAGTCGTTTCCTGCAGATTCGATTCCGGGTTGTTATTGTTGATATGATACAAATCTGTAGCATAGGTCAATAAAGCCATTGACAGGTAATCTACTTTTTCTTGCCGGGGAAACTGCGTTTGAAATTTTTGCAGTCTTTTGTTGAGATTAGAAGCAATTTCTTGCACCTGATCTTTCTCCCTGGCATTAACTTTTAACGGGTAAGCACGACCGGCTATATCTATTTGTATTGCGACTAAGTCATTATCCATCACGATAGCTTTCCCTTTATATTTTTCTTCTAAATAATCTGAAAAAATTTCGGAGCATCCTCCGAATACTCAGTAACTCATTATCAATTAGTTACCTTGTATTTTCGTTTTTTTGCCTTCTAATTCTTGTTTGAGACTGACAATCTGCATCTCCAGATCACCAATTAGCTCAGTATAATCGTTTAAGTGATTTTCTAGTACGCGATTTTCTTCCTTAAGTTCCAAATTCAGCGCTTTAAGTTTCTCAAATCTCGTTGCCAATTGTTCTGTTTTAGCAATAACTTTGCTTATTACTATTGCAATATCCATACATCTTTTAAAATCAAACCCAAAGAAAATATAATTTTCCCGTTTATCCAAGATTTTTCATGTATTTTTTTCTTCGTTTATGTAAACATTTGATTATTTACAAGTTACTTTAGCGTAAAGTAAAATTCCGATACATTTGATATATTTGCCAATTCCGTACAGTTAAGTCACCTGTTTTGTTACATAAACCAGTCAAGTCAGATTCTCCGGCTGGACTTAAATACAATTTTGATGGAGCCGATTCATTTTCATTCAATTATTGAAACATCCGACAATAAGCTTTGGGGCAACCATTTTGTGGTCCCAGCAGCCATAGCAGCGCTTTTCCTCAACAAAGGTTCGCAAAGGGTAATATGCACAATTAACCATATCCATTCCTGGCAGTGCGCATTGCTTCCGTTTGGAGACAACAAACGTGTCATCAGCATCAACAAAACACTTTTAAAAAAGATGGGCCTGCAGACCGGCATGCAGCTTGAAGTAGAGCTTGTGCAAGATAATAGTGAATATGGCTTGCCGGTGCCGGAGGAATTTTCCGAGCTGCTTAATATGGATGGTGAGGGAAAGCAATTGTTCGAAAATCTCACAGATGGCAAAAAAAGAACACTTTTATATATTGCAGCTCAACCCAAAAAAAGTGAAGGGAGAGTAATACGAGCCATTGCAATCGTTGAGCACTTGAAAAAAATGAACGGAAAGATTGACTTTAAGGTGCTCAGCCAAGATCTCAAAAATCAAGTCTGAATCAGTCAATAATACTTTAGTTAAGGAAATGTTTTGCTTTCGCTGCAATATGTTATCGTCAATTTATTTTGGACAAAATATTTTGATTAACCACGTTAAATATTGTATTTTTGCGATGATTTTTTGATTGCACATAACAATCTGCCCTATTTTTGCGTTTAAATTGCTATCCACTTTACTGACTTCAAAGCCTTCTTCAAAAAGCTGTCGATTAAGTTTAGTTGAAGAAAACAATCTTACATTTAATTTACAACCCAATGGATAAACGTTTAGTCATTGCGTTTTCTTTATTAACTTTTTTTCATTCCTTACAGGTAAATTCACAGCCCAAAACTGATTTTATCCGCTTACAGAATTCTTCTTTTGAAGACATTCCCCGCTGTTGCCAGCCACCATCTCGTTGGCAGGATATCGGCGCAAACAATGAAACTCCTCCTGATATCCAGCCCGGAAGTTTTAATGTAAATAAGCCGGCCAAAAATGGAAACAGTTATCTTGGAATGGTTGTAAGAGACAATGATACACGGGAAGGAATAACACAAAAACTGGTAAGTCCCCTCAAAAAAGGTTATTGCTATCGTTTCAGTTTGTGGCTTTGCAGATCAGAGTTGTACCTGAGCCAGAGCCCAACCACGAAGAAACCTGCAAATTATATTACTCCTGCAAAATTGGCCTTGTTTGGTGGAAGTGAATCCAACTTCACCGGCCAGCTACTTTCAGTAACAGAGGAAGTGACGAATTCTGAATGGAAAGAATATGTTTTTGAAATCAAACCCAAAGAGGACTTTACACACCTCACCTTGTGTGCGCAACACAAAAAGCCACTGCTTTTTCCTTACAATGGAAACATTTTGGTTGATTATGCATCCGATTTGGTCGGCGTAAAATGTGATGACAAAGTTGTTGCCAATAATAAAAAAACAAGCAAACCTGAAACAAAAAACAATGAAACACCTGCAGTCGCCAGCACAAACAGAGCTATGGTAAACGCAGAATTAAACCCTGCCATGTCTAATTCGTTTGACCGAAAAAAACTTAAAGTTGGACAAACAATAAGAATTGAAAAACTATTTTTTGATGCGGATAGTACCAACATCAGGAAAAATTCTCTTCCCGTATTGGATGAGTTGTTACAATTCATGCAAAGTAACCCGGACGTCAAAATTGAAGTCGGTGGCCATTCAAATGATATACCTTCTGATGAATTCTGCGACCGCTTATCAACCTCAAGGGCGAAAGCTGTGGCTGATTACCTGATATTAAAGGGTATCAGAGAAAACAGGGTTCAATACAAGGGTTATGGAAAAAGACAACCTCTGTTCCCTAATCTAACGTCTGAAAATCGGAAAAGAAATCAACGCGTAGAGATTAAAATTCTTAGTATCGGCTAAATTGATTGGTTTTTGCGACGCAAAATGATCCACATTGCTCCAGTAATTGTTACAATTATGCCGGCAATAATAAACCAGAACCAATTAGTTCCTTTCCCCTGTATTTGTTCTGTATCACCCCACAAATGAAAATTTGCCCAACGATAAGGCAAACGCATATATCCTTCGTGATCATCGAGGTATTGATTTATTGCTCTTTGCAAAGCAACATCTTTGGGTGCCTCCATTTTTAATTGCTGGTAAAAGACTTCGAACAATTGTGGTGAAGTGTCATCTACAACGTAAGAATTACTGGTAACCAAACTGTGGCATCCGGCCATTGCAAATGCTCGACCCAAACTGATTACGCCCTCAGTCCCTTCCAGCTTACCATAACCGCTATGACAGGCACTTAATACCGCAAGATCGCAGCGCATATTCAGGCCGGCGATTTCATATAGTCGCATAATATTGTCTTCATCTTGTTGATTCTTGGCAAAAATCAGTTCTGTCATATCCGGCTGTTCACAATCCATTACGCCATGTAACGCCAGATGCAAAATATCGTAATCCCGGCAAGTATTGATAAATTTAGCTTTTGAAGCTTCCTGATTGAGGTAGCAATCACCGGACCCCCAAAATGCTTCGACCTGGCGTGCTTCTTTCAGTGCGTAAATCAATTTTCCACCGCCTCTGGTTCGCTCAAAATAATCACAACTGACACCTCTCAAAGAATTTCGGGTTATTTCATCGTCATAACTAATACCAAATGAACCAATTGATACTTTACCACTATTTTTTACTTTTCTGAAGGCCAGTTCTTTTGTTGAAAACTGATAAGAAATCGCATAATCTCTGATTAGATAGGGAATGACTTTATCTGACCATTGAAAATTTCGTTCATTTTTCTTTACGAGTGCTTCAAAACTTACATGATACAACCAACCGGCAGGCACTATCTTTAACCTATCTATACCGTTTAACGAAGGCATAAGTGGCTCGATTAAGAGGTGATGTAAGTGCTGTGACATTTCAAAAAAAAGTCTTTCATGATTCAGATCAACCGAATCAGCATCGGACAGAATCAACTTCATTTTCAGAGCGGCAAGTGAATCGCTTGCTTGAATTGCCGATGTATAACAATCAAAACGTTGCTTTGTAACCACAAAAGTGTACAACAACCTTCCTGCGGGCATAAACTCCAATAATGCCATATTTTTTGGCAGAATTTTCTTTATATCTTCAATCGGCAGTGGCGAATAATCGTACTTAAATTGGTAGTATAATGGATATTTTTTTTCCAGAACAGCTGTAAAACTGCGAAGTTTCCCTTCAGCAGCAATTAATCTGGCTTCAATAGCTGCATCGTTGGGGGTTTCATTTTTCAACTTGCGTAATGCTGATATTTCTGCTTGCAGTTCTCTCTCCGTTTTTAGTTCACTTTCAGCAACATTTGAGAGCATTTTACCTTGTTCTCCTTGGGTATGTTCCAGAAGCATCTGTGCTTTCGACTGTTGCACCAGGTAAAAGGCTTGCTCCTTATACAAATCATCACCGGTCTGGCGCCACAAAACCATAGCAATATCAAGTGCTTCAGGTAACCAATCTGTATGCTGGCTGATATCCACCTTTGAGTTTTCACTCCACAATTCCTGTTTGATTTTTGCTCTAAGAACAAGTAGGCTTTGGAAGTTCAACAGAGCAGCTTTATGATAAGCAATCTCATTTTGCCGGTCGGCCACTGCCAGTGCCTTGAGTGTTCTGGCTTTGAGCAATAATGCAATTGCTGCATTTTGTTTGTAGTATATGCTGTTAAGACTGGCATCTGAAGGTGGGCTCAGGAGATCTCCATCTGGACTTCCGGATATTATATTGAGGGATTTAGTATAATAATTCAGTGCTTTTCTGAAATCTTTTTGCGCAATATATGCATCACCAATATTAGCGGTGGTTGAATATCTTTCATATCGAATTTCACCGATGTCCGGCAGTGTGTCGAGAATACTTAAGGCTAATTTTTCGCCATAAAAAATTGCCTTTTCATAATCCTGTAACCCGGTGCAGGCCAGACCCAGCTGATTGTACAAGCGAGCCAGTTGCAAAGGTTCATCCTTTCCTAATATATTGATAGCAGTAAGTAAAATTTCTTTTGCTTTTGCATAATTACCTTTTGATGACAACGCAAAAGCAAATGCCGCGCTACCACGTACCAATTCATCGATGTTCTGCGTACTTTTATTTATTGCTATGCTTCTTGAAAAATACAAACTCGCAGAATCGGGAACCCCCAGGTATGTTTCCGCATAATACCGATTTGCAAGTGCTAATCTATTTTGATCAATTGTATTTGCATTGAGAAAGCGAATTACAGTTGATAAGCGTTCACGTGCATTTTTATATTCACCTATCTGGCTAAGGGCGCTACCCAAGCGAAGTGCCACGTCAATGGTCCAGACTTTCGTTTTATCCGAAATACTATTAAAATTCAGTACTTTTTCACTTTTCTCAAGCACTGAAATAGCTTCTTTCCATTGTGATTTCCGGGTATACAAATCGCCCCACTGCAAATACGTATTGGCAAGTTCCACTTCTGTAACAGGCAATAATTTTTCTCGTATTCGAGCCGCATTTGCAAAATAAATACTTGATGAATCAAAATCTGCCACCGAATTACTCCGACCTCGGTAAGAAACTGCCATTCTGTGATACAATTCAGCGGTCCTGGCGCTGTCCTGCGACAAATAAAGACGATAATCCACTATGGCCCGTTTGCATTTTACAATCGAAGAGTCAAAAAAAGCAATATCTCCATTCAGCCCTTTACCAATAAGCGCTTTAATATCGACTATCGCAGAATCAAGCTGCTTTGCTTCGACTGCATTTGCAATATTGCCCGAACTTTCACTTTGATTTCTGCAAGAAAATAGCAGTACTATACAGCTACTTATCAACAGCAGTGCAATTTTTCTCATTATACAAACTTTAAAACCGGGTTTTGAATGGTCGCTTTTTATGCGCTAATCTTTCATTAATTTCAAGCTTATTATTTGTCCTTCCTGGCTTTGGAATTGTAACAGATACAAACCATCAGGCAGATCGCCGGTAAACAAATCAGTACTGTGCAGTCCGGAATTTTCTATATTGCTTTGTTGCACAACACTACCTTGAATATTAATCAACGTTAAAGATCCACCTTTACTGTCTTCCGGCAAATTCAACCGAATTTGAAAATGATCCTGAAAAGGATTGGGAAATGCACTTAGTGTTAACTCATCTTCAAATAAATCAAAAGAACTATTGTTACTGCTTTTGAACGAGCCGCCTCCATCTCCTGGCAAATTATTAGCAATAACGGTCTGATAAGCTAATGTAGCGTTCAGAATTCTTCCGGGATTCCCAGCAAATGGAGTTGCAGTGTTTTTGATCGAACCAATCACCTGCCCAGGATCAAAATCACATCTACCGGATTTCCGTTGATAAGTGCCCATTAATGCCGCTACCCCTGCTACCCTAGGCGCCGAAAAAGAAGTTCCGGATGCTGTACCGACCTTAATTCCCGGAAGTGTGCTCTTTATATTTTCACCAAGCGTATAAATCTGAACAGGAAGGCCGTAATTTGAAAATGATGACCTTGTATTAGTAGCACTAACGGAACCTACCGTTATCATCGTATTGGGATATGCATTCGATAATGCAGCCGGGTAAACAAAATTCGGACCCGCTGCGCCGATATCGATTCCATCGTTTCCGGCAGCACAAATCAATAATTTGTCGTTGACTTTCAATTTGTCGAGTGCCATGTTGAGCGGATGTTTGTCGCTCATTTTGATTTCACAAGGCAGAATAGCCCGAACACTTAAGTTAATAATGTCAGCCGGGGAGCTAGCCAGATCAGAAAGCGATTTAATCATTGTCCAAAATGTACCCTGACCACTTTTATTTAGTATTTTATAAGGAAATAATTTCACTTTAGTTCCGGTTCTGCTGATCGAACGCACCACTCCATTCACTACTCCACTAACAAATGTTCCGTGTCCAAATGTATCGACAGGATTCATTCCGACATTGATATAGTTTTTGGATGCGCCGGTCAACATATTCTGAAAAGGAGATGGCTGAACGCCGACAACTACTCCATTATTATATCCTGAATCGTCAATAGCAACCTGTACACTGCAGTTTCCCTGCGCGATACTGGAATTTGTAAATTGAGCATAAAATGAAGTTTCAATAGCTGAAGTCCATGCAATAGAAACACTGTTTGCATATGGATTGGCAAAACTGTAATTCCAACCATCTCCCTGAGAAGAAACGACACCTCCACCACTTCCAGAGGGAACACCCTGCGCCAAGGTGGAAAGTGGTTTGCAATCATTGATAAGTGTGCTTGCTTTTATCAGGCTCTGCGGCTTCTGTATAGAACCATAGCCAAGATAATCCTGATTATTAATCCTTATGGGATTGAGCTTAATTAATGCAGAATTGGTACTATTATCAAAGTCCATGATTGTACCATTCAATTGTTGAACAAAAGCTTGAATAGCCGTTTGTGAATACTGGCTATTAAATGATGCAACAATCTGGTATTTAATAACCGTACCGGGGTTGGGATTCGATCCTTGTCCGAATAGCTGCAAAACTAACAATTGCAAAATTGCTATCAACTGGATTAAATTTCTCGTTCTCATATGAAGTGATTTTATTAAAATTATTGAAATTCTAAAGTATGGAGAGCATGTCCTGTTCTGGGATATACAAAATTAGTATTTTTTTTTGAATGGTCAATGATTAATGATCAATGATTAATGATCAATGATCAATGGTCATTGCTTGACTACCGACTGCTAGGATCAATTTACTTCAAAACAATACAAAAAAAAGTCATCATTTAACAATTGACAATTGAAACGGAGGTTAACTCCATTTCAATTGTCAAAGTAATTTTATTAATCATTGATCATTGATCATTGATCATTAAAATCTGATCATTGAAATAGTGTAGTATCCTGAAATCTCTGTGGTGCTCCAATAATTGCTGTTAATGCTGCTGCAGGAGCACATCCAACCGGACCAGTTGCGTTAGAGAATATTCCATTGAAGTTTGCAAACTGGAACGGATTGTTCGGGCAAAGGAAGATGTAAGAAAGTCCGCCTTCATTGTTCATCATAGCCGGTGTGCCGATGTAATTTTGGTTGCCTGCAGCTGCGATAGTCGGTGCAGGTGACGTAACGTTGTATCTCCACATCAACCCTCTTCCTGCACAAGCTGCTACATTGGTTTGGATTACATATACCCTATTGGTGTTCGTAGTGGCAAGTCCATGAAGTGTTCCGGCACCCGGAACCAGCGCTAATGGCGTACACATACCTGTAACGATATCCACTGAATAGATTCTTCTCGTACCTACTTGCACTGCGTAGTACTTTGGAGCTCCCGCATACAGACCCATTTCGATATCCTTCAGCGCGATTATCATTCCGTTTACTTTTGCTGTTACATTGGATAAAACAAGGCCTGAAGCTGCATCAACGATAAGGATTTGGTTGGGCACATTGGATGCCACGTCTGTAGTTACAACTACTTTAGCTGTGGTTCCAAAGATTCTACTTACGCCGTTTGCAAAAGTAACTTGTACACCGCTAGTCAAATGTATGGGGATATTTCCGCCGATACTTACTTGTGAACAATCAGATTTGTAAGGGGTCAAAAATGATTGTCCTGCTCCGTTCCAGGTAACACCGACACCCGGAATGGATATCGCTCTTTCGCCTGCTTTAAGGTCGCCCGAAGCGGTGGTGGTATTGTCACTACTATTTTGCAAAGCAACTGAAGTAGTATTTTCATTTTGGTTTTCCTCTTTTTGACATGAGGTTAAGTAAAGGGTGGAACTTAAAAGTCCTAAAAAGCTGGCAATAACGATTAATTTTTTCATTGTAATAAAGATTTAATTTGGGGTTAAGAAAAGTTATTTTAAAATGTTTGACGCTTCGCTGTTTGGGCGCTTTGCGCTGGTTTGTGTGCTTCGCACTTGTTTGCCTTCGGCGTTTTTTAGTTTTCTGGGGTTAAGTGTTTTGCTTTTCATTTCGCTTACAATTGTATAATCCGGCGGGACATAAAACGTGACAAAAACGGAGAAAAAAAATTAAAATATTTTTAAATAATATTATAAACAACTGATTATCTGACAAATAAAAACAACATGAATTGATATTTTTTCCGCGAGTCAAGAAACGTTTAATTTCGCACATTCGAAGCTAAAGTAGATCCATACCTACTCAATATACATTTATCAGCAACTGGAGGAGAAATAAATGCAACACGAATAAAAAACAAGCCGCTCGCTCTTTATAATAAGGTATATAAATTACATTTATGAAATTCGTGACCTTTAACTGTTTGGTACTAATCTAAATTCTTAATCTACCGAACGCAGACAGGTTTTAAATTCGTAATTCGTAATTCTTAATTCCCAATTCTTAATTCTTAATTTCTAATTCGTAATTCGTAATTCGTAATTCGTAATTCGTAATTCGTAATTCTTAATTCCCAATTCTTAATTATTCCCAAAAAATATTTCTACATTTATTATCTTTTTTTGTCACGATTGGCATTCATAGGGATTATAGGTATAAATAAGCAACCGATGATGCCTCAACAAATACATAACATGGATAAAATACCAAATTCAGCACAGACAGATGATCTGGCTAAAAATTTTGGATTGAATTCAGAGGAATTGTCTCATATCATTGAAGGTGCAAAAGCATTTGGAGCAGTGGCTGAAAGTCTGGGTGAAAATGAAATATTGCGCATGAGCAATTACCAAAGTCCACTGCTGGACAGATTGCTTGACAATATCGCCCGATCGCATGCCAAGCGCTGTATGGACTTGTTGAAACACAAATACAATGCAACGCACGATGATGCCTATGATGTGTTCATCGACCAGATGCTAAGATTCAGACTCTTGCTGCTTCAAGGAAAAGTAGATATTAAGAATCTGCAATCGTATTTCACCACTATGGTAGTTACAGGATACCTGAAGAAAAAAGACCGGAATAAAGAGACCTTTCTGGAGGATGGAGCTGAGGAAACAATAAAAGACGAAAGTAGTGATAACTGGTTCAGCGAATTTGATGCTATTGATGCTATGCAAAAAGTCATTCAATTGCTATGTGAAAATTGCAGACTGATGTTGCAGTTCGCTGCAGAAGGAAGAATCGATGGAGTCACTCCCAATCAAAGAATTGCTTCGACATTGAATCTGAAAATCGATGCCGCCAAGAAAAGAAAAGAACGACTTTTTACTAGAGTACGTGCGTTATACTTCGACATTTACGAAGAAAGACAAATTCAAAAAGACCTTGCCTGTGAAGGCATTTGTAAATAAACCTTAATTCACAAAAAACATACAAACTTTATTATCATGAAGGAACTTATCCAATTGAACAACGACCATAAATTACCGGAAGATGAACTGAATTCACTGGAAAAACAAGTGATTCAAAATGCCATCAATCAGGAGCAAAATAAAGCCAGATGGGCTTCAATCCTAGAAACCCAGGGACTTGGGAAAAACCAGGAATCTCATTCAAAAACGACAACTAAGACTGTTGAAATGAAAAAGAGAAATTTTTCCGGTTTTGGAGTACTCCGGATTGCAGCAGCAGTTTTACTCGCATTTTTCTGTGGCTGGTGGTATTTCCAGTCTGAATCTAATTCATTACAAGGTGAAGTATATGCCGCTATAGAAAGCGAAACATTTTCTCCTGATGGTTCCGTTACCCGTGGTGGCGCCAGCGGAAGCATAACTGCAAAAGTTGCAAGAACACTGGAAAGTTTTGAAAAGGAACAATACGATATCGTGGTTCAAGAACTGGCAGGTTTTGATAATTTAAGTGATAACGAGTACATGCTTTTGGGCTATTCGTATGCAAAAAATAAAAAACCTGAATTTCAAAAAGCCATCGATGCTTTCGAAAAAGTAAAAGAAACCAAATATCGCGAAAATCAAGTCTTGATGATGGCACTTTGCCACATACAACTTGGCCATTTTGGGATTGCTAAAGAACTGTTGTCCGAGATTATTAATAATCCAAATGCAAGCAATAAACATATAGAAAAAGCAAAAAAGCTACAAGCTGAATTGGATAAACAAAAGAAATAGTGTCCCCTCACCCTTAATCCGCATATCCAAAATCATTGTGCTTGGTTTACACTATTATCGGGTATGAAAAAGCTGGCTCAACAAGTGTTGAGACCAGCTTTTTTGGGCCACGAATTTAGCGAATTGCACTAATTTTCGCGAACAATTTTAGATTTCATGAACAAAATCAGATAAAGTGCTTCAGCATGATTAATTCTTTTTCCGTCAATTTCCTGAAATGTCCTCGTGGAAGATCTTTTTTGGTCAACCCGGCATAATAAACACGGTCGAGTTTTTCTACATCATAACCTAAATGTTCAAATATACGACGCACAATTCGGTTTTTTCCGATGTGAATCTCTATTCCGATTTCATTTTTCTTACCGCCATCAATATGACCAACCGCATCTACTTCTGCTTTACCATCTTCTAATTCAAGTCCTGCTTGAATCTTTTCGATGTCTCGACCACTAACTGGTCGATCAAGCGTCACCTGATAGATTTTCTTTACATCATTGCTTGGATGCGACAATTTACGCGCCAGATCACCATCATTCGTTAGAATTAAAAGTCCTGTAGTATCTCTGTCAAGTCTTCCAACAGGATAGATTCTACTATCAGTAGCATTTTCAACGAGGTCCAGCACTGTTTTTCTACCTTGTCCGTCACTAACTGTTGTAATGACGTTTTTAGGTTTATTCAAAAGTAAATAAACCAACTCCTGTACGGGACTAATTACCTCACCTTTAAATCGAATGACATCATTGGGTTGAACGCGATATCCCGGTTCAATAACGACTTCGTCATTTACGGTTACTTCTTTATTTTTGATATATTCAGCTGCCGTTCTTCTTGAAGCAATGCCACTAAGTGCAACATACTTATTCAGACGCATGTCTTCCTTTTCAGCATCGGTAGTTTCTTCTTCTTTTAGGTGGTCAGTGAATTCAGGCTTATCCGTTTTAGAAAATTGAAAATGGTCTTCAAATTTTGGGTAATTACCTTCATTTTCCTCTTCTATCGGCTGCACTTTTCTGACTAGAGCAGTTTTCTTTTCAAAAAAATCATCATCATTGATAAATTCCTGATTTCTGTCGAATTCAGGCTCTGCCTTCATCCTAGGCTCGTCATATCTCTTACGATCGGTATTCTGCTCATCTCTTCTATCGAAAGTAGGTTTATCACCAAATGACCTGTCGTCACGACGAGGTGGACGATCATTTGAATCGCGTCTTGCAGTGCGATCACTATCATAAGGACGTGCCGGGCGATCTGACTTCGGACGATCATCATACGGACGGCTGTCGCGATTAGATGGACGATCTGTAAAATCACGTCTGGGACGATCACTGTCCGGACGGCGGTTGGTATGATCAAAATTCGAGCGATCTTTGTATGATCTGTTGTCTTGATTTGCTGGACGATCGCTTGAATCACGTCTTGCCGGACGATCACTATCAAACGAACGAGCCGGACGATCAAATTTCGGACGGTCATCGAAGGAACGGTTGTCGCGGTTTTGTGGACGATCATTGAAATCTCGGCGTGGTGGACGGTCAGAAAACTCACGTCTTGGTGAGCTGTCTTTGTCGAATGGACGTTCCGGACGATCAAATTTTGGTTTGTCACCAAATGATCCGCTGTCACGACGTGGTGGACGATCGGAAAACTCGCGTCTTGGTCCGTTGTCTTTGTCAAAAGGACGTGAAGGACGATCAAATTTAGGCTTATCGCCAAATGATCCGCTGTCGCGACGTGGTGGACGATCGGAAAACTCGCGTCTTGGTCCGTTGTCTTTGTCAAAAGGACGTGCTGGACGATCAAATTTAGGCTTATCGCCAAATGATCCGTTATCACGACGTGGTGGACGGTCAGAAAACTCGCGTCTTGGTCCGTTGTCTTTGTCAAAAGGACGAGCTGGACGATCAAATTTTGGCTTGTCGCCAAATGATCCGCTATCACGACGTGGTGGACGGTCAGAAAACTCGCGTCTTGGTGCGCTGTCTTTGTCGAATGGGCGTGCCGGTCGATCAAATTTTGGCTTATCGCCAAATGATCCGCTATCACGACGTGGTGGACGATCCGAAAACTCGCGTCTTGGTGCGCTGTCTTTGTCGAATGGGCGTGCCGGACGGTCGAAATTGGGTTTATCACCAAATGGACGACTGTCACGATTTTGTGGACGGTCGGAGAAATCGCGCTTTGCAGGGCGATCCGATTCACGTCTGTTATCAAATGAAGGTTTGTCATTTCCGCGGCTATCAGGTCTGTCTGAGCGGAAAGAAGGGCGCTGGTCAGCGCCGGGTTTGCCTTTTCGGAATGAAGGCTTTTGATTAAATCCTGCCATTATTTCAACGGGAGTTTGCATGCGAATCAGGTAAGTCATTTATAATAAATGCGAACCACCTAATTATCATAATTAGAAAGTACTTTTTGCTTTATTCTAGTTTCCATGTCTTTTCTGGACACGGTGCCTTTCAGGTATTTTTCAATTAGTAAACTGGCAATCGGCGCTCCTACTGTAGAGCCCCAGCCGCCATATTCGATATAAGCTGCCACAGCTATTTTCGGATTGTATTTGGGAGCAAAACCATAAAATACAGAGTGATCCTTATTCTTATTTTGTGGATTTTGTACAGTTCCGGTTTTACCCACTATACTTATTCCTGGAATTTGTGCATTTCTGGCGGTACCTGACATTACAACAAGTTCCATTCCATCAATAACAGGCTCGAAATGTTGAGCTTGAATCCTTGTTTGACGCCGTGTAAGAAATCGTACGGGAATCGGCGTGCCGTCTGTAAATTTCTTTATTAAATGTGGTGTATAAAAGTATCCTCTGTTGGCAATAGTTGCTGCGAGATTGGCCATTTGTATGGTTGTCATTTGAATTTCTCCTTGTCCAATTCCCATCGATATTATGGTAGTGGAATACCACCCTCCCCTGTCTTTGGGATACAATTTATCATAATAAGCCACTGAAGGAACATTGCCTCCTTTCTCATTCGGATAATCTAAATCCAAAGGCTTCCCCAATCCAAAGTCATAAAGATGATTGATAAAACCTTGATATCCCTGCCGAGCATTTGAAAACCCATATTTATCAATAATATCCTTAAAAACCGTACAAAAATAATTATTGCAAGACTCCCCTATTCCATGTGCCACATCTTTAAGGTAACCATGATTGTGTACACATTTTACAGTTAGGTTGTTATAATGAAAACCTCCCCCACACACTATCCCTCGATTTATCGACAAAACACCCTCCTGCAATCCGATCAAAGCAACCAATGGCTTGAAAATTGAACCAGGCGGATATTTAGCCATTACCGTTCTGTCGAAAAAAGGCTTCCTGGTGTCTGCCTGCAATTCTTTAAAAAACTGCCCCCTGTTTTTATTAATGGCCAAAAGATTCGGATCATATGTGGGAGCAGAAATCATTGCCAGTATGTCACCGGTCTCGGGTTCAATGGCTACAATCGACCCCGATTTTCCCGCCATAAGTTCCTCTCCATACTGTTGAAGCTCGATATCAATACTTGAAATCATATCCTTACCCGCCACCGCCATAGAATCGGCAATTCCTCCCCGATACGACCCAAGTGGTCGACCAAAGTTATTTTTCAACAAATAACTGATTCCTTTAGTTCCTTTGATAAATTGCTCATATTCAAATTCAAGACCAGTAGACCCGATGATGTCACCTTTCACATACTGCCCTTTGGAATCATCGATATTTTTCTGACCGACTTCGCTAATATATCCCAAGACCTGAGCGGCACAATTGTATGGATAGCTTCTCACATTTTTCAGATCTATCGAAAACCCCGGGAATTCGTACAAATATTCTTGAAAACGAGTACATACTTCGGGGCTAACTTTGGAAAGAAACAAATAAGGTTTGGCTTTGGAATATCTGATATTTTTAAAATCCTTGTTTATATTAAGGACAAATTCTTCCTTCGTGATTTGCAATAAGCGGCAAATCTTCGCGGTATCCATTTGAGGATTGAGCTCATTGTAAGTAACCATAATGTCGTACAACGCTTCATTATTCAACATCAGTTTGTTGTTCCTGTCGTAGATCAAACCCCTTCCCGGATTGACGACTACTTTATCGATTCCGGTTGCGCTTGCCCTCCGTTGAAAGTCGCGATCGAGCACCTGTAAAAAAAGTGCTTTCACAGTCAAGACCAGACCCATTAAAATAAATAAACCTTTGATCACCAGTTGCCTTTCCTGATAAATATCTCTAGTAGCCATTTATATTTTTGGATTTAATAAGAATTGGTACATGACCACAAAAATATAGGACAAAACAAATGAAATGACAGTATTTAGCAATATTTCAAAAGTATATACAAAACTAAAAAACTGGATAATGAAATAGGTCAACAAGTGAATACTTAAGCTGATTGCTGAGAATCGCGCAAACCATCCAATACCCAGCAATTCTTGCGTAGGACCCGAATTGATGGCATAGCCACCTCTTGGTTCCATAATACCTAGAATAACCGGTCGTAAAAATGCAGTCAACACACATGCACCGGCATGAACACCTAGAGAATTATAAAACCAATCAATACTGAGTCCAAAAATAAATGATACCACAATTGCTATTGCAGTGGGTATATTGACTGGCAACAAAAGTATAAAGATTGGGTAAATAAAAATATTGAAATAATTAAAATTGGAAATTGAAAAACCATTGGATATTCGCTGAAAAACCAGCACTTGAAGCAATACTAATATAAAAAAACGGCTAATATTTAAAATAAGGATTCGATTCATTATTTTGGTTGTACAGATTCGAGTTTACTTAATTTATCTTGTTCGTAGCGCATCAAATTATTGATGACATAGACATACTTTAGACGACCAAGATCTTCAAACAATTTTACATCTGCTGAAAAGTAATTGCTTCCCGTTTCAACTTGATAATTTTCAACTGTGCCAATTGGAAGCCCAACCGGAAAAATATAGGAATAACCACTAGTCTGAACAGTATCTCCTGCCTGAATAACGGCATGTTTGGGAATGGTCTCCAGTGTAATATGGGTAATGTCTGACTGATCTTTCCACCGCAGGGTGCCAAAATAATTAGAATTTTTCAGCGACGCACTTATTCTACTTTGCTGATGAAGAACAGAAATCACCTGTGCAAAATTCTCTGATACATTTTTTACTACGCCTACAACACCTTTTGCGGAAAAGACACCCATGCCGGGCAAAACCCCGTGTTTTCTACCTCTATTGATAGTAATGTAATTATTAGCAAGCGAAATGGAATTATTAATCACAAGGGCAGAAATATAAATATATTGTTGACGGATGTGATTGAGAGAGTCGCGCACCAAGGTGGAATCTTTTACCAAATACTCATTAAACTTTGCATTTCCCAGACGGGCATACAATCTTGCATTTTCCTCTGCCATGCTGTCGGCAATTACTGATAATGCAGCAAATTGCATAACTTTATTGTAACGTTGATAGACAGCTCCGGAGATTGTTTTCGAAGAATTTAAATAAATCTCATTTTGATTTCTATTGTACTTGACGACAAGATACATACATACTGATTCCAGTATGACAAAAGTTATTATTCCACTGTATCTGGTGAGGATGGCAACTAAACCGTACATTTCAATTTTCAACTTAAAAGAGGTTGTTCAAAGTTTATCTCCAAACAACCTCTTTTCATATAGATTTAAGATCGAACACCTTAAGTCATTTAAATACTTTTGCGATCGATCAGGAATGAATACTTGTCTGTGTTTTTAAGGGCTATCCCTGTACCTCTCACTACTGCTCTCAAAGGGTCTTCTGCAATATGTACTTTCAACTTTGTTTTTTGAGCAATTCTCTTGTCCAATCCTCTTAATAAAGCGCCACCTCCAGTCAAATATAATCCTGTATTGAATATATCAGAAGATAATTCCGGAGGAGTAGTCTCCAAAGCCCGTACTACAGCCTCCTCAATTTTTGCAATGGATTTGTCCAAAGCATGAGCAGTCTCCTGATAAGAAATTGTAATTTGTTTTGGAATACCGGTCATTAAATCCCTGCCACTTACAGTGAAATCAGGTGGTGGATTTTCAAGTTGAGGAAGTGCTGCTCCAACATGAATTTTCACTTGTTCTGCCGTACGTTCTCCAATCAGTATGTTGTGTTGTCTCTTTACGTAGTTGATGATATCATTTGTAAGTTCATCACCCGCTATGCGGATGGATTGGTCTGTTACGATACCGGATAGTGCTATTACTGCGATTTCTGTGGTACCTCCCCCAATATCAATAATCATATTGCCCATCGGCTTTTCAACATCAATTCCAATTCCAATCGCAGCAGCCATTGGTTCATGAATCAGGTACGTTTCTTTTGAGTCCACTTTGTCAGCTGAATCGAATACCGCTCTTTTTTCCACTTCAGTAATTCCTGATGGGATACAAATGACTACTTTCAAATGTGTAAAAAACCGCCGACGAGTTCCGATCATATTGATCATTCCCTCTATCATGCTTTCAGCGGCCGTAAAATCAGCGATTACACCATCTTTCAAAGGTCTTATGGTTCGAATATTCTCATGGGTCTTTTCATGCATCTGCATGGCACGAGTACCCACCGCAATCGTATTTCCTGTCTTTCTGTCAATGGCAACTATCGAGGGCTCATCCACCACTACTTTATCATTCATAATGATCAGCGTGTTGGCGGTACCTAGGTCGATAGCTAGTTCCTGCCTGAAAAAATTAAAAAATTTCATGTATACAGAGATTACAAATGTTTGTCGCTGATGTGTGTCAACTTTAAAAATCTTGCAAAGAAAAGCAATATTTAGTTGAAATGACTATTTTTTCACATATTTTTTCTCAAGATGATGAATCATTTTTTCGTAGACTGACAAACAAAATCTGTAACCGGTATCAATCCTGATTCCTGAATAGCCTTGAATCCACCGCTGATATTGACCACATTGTGAATACCGCGAGCTTTCAATATGGAAATAGCAATCATACTCCTGAATCCACTTGCACAATGTATATAGTTACTTCCCTCTTTTTTAAATTCACTCATATGATTGTTGATATATGCCAAAGGCGTATAGTGGACATTCTCAATGTGCTCTGCTTCGTATTCTCCTTCTTTTCTAACGTCGTAAATATTGAGATCCGAATCAGATTTTAAAAGGTCTGCAAGCTCTGTTACCGATACTGAATCAATGGTATCTACTTCAAAACCACTGGATTTCCAATTATCGAATCCTCCTTCGAGGTAACCCATGACCGCATCATATCCTACTCTCGAAAGACGTGTAATTACTTCTTTCTCTTTTCCTTTGTCGGCAACAACTATCAAAGGTTGGTGAATGTCGCGTATTAATGTACCCACCCATGGTGCAAAGTCTCCTCCAATGCCAATAAAAACACTTCGCGGAATAAATCCTGCTTCAAAATCGCTCTGGTGTCGGGTATCCAAAACTAGTGCAGACTCCTGGTCAACAAGAAATTCAATTTCTTTTGGTTGTAGTGGCTTGGCAGCCCTTTCCATCACCGCATCGAAACTCTCGTAGCCGTTTTTGTTCATCATCACATTTTTCGGAAAATAATAAGGTGGAGGCGCTAATCCTGCTGTAACTTCTTCTACAAATTGTTCCCTGGTTGTTGCCAGCAATGCATAATTGATCTGTTTTTGACTGCCTATGGTGTCCCAGGTTTCTTTCGACATGTTTTTACCACAAGCTGAGCCCGCACCGTGGGCTGGATAAATGATCACATCATCCGGTAAAGTCTTCAATTTATTGTTCAAACTGTCATACAACATTGCCGCAAGGTCTTTTTCCGTAATATCACCTTTTTGCGCGAGATCGGGACGACCTACATCGCCAATGAACAAAGTATCACCAGTAAAGACATATTTGGGTTGCTCATTTTCGTCGATCAACAGGAAACAGGAACTTTCGAAAGTATGGCCAGGTGTATGTAGAACTTTAATTTTAATATTACCCAAATGCAGTATTTCTTCATCTTTCGCTATGTGTGCGTCAAATGAAGGAGCGGCATTGGGGCCAAAAACAATCTTCGCACCAGTCTTACTTGCCAGATCAAGGTGACCGCTGACAAAATCCGCATGAAAATGCGTTTCAAGTACGTATTTAATTTTTGCATTGTTTTTTTCAGCCATTTCAATGTACGAGCTCACCTCCCTAAGCGGGTCAATCACCGCAGCTTCTCCATTGCTTTCAATATAATATGCCCCTTGTGCGAGGCAACCGGTATAGATTTGTTCAATTATCATATTAGCTATTAATTTAAGGCAAATTTAAAAAAAAATAGTAATTAAGTGTTTCTTTTTTCATTAGATTCTATCTTTGCACTAACCTACCTGATTATCGTGATGAAAGAATTTATTATAAAATTTATCTTACCTTATCGATGGTGGTACTTGGGTGGTACATTTGCAATCCTACTCAGTTGCTTCCTGTTTTACAAACTATTTTTCAACCGGATATCACCATTTCAAGTCATTCCTGAAAGTGCAGGGATGATCATTTCTATCGCAAACCCAACACAATTCTTCCAAACTACAGACAGCCTTTCGTTTGCTGACGCTTTCTCAACATGGGTCGTTACTGATAAGTTTAAAGCTGATTTCAGATTTCTTGAAAAACTTTTACAAACCAAAGACAAGAAGCTGGCTGCTCTAAGCATGACGCTTGGCATTGTTACCAGTGGCGCACAAACTTTAGATTTTCTGTATGTTTTCGAGGGTTCCGCTAAAGTTGACATCGAGCGCATTTTGCAACAACAGGAAATTAAGTGCAAGGCTAACAATTTCAATGGTCATATTGTTTTTACCGGCTTTTTTAATCACGACGTTTCATTTGCTTTTGCATCAGTCGGGCACTTGTTGATTGCGGCGCGATATCCTGAAATGGTCGAAGATGCCCTGTCTGTCTACAACAATAGAAAAGGAATCGATCAAGACGCTGCTTTTTCTCAACAAGAAAAACAGATCAACGGTTTATCGAGCGACTGCCGTGTCTTTTTTAATACCCAAGCACTACCTGTTTTGCTCTCGTCTTTCCTTGTCTCAGCCGGGAGAAAACAATGTGATAATTTAGCGAAAACAATTAAATGGATTGGCGCAGGTCTATCCTTTGAAAAGGATGGTATTTCGATTGATGGCAATATTGCGATGTCAGCAGATAATGCCTTGTTTTACGCATTGCCTGAAAATGGCTACAAGGAACAGCAACGGATCATGGAAGTTCTGCCTGCCAGTACGGCCACATTATTCTGGCTTGGACCGGGTGATTTTAAAAAATATTACAATGAGGCCGGAAATGACGATGATTTTAGCAATTACATCGCTCCCTGGATTGGAGAAGAGGCAGCTTGTGCGATTACAGAACCATTGAGCGCAACAGCCAGCTCCGAAATCTACGCTGTATTTAGAATAAAAGATTCGCTACTCGCAAAAAGCAAAATGAGCATTTTTGAAAAGCGAAAAGGTTTGCTATTCACAAATTCATACAATACTCATTTTGTTAAGCAAATTAAAAATGACAATATCCTGCACGCTTTGACCGGGCAGCAAATTCAACTCAGCGATCCTTTCTATAGTTTTGTAGGCAATTATGTTATTTTTTGTAGTTCAAGAGCAGCCTTGGAACTTAGCATTGACAAGTACCTCGCACATGAAACGCTGTCGGCCGACCCGCTGTTCTTACAATTTATTCAAAATTTCAACGAAAAGTCCTCGCTCTTCTTCTATTTGAATATGTCAAAGATTGAGGAACAACTGAAAAGTGTCCTGAACGAAGATTTGAAGGAACAGCTTGATGTGCAGCTTGAACCACTTGCCCGGTTTAATTTTCTGGGTTTGCAACTTTATCCCGAAAAAACAGGATTTAATTTCAAAGGAAAGTGGAAGGGTGCCGGTGTGCACAAATCAAGGAGTGCAGCCAGTTTTGCCTGGAAATTTTTACTCGATAGCGAGGCTATATCCTCACCTGTCATTACCCGCAGTGAGGATGGTGTGAGCAAAGAGGTTTTTATTCAGGACAAAAAATATCAAATTTACATAATCGATGGTGCAGGAAATGTCAGAATTAAAAAATTGATGGAAGGACCGATTCTTTCAGACCTGAAGCAAATCGATTTTTTCAAGTCCGGAAAACTGTATTATTTATTCAATACTGCACAAAAGATTCACTTATTGGATAGCAAAGGGAATGAAGTCCTCAATTTCCCAATAACACTACAATCACCGGCAACTGCAGGATTACTTGCAAGCGACTTTGATGGAAGTGGTTCATATCATTTTTTTGTACCGGTCAAAAATGGAAATATCTATGGCTTCGAAAATACAGGCAAACCGATGGGCGGCTGGAACCCCCGTTCAGGTGTAGGCCTACTGACCCAACCTATGAAACATTTTCAAACCGGCGATAAGGATTTTATTCTGGCACTTAGCGACAAAAATCTCACGATACTGAAAAAAAATGGTGACCTTCGGATGAGTCCGATACCTGTAAGTGGTTCTTTTCTCTCTCCGCCGGCCTTTCAGAACGATGCTTTTTCGCAACGAATTGTGGTTATGAACAGCAGTGGGATGGCAACTAACGTCAATCTGGAGGGCACCGCATTTAATCTGGCCCTCGGTTCATCGGCAAAAGGAAAAATGCGGATGTTATATGCTGATGTCAGCGGAGATGGCAAAAATGAATACATCACCCTTGATGCCAACAAAATAACTTGCAAAGGGTATCAAGGCGAAGAATTCGTTACCTTTTTCGAAAAACAGTTTAAAGACCCAATAAGTGAGTTTTTCGTTATCAAACTTCCCGGTGAGACCAAGTCACAAATTGGGGTCGTTAGCAAATCAGCGACTCAAATATACCTGATTAATGGTGCGGGTAAACTCTATCGCGATTTCCCCTTAGCTGGAACTACGCCATTCGAAATCACCGATTTCTTCGGAGAAGGAATACCTGCACTAATTGTTGCCAATGGCTCAAGTGTATACATCTACAAATTAAGGTGAAAATAAAAATCAGGCGCCAAACTGTACTGATTCAGTATTAGAGAAAATACCTTAGTTAATCAGACAGAATTTTCGAATTCGACTAGCTATCAGACAAGATGATAAAATACAAGTCCCCTATGCTTCAATAAATTAATGACCCACATAATTCAAAATAGAACCTTTTATAGTTGCGAAAACAATTAGGAGTCAGACTAATAACTCACCAAGGAAGCATAAAGCATCCGGACAGCAAAAAAAAATGCTCCGCAACAGCATTATTAATCGTCAAATTTTCAAATTTTCAAATTTTCAAATTGCTTAGACTTTTAGCTCCAATAAACAATGTCGAGCCGGAAAATATTGCCTATATTTGCAAGCCAAATGCTGAAAAAGTGGCGCTTCCAAAATGAAAGTATACGAATCTATCATACCCAATATTAGCGACTGGCCTGCTCATAGACTGAGTGAAGACCGGAAACAATTCATCGAAGAGATCAATAATTACACCTTTGAAAAACTGACGAAACAACATCCGCAAAAATTGGCGGACTTGTTGGCACAGACAATTTTCATGGAGCGTGCCAGGGTGAAAAATACACCATGGAAAGTAGATCCACCCAATGACGCACAATTTTGGAGCAGAATCAATCGCAAACTCGTACGTGAAATTGATGCTAAAGATGAAAAAGCAATCGAAAACAATGAGGCACTTTTAAAAAAGATCATTCATCACTATGCCGAAGAAATTGTTGGCACTTTTAAGATATCAACTTTCCTGTTTGCCAGAAAATTTCTTACTGTTTTCTTCGGAAGACTGCTCAATGCCGCTTCTGCGCAGGGATTTTTCAAAAGTGTTAAAAGACTTATTTTCGGTGGAGGTGAACTTAGTCTCTACGACCGATTCAAGGTACACGGTGAGATCGATCATATACGAAATCTCGCCACTAAAGGCACTTTGGTGGTCGTCCCAACCCACTTTTCAAATCTGGATTCGATTCTGGTTGGATACGTGATGGATGCCAAGTTGGGTCTACCTTCTTTTTCGTACGGAGCCGGACTGAATTTGTACAACAGTGGTGCGGTAGCTTATTTCTTAAACCGATTAGGTGCCTATCGGGTCGACAGAAGAAAGAAAAACAGCATTTACCTGGAGACGCTGAAAGGGATGTCCAATCTCTCCCTTCAAAGAGGAACCAATACTTTGTTCTTCCCGGGCGGCACGAGATCAAGAAGCGGATCACTCGAAACCAAACTGAAAATGGGATTGCTGGGTACTGTCATCGAAGCCCAAAGAAGCTCCTGTCAGAAAGAAACCGGAAATAAAATTTTCATTGTACCGCTGGTTATGAGTTACCACTTCGTACTGGAAGGACAATCACTGATTGAACAACAGTTGAGGACGGAAGGAAAAGAACGATACACCAAGACTTCAAAAGACGAATTCTATAGTTTTAGAAAAATCACGCAATATATCTGGAATTTCTTTTCGGAGGAATCTGAAATTACACTTTCATTTGGAAAACCTATAGATATCATGGGCAATTTCGTCGATTTCCATGGAGAGAGTATTGATAAATTCGGAAATGCCCTTGACATTAAAGAGTATTTTATGCTGGCTGAAAAGGTAACTGCTGACACGCAAAGAGAGAATGAATACACACATCTGCTTGCAGAAAAAATCACAGAAAGGTACTTCAAGGAAAATGTGGTTTTGAGCAGCCATCTGATCGCTTTTACAGCCTTCAAAATGTTGCAAAACAAATACAACAAGCTGGATATTTATGGTTTACTCCGATTGCCATCCGATGATATTATTTTCCCGATGACGGCGTTTAAAGCTGCCGTTGAACAACTGAAACATATTCTAATCAGATGGGAGCATCAAGGTAAACTAAAATGCTCAGAGCAAATACACTGGAGTACCGAGAAACTGATCCAGCATGGTGTTTCTGAACTGGGAATTTATCATTTTACAAAACCACTGGTTTTTAATAAAAACAAGGACCTGATCAGCAGTAACTTTAGCCTCCTCTACTTTTACCACAATCGGCTGGAAAACTATGGACTGGACAAGTTGCTGCATTGGAGTACTTATGATTTAAGTCTTGCAATGGAAGAGATTGCGCACTGATCCTTTTGATTGTTTTTTATAACGTAAAGATTAACAATGTCTGTGTTTTCTCAATTTGATTTTGTATATTTGAGATTTGGAATCTGGTCTTCAAACCAAGCAAATTCAGACAAAAATGAGAAATATTCTACTATTCTGGCTGCTGATTTTGAAAATATACCCTTGTTCGTTGTCAGCGCAGACTTTAGACAGCATCGATAGAAACCCACGCGTAAACACCATTCAATACCAGCAAATACCATCGTTGCTGTATAGCATCCAACGCTACAATATCTTTTCAGATTACAGTGATAATCTGAAGATTCACGACTTCAACTTCAAAATCCAGCAGCTCCTACGCACTAATGGACGCGACAACAATTCATTATCCGAAAACTTTCAGTTTTTAAAAGAAAGTTATTTCGATATCGATAAGGACCTGAAGTAAGCAGCCCCCGAGGATATTTATTTTGGAATTTGGCGTTCCAAATTGATTCAGATCAAAAATGAAAATGAATTAAAAGACCTCATGGACTATGGTGTCAACTTTCTATTGAAAACCGGTACCAGCAAGTCACTGTCCGATTATATGCGATTCGTGACCATGATTATGCAAGAACAAGTCGATCTGCATTACGATGACAACAGATTGACCTTCTCTGGCGGCAATTCAGCCGGTGTATATGGCATTGTCGACATCTTGCGTACATTTGAAACACAGGATAAAACCATTGTAGCCGGCGTTTGCAGAGATGTGCACGATATGGGATTGCGAATGATGCGTCAAATCTGCAAAACCTACTACGCACATGCGTTTCCGGGAACTAATTTTGAATTTGACAAATATCTTTTTGTGCAATCCTGGGCAACACAGCGCTCTCAACACATGACCATCAGCTTCGTACCTGACAATACGTACGAACTCTACTGGGGTCGGGTCACTCAAAAAGACCATGCTGTAGGATATGACCATGGAAGAAGTTATGGAAATGCCTATAAAATATGGAAATTCGATCCAGGCAAAAATTTTCTCAGGGCTATTGACAGCAAGAAAACCATTGCCGGCAATCTGCTCGATGATCAGTTGTTCAGCGAAAAAGAATTCGATACTTACAGCGGCATAAAATATGTCGAACCCTACTCTTCTGCTGTGATCAAAAGAAAATTCCCGGACCGCTGGAACTTAAATTTGGGCTTTGGTACGATGGCACAGAATCAGAAATTTGTAGTCGGTACAGTTTTTTACAATTTCAGAGACCGAAAACTCGGAAAGGCTTTGCGATTAAAAGGTTTGGCTTCCTTTCAAGGTCTCGCTATTGAAGAATTAGATAAAAAAAATACGCTGTACCCCAATTACAATTTTACGTCCGCATTTGTCTTTTATGTGGCTCCACGTCTGATGTTGGGTTTGCATACCCGTCCATTTGAGGTAGATAAGCATTTTACCTTCACTTTCTGGGCAGACAATGCGGTAGAAGCTGTGGGCTACAAAGATTATTTTCATGCTTCAAACATCAGGAAATACAACGGCGACTTTTCTTCAGGAGATGCAAGTGTCAATAACACACAAGGTGTTACGATCAACTTCAAAATGGAAAATTTCCCGCTTGTGTCTGAATTAAAAATACAGAACAGAGGATTTCTTGCTGCAGAAGAAGCACGACTGATGTCCGCCAATCCGAGCAGTCTTATACCCAATCTAAGAATGATCAGTGCAGCACAAGATATGATTCTATACAATACCTGGCAAGCCGGTGCAAATCTTACTGTCAAAAGTAAAACTGTTTTGGAATACACCAGCATGAAAAGCTTTTTGCTCTACCAAAACCTCGGTATATCTCGCAGATTTCATCGGGGAAATCTTGCGCAATTTCAAATTGGGCTAAATAGAAATTTAAACGGAATTACGTACTTTTGGCTATTGCCTAGTCGAAAGTGGCTTGAAGTTTCTTACATCAACAAAGATCAGAAAGCGAGAATTGGTTTGTCTGTGATGTAATTTCACCTGCAAGAGTGGACAGCAGCCATAAATTTCACCTTATCTTTGTAATAACAACCACTAAATGTTTTAAAATGGCTCCAGCAAAAGATATCAACGAATACATAAGCGCTTTCCCCGAAGAAACGCAGCAAAAAATGCAGGAAATCAGGGCAATTATTCGAAAAGCAGCACCCGATGCTGAAGAATTAATAAGCTATGCCATGCCGGCTTTCAAACAACATAGCGTTTTGGTATATTTCGCCGCTTATAAAAATCATATCGGCTTCTATCCGACAAGTAGCGGGATCGAAGCTTTCAAAGACAGATTGAATGATTTCAAGTGGTCAAAAGGAGCGGTTCAGTTTCCCCTGAGCCAGGCACTACCCGTGGATTTGATTTCAGAAATGGTGCTCTTTCGTCTGGAATACTGCAAGCCAAAAGCAGCTAAAAAAACTAAAAAATAGTCGAAATCCAAATGGTTTTCCGGGAAACGAGTTCGTCTTTTTGGAATCTGTTGAGCAAAAAGATGCATTTGAAGAAATATGATAATCATGTGACAAAAATCACCACTAAACGAGCAGAAACTTTTAAAATTTAACAAAAAATATTTCCTTTTTTAATAAAATTAGTGTATCTTTATACTATTCAATAATCAACACTAAAACTAATTATCATGAAAAAGGGAACAGTTTTATTAGGTGTTTTAGCCGGAATGGCTGCAGGTGCTGCATTAGGTGTTTTATTCGCTCCGGATAAGGGCACAGCTACCAGAAAAAAAATCTTGAAAAAGAAAGATGACTTTGTTGACGAAGTGGAAGACAAGTTTAACCATTTGGTAGACAATGTCAACGGAAAGTTTGATGCTTTCAAAAAAGAAACGACTCGGCTCGTAGAAAGGGTTAAGACCCCGACTGAGATGCACCAAGAAGTTAATGCAAACAAAAATTAATGTATGGAAAATTCCTCAAGTTCGTTTGAACGCTTGGCGAGGCATATAGAATCCTATGTCAGAACAAGCATTGAACTTGCGAAACTAAAATTGGTGGCTGCCGTTTCAAGGGCAGCCACCAATTTTATTGCTGCACTTAGTCTTGTTATTCCAATAATACTTTTCACTATTATTTTTAATTTGGGTATCGCTTTTTGGTTAGGAGAGCTTTTGGGTAAAGTTTATTACGGCTTTTTTGCATTAGCTGGATTTTATTTGCTGCTTGCCATTATACTGAAGTTTACGTTTAAGAAATGGTTAAGAAAATCCATTAGCACGTACATTATCAAACAACTTACGAAATAAGCCGCTATGAAACAGATTCATTCAAG
The DNA here is from genome assembly GCA_049316985.1 of Saprospiraceae bacterium. GTDB lineage: Bacteria > Bacteroidota > Bacteroidia > Chitinophagales > Saprospiraceae > CANHEE01. The sequence goes on along the minus strand of JBMOJB010000014.1, from coordinate 1,927 downwards.
TGAAGATTTGCAGAATGCCATTAGAAAACTGGAGATTCAGCAGGAAATTGAGGGCGGACTTCTCAAAGAGGAATTTTATGAAGTTTTGGAATCCATTAATCCTACCAATCTAATTCTTAATTCTATTCAAGATATCGCTTCTTCGGAGAAATTAAAAGACAAGTTTTTGGACACAGCCATTGGTATCGGCACAGGATATATCAGTAAAATCGTTTTTGAAAAATTAACTGATATGCCGATGAAAAAGACATTGGGTACGGCGCTAATGTTTGGCATCAATTATCTGTTTGCCAAAAACCCTGAAGTTGTTCGAGACGCAAGTCGACGGTTTTTTAACTTTTTCCGTTCTCCAAAAGAAAATACAGAAGCGGATGAACGACCTATCGACAACTTTGATGAGAAATCTGCCTCAGACTTTTAGTCGGTACACCGCGAACCAAACTAAATACAAAGAAAATATAGTGAATAAAAGGCTCGCCAAAATATTCATAAAACTAAAAATATAAGCATCTGCGGGATTAGAACTAGGAAAAACTACATTGACCTTATCATTCAAATCATATTGAAAGACAAAAAAGAGTACGCCGTTGCCATTAGAAGCACTAAGACTGTCTCGACTCCCTTCCGCAATGGGATAGCGATAGACCGGTCTTTTTATTTTGGGTTTTCTCTTTCGCGCACTGCGATTTTGCTCTTGCTCAACCGTCATGTATTTGCCGGAAACAAATGCTTTTACCCTGCCTTCGACCATTTCTCCACTCATCCGGTACCATATCGGCTTTACCGTATCAACACCACATAAATAAGCGAAGACAAGACCAAATAGTAAAAATACAATTCGCAATATTTTAATAGACATACGCTAAGATTTAAATTATAGTGTAATATAACATCTATCACTCCGACCTCTCAAAACAAATGTGCTTATCTTTTGCAAAAGTAAGGAAAATCTTCTTTCTTTGCAATATCTATAAAGCCCTATTAGTTTGGGCAAAATCGGGATTTTTACCCTTTATTTCTTTAATAATGATCGACGGCATATCAAAATTCGCACACAGCGCGGTAAAAAACTATAAGTTCACCGTGTTAATACCCACCTGGAACAATCTCGAATTTTTTCGTCTGTGCGTCAAGAGTATAAGGGAAAACTCACAATGTGATATTCAGATTCTTGCCATTATTAATGAAGGAAAAGATGGTACTTTGGAATGGGTCCGGCAGCAAAAAGATATTGACTTTGTACATTCGAAAACTAATATTGGCATCTGCTACGGTCTAAATAGTGCACGATCACTGATCAAAGCAGATTATGTAGTCTATTCCAATGATGATATGTACCTGCTTCCCGGTTGGGACCTGGAACTTTCGAAAGAAATAGATTCGCTCAGCACCAAAGCTTTTATGTTGTCTTGTACCATGATCGAACCTACTCATACAGGTAATCCCTGCGTAGTGGTAAAGGATTTCGGCAGAGACCTCGAAAGCTTTGATGAGCAAAAATTACTACTTGAATATTCAGCATTAACAAGACCCGATTGGAGTGGCAGCACCTGGCCGCCCAATGTAGTGCATATTGATATGTGGGATCTGGTCGGCGGACTGAGTATTGAATTCAGTCCGGGTATGTATTCAGATCCGGATTTATCGATGAAACTGTATCAAGCCGGCGTGAAAATCTTCAAAGGAAAAGGAAGCAGTATGGTCTATCATTTTGGATCCCGCTCCACCAAACGAATCAAAAAAGTCAACAAAGGCCGCAAAACGTTTTTGCTCAAATGGGGCATCACCGCCAATGTTTTTACAAAACAATATTTGAAATGGGGACAAGAATATGCTCCAATGCCAAAAGAGATTGAATTAAGCAGCTCGGATAAATGGATCAATAAGATCAAGAGAATAATCAGTTGCTAAACCAAGCCGCGAATAA
>JBMOJB010000013.1:0-44341 GCA_049316985.1 Saprospiraceae bacterium | reverse complement strand
AGCAGCAGCGATTTTATGCCACCACATCTCATCAAAGCAATGAAAGAATGGATTGAGGGACCTAAAATTACCGGAGAGTTTGGTTTCCAGTCCGAAGACTTCATCCTTGCGACAATCGCTGACCTTGGTCTTCAGGCTGTGCAGCTCTCGATGTTTTCAGATATATCAACAGAAAAAATCAGAGCAGAAGTGCCTTTGATTCAAGAAATTGTCATTGAGAAGCATGCAAACCCGAAAGATATCACTGAATTCCTGAAAAAGTATTCACAAAAAGCAGATTACATTCTTTTGGATTTTGCCAAAAACAATTGGAGTTTCAATGAGTTGATCCAGCATCAACAAATCACTTTGGATTGGTTGCAACGAATTTGTCAGCAATACAAAATTCTTCTGGCTGTTGATTTCGAAGCTAAACCGCTACAATCTTTCCTTCAAAGCGTATCGCCAATCGGACTGAGTATTAGAGGTTCAGAGGAGGAAAGACCTGGTTATAAATCTTATGACGAATTGAATGCTATTTTCGACATCTTCTAATTCTATGCACTATGTCAACGTTAAAAGATAAAATAAAAAAATTGGCGGAAGCCGGATTTAAAGATGTCATTGCAAATCGCAGATACATCCACCAAAATCCAGAATTGTCATTTGAAGAAGTACAAACAGGTCGCTTCATTGCTCAAAAGCTACATGAAATGGGCATTGAATTCGCGCATGGTATTGCAGAGAATGGCGTAGTGGCATTGATTAAAGGACGAAACCCTGCTGCAAAAGTAATTGCACTGCGCGCAGATATTGATGCATTGCCCATTATGGAAAATAATGAGGTCCCTTACCGCTCAAAAAATGAGGGTGTTATGCACGCCTGTGGTCATGATGCGCATACCGCTTCCTTGCTTGGGGTCGCAAAGATACTGCATGAACTAAAAGATGAATTTGAAGGAACCATAAAATTAATTTTTCAACCCGGCGAAGAAAAATCACCGGGTGGAGCTTCAATAATGATCGAAGAAGGGGTGCTTGAAAATCCCGCTCCTGAGTTAATTATTGGACAACACGTTCACCCACCTTTGCATGCAGGAAAAATAGGTATGCGTCCAGGTATATATATGGCTTCAACAGATGAATTGTACATGACCGTTACAGGCAAGGGAGGACATGGCGCTATGCCACAAGAATGTATCGACCCAATCGCTATTTCGGCACAAATCATCGTAGCATTGCAGCAGATCGTCAGTAGACTAGCCGACCCCACCTTACCTTCTGTGCTCACTTTCGGTAAAATAAATTCGACAGGAGGTGCAACCAATATTATTCCCAATGAAGTCAAATTGGAAGGAACGTTCAGAACGATGAATGAGGAATGGAGAGAAAAAGCACACAAACAAATGAAAAAACTTGCGATCGGCATCGCAGAAAGTTTCGGCGCCGCTTGTGATTTCAACATTGTTATCGGTTATCCCATGCTTTTCAACAATGAAATACTAACCGAACAGGTTCGCAGGTTCGCCTGTGAATACCTGGGTGAAGCACAAGTTGAACTACTGCCGATTCGTATGACCGCTGAAGATTTTGCATTCTACGCCCAGAAAATCCCCGCCTGCTTTTATCGGCTTGGTACAGGAAACCCCTCCAAGAATATTACTGCACCACTACACACCGCTAATTTCGACATCGATGAAGATAGTTTGCTTACAGGAATCGGGACAATGTCATTTATTGCTATTCGCATGCTGACAACACATAATCAAGTCTAACATCTAATATTTCTATGCAAAAAAAGGCTTTGGCATAATTCTTGCTGACAAATATATGTCTCTAAAACCAAAAATTTAGTACTTTAGTTCGTTCCAAAAACCGATAAATACTTTCTGCTTAAGGCTGTTAAAGTTTTATTTTTCTACTAAAGACTAAAATATCCTCCCTGACACCCGACCAGTTCCGGTGTTGAACATATTTCTAAGCTAAGCGGCTGACCTTTTGGGTCGGAAAACGGATTTATGCCAAATTTTTTTTGGATTATTCGATTTTTTTCCGCTATCTTTATCCAAAATTTTTTCATTTTAAATTTTGATGCTATGTTCAACGGTAAAATTAAATTAGCAGATCTACAAGTAAAGTCTTTCGTAACAGTATTAGACAAAACGCAACAAGAGCAAACCTTGGGTGGTTTTACTGTAATCAAAGGAAGAAAATCGAATACCAACCGCTTCAGTTGGGGTGTAACTATAATTGATACCAGAAGAGATGATTCAGAGGTATTCGGACTTCCGGGTGTGACCATCAGAAGAAAAAGAGGCTAGTTCAATTAGCGCTTATTTTGATTTTCGATGAATCTTTGCTGAACTATTTCTGCAAAATTTCGCTCGCTGGTCTGGCTCTCAATCCACGATATAAAGTCAAAATATTGCGTGAAATTACTGTGCTCGGGTTCTCTGACCACAGTCTCAAGTGTTTGACAGATTTTTTTTCCAAGTTTACCGAGGACTTTCTTGTCTGAAGTCGTTGTTGCTTTTCCGATAAACTTTAAAATTTCCTTTTCAAAAACAGAGACTTTTTTCCTTTTTTTCAAATATCTGGAGGCCGAACGAAGCAACGAAGCCATTAGTACCTTGTTTTTCAATTCAAAGTGAATAATAAGATTTAGAAGTTGTGCCAATGCCTGCAGATCTTGCCTGTCGACAGTGTGCGCACTATTGAGCCAATCATTGAGATAGCCAAGGGCCTCCTTGAAATGTCCGCTGCCAAAGGCCATATAAAAATAAGCATAGTAAAATCCTTGCGAATTAAAAGCCTCCTTATCGTACTGCTTTTTCTCAACGAGATGCTTTTGAAGAGCCTTGTATCCCAGTTCGAACTCACCGGTGTTGTGGTAATATTCAAAAATTCCCTGATAATATTGGCGGTGGATTTTCAGTTTATCGTCGCTTGTCTTTGGTTGAATCGAATTAAAATTTTCCAATGCCTGTAGCGTTTCTTTAGAACGATGCGTACTCATACAAGCAATGACAAAATTGCTGTTGGCCGAAATAAATTCTGATATATCTTCTTTTAGTATCCATGGTCGCGATTGCATAAGTGCAATCAGTTCCTTGCTATTTTGATAAAATAACTCATTGTCTTTTTCAACGTAACTGAGCAAGCTTAAAGTTCTAAGGTAAATTACTTTGGCTGAGAAAGTCAATGCCCTTTCCTGGCTTTCAAACATTCTTGAATGAGAAACATCTTCCAGTATAGCTTTGATCTCTGTATTATCCAACAATCTGTATTTGCGAATGGTCGTATGTACCCTGTAAAACATATTTTTATAATAATGGACATTCCTGATTTTTTCTAACAAGGACAACTCCACTTCCTCCAATTCATTCAACTTGTCATTTAAAAAATTAATATCGCCCAATGCATAAGCTATCTGCTTTTCCCAACGCAAAAGATCCAGTAATATGTCCAATTGCTCATAATCCTCAGCAATTTTACGGATTTTTTTTATTAATCTCCTGCAATCGTCATATAAGGCCCGTTTATACAAGGATCTAATATTCATAACCAATCTCCTGAGCTTAAAATCTACAAACCCCTCTTTATCATATTCCTGCAAAGTACTGATAATCATATTATAACAGTAGTTCTTTAACTCTGAAAACTTCGCACCCTTAACCTTTTCATCTCCATATATACGCTTTTGCAACTCCTGCTCATCCAGTTCTTGCATTTGAACAATTGTGTTAAAAAGTAAATAGTATTTTGACTCATCTTCCTGAATTTTGGCGTATTTGAGGCTAATAAATCGCTTCTCCTGACTGCTCAAAGAGTGAATTAGTTGGAATAATTTAAGCGAATGGGTATTTGACATACACAAAACTAGACATTTTCAATGAAAAATAGAAATAATTGGAAACCTGAATTATGGGTAAAATTTGGCTTGAAATGAAATTTACTTTCGCATACATTTGCATTAGCATAAAATCAAACCCTTTGCTAACTATTAAATTGATGTGTTATGACAATCGTTTCCCTACATGAAGTACCCGGTGAAGCAACAATCAAAATCTTACCGACCCCTGCTGCTGCGAATTTTAATCTGTTCAACAATCCGGCAGCCAATAAAATAGCACTTCCCACATCCGATGGACTCATTTTTGAGAATGTCTACGATATCATCAGTGTAGAAGCACAAGAAAATTATACCATCTTCAATTTTGTGGACAACAGAACAATCTTAACCTCAAAAGCAATCACTTGCTTTGAAGACCTGTTGAGTCAACCGCAGTTTTTCAGAACAAATCGTTCTGCGGCAATCAACTTGCTCTGGGCCAAGCGATATGTAAAAGGAAAAGGCGGCTACGTCATCATGGCAAATGGTAGCAATTTCTCTGTTTCTCCGGCGAACAGAACAGAATTCATAGATAAACTGCGATCGATTTTCACTTTTTATACAATTTAGAGCAATCAAAATTTCGTTTCAGACCATAAGCAAATAAGTCATGAAATCCACGCCTTCTCGTATCGAGAGGGCTTTTTTATTTATTTTCAAAACTTAATTCTAGGTTAAAAACCTAAGCGTATAAACGAATTATATAATATTTGCTTACTTTTGTATTGAATACAAACAATATTAATTCTTTTAAAAATCAAAAAAATAGTTATTTATGAAAAGTATCAAATTGTTCCTGGTTTTGGGTGCATTTTCGGCTTTCGGTATGATCTCTTGCAGCAACGAGCCAAAATTGCTTACCGAAGCTGAAGTTGCACAAAAAGTAGCTGATGCTACAAATGCAAAAACGAAAGCTCTTGAATCACAACTAGATGCAGAATGTACAGCTAATTTGGAAAAAATGGTTGGCGAAGCAGTGGATTCCATCGTGATGGCAAAAAAAGCTGAAATGGCAATGCCAACAAAGTAAGCAGAAGAATTTTTTAAAACTATTTAAAACTATTATTATGTCTAAAATAAAATATTTCCTGGCTGCAGGATTCGCAATAAGCGCATTGGTAATTCTTTCCTCTTTTGGTGAGAATCAGACAAAACAAGCAGATCAATTGAAAAAAATTGACGAAATGGTCGAAGAAAATGTAAATGCATTTGTAGCTAAGAAAAATGCCGAATGTAAGGCAATGGCTTTGCAAAGAGCAATCGGTGTAGCAGAAACAGAAATGGCTGCAATTCCAAAGTCAGAATCTAAGACGGCAGCAAAAAAGGCTACAGCTCCAAAAAAGACCGTTAAACCGGCACCGAATCCAAAACCAGCACCGACTCCTACCGATGCCAAAAAAGACAGAATGAAAGGAGGCGAATCTGGTAATGAAGATGCGACTAAAGCTAAAAAAGACAGAATGAAAGAAGACAGCAAAGCTCCGGATGTGATGGCTCCTGCTACAAAAAGCAAAAAAGACAGAATGAAAGAAGGTGGATTATAATCCATTTTCGTATAAATAAAAAAAGCAGCCGAATAACTTTGGCTGCTTTTTTTATCACTATTTGTACTTTATTTCGTCCACTTCGAACGACAATTGTCAATATCAAATGGGGTAACGCCTTCGTCCGAAATCTTGTAAGTCCAGGTAATCGTGCCATTTTTAATTGTACCACTTCCCTCTACAAAAAACTTATCAGCATCAGGCTCTTGTCTTGCAATGGTAATTTTTGAACCATCTACCTTTGCCTTTATTGCATTTTTAAATGCACCTTTCCAGAATCCGGTAATATTTAAATCAACAATGGTGGCTCCTTCAGTTACAACTACCGTATAAGTAGATGTTTTTGTAGTCGAACAAGTATCAAAAACGGCAAAAGTACCTTTGAACTTTTCGCGCGAGATCAAATCACATCTACCGTTTACCGGGTCAAGTTCGTAGCCAAATTCGCAATCACAGGTTCCGGTATTGCATGTGCCATGAACGCCACATTCTACGTCTTTACATGGATCGTCCTCACCACATGAACTCAGAAAAAATGAAACTGAACCAAGTGTAAACATGACAGACAATGCAAGAATTGTTTTTTTCATAATAAATAGTTTTTTTGTTAAAGAATATTTCTGTTTATGAATTAGATAGCAAAAATACTAATTTGTTATTTAAACAATGCTATTTTTTTCACTATTGTGAGATTCTTAACTATTAGCATCTATTTTTGCATTAATAAAAAACGACTACTGAACAAATGAAGATTTTAACCAGATTATTACTCGCTGTTATCCTTGTAAATGGTGCAGGATGTATTCCTCCAAGTTCGCAGAAAAATATCGACACCTATGTCGGAATAGATTTTAGCGATGCCAATTTTCAGAAATTGTATAATTTTCAGGATCGCTTATTATCTGATAGTCTCATACAGTATTTTAAAAGCGACAATCCCAATTACCGCTATATGGCTGCGCTTTCTTTTGGGTCGATAAAAGATCCCAAAGCACTCCTGGGGCTTGAACAACTGCTGGCAGATCCGGTTGAAGAGGTTAGAGTAGCGGCAGCTTACGCAATCGGGCAAATTGGAGATTCTACGGCTACCAATTCTCTGGTAAAAGCATTTCAAAGACTAGACACCATGCGCCTTTCGATAAAAAGCAATGCGGCCATACTCGAAGCAATCGGAAAAACTGCCCCCGCAAAATACTTGAAATACATCGCAGCAATTTCTACGTATAAAAGTACTGACACACTGCTATTGAATGCTCAATCGTATGCTACTTATCGCTTCATGCTGCGTAAAATAGTTATTCCGGAAGGCACGAACAAAATGCTGAGTTTTGTCTTTGACCATAATTATCCGCAAAAAACTCGATTAATTGCTTCAAATTATCTTTCCCGTGTAAAAGATATTGAACTCGATAGCCTGAATTCAGTAAAAATCGCTACAATTTTGAATAGCGACCCTGACTATAGAATCCGGATGGCATTGGCAACATCCCTTGGCAAATCGACATCGACAGCCTCCATGTATACTTTGATTAACCTATTGGAGCAAGACAGTGACTACCGCGTAAAATTAGCTGCGATTCAATCTTTGGGACATTTTGATTATATCATTTGTTCACCGGTAATCAGAAATTATCTTTATGCTTCGAATTTACACTTGTCGCAGGCCGCTGCTAACTACTTTATTAACAATGGACAAGCAAGCGCAGCCACCACAGAATACTGGCCGCTGGCTAAAGATACCTTACTGCATCCGATTATTCAGATCATGATGTACCAGGCTACTAATAAATTTGTTTCTCCGTTCATGGCCAACACGAAAGGTTGGGTAAATGCCGAAATCCAGAGAAAACTTAACAGTACTTCCAATACCATCGAACGAATCGCTGCACTCAGAGCGCTAAGTGAATATGGATGGAATTATAAATACATCAAGGAAATTGGATTGCAAATGCAGGCACCAATTGCACGGACATCAACCGTTGAAATCCTTGGCGATATCTGCAGAAGGCCTGATTTCTACAGAGTCTTTTCCAAAGGACCAAATAAAGTTAGGATAGATATGTTTAGTTATATGCTCGAAATTATGGGCATCGGGGATCCCGGAATGATTGCGGCAGCGGCAAGTGTGCTTCGAATTCCGGAAATGGGATTCAAATACTTCTATTGGAAAATGTATGATAGATCTTTTTTAAATACCGCGCAAGAAAAACTCAACCTACCCAAAGACCTCGAAACATGGAATGAGATCCAAATGACGATTGATTATTTTAATGCTGCTGTCACCCCGACTACCAGAAAGATTCCGGACTTCAATCAACCCATAGACTGGAAATTGCTCAACTCCTATTCCCAGTCGCCAATAGCCACCATGCAAACCAAATATGGAAATGTAATAATCGAACTATTGCCCGCCAGGGCTCCCGGAACGGTGGTTAATTTCATTCAATTGTCAAACAACAACTTCTATAACGGTAAAACTTTCCACAGAGTGGTAGGCAATTTTGTAGTTCAAGGTGGCTGCCCAAGAGGTGATGGCTATGGGGCCTTAGATTATAGCATCCGATCTGAACTACCTCCTATGAACTGGGACGACGAGGGTTATTTGGGCATGGCTTCATCGGGAAACCATACAGAGGGAACACAGCTATTCATCACAACAGCACCAGCACTTCACCTTGATGGAAATTACACCATCTTTGGAAAAGTTAAAAGCGGCATGGAGTTTATTCATCGCATACAGCAAGGTGATGTGATTGAAAAAATTATTGTCAAATAGTCTAAATGTCGAAACAAAATTTTAATTTTGACTTTCTATTTTTCATTAATTAAAAATAAAATATGAATATTCCGGGTAATTTAAAATATACCAAAGAACACGAATGGTTACTTGTTGAAAGTGACGATATGGCTACCATAGGTATTACTGAGTTCGCTCAAGGCGAATTGGGAGATATCGTCTACGTAGAAGTAGAAACAGTGGGTGAAACAATAGCAAAGGACGAAATTTTTGGAACGGTTGAAGCGGTGAAAACCACCTCTGACTTGTACTTACCGGTAAGCGGTGAAATCGTAGAATTCAATGCAGATCTTGATAGCAAAGGTGGCGATCAGCCTGACTTGGTGAATACTGACCCTTATGGAAAAGGATGGATTGTAAAAATTAAAATGAACAATCCTGCTGAATTAGATGGACTTTTAGATGCTGCTGCATACAAAGATTTGATTTCCTGATTTACACACCGTGTATCTTATTTTCGATGGCGGATTTGACACTGATTACCTTCGCTCATCCCTACTTGCTTCTTATGCTTTTTCCCCTTTCATTTATAGCCTTCAGGCAATGGATGAAAGGGCATAAAGCTGTGTCATTAAAACTTCCACATATTGGTCTCGACCCCACGCTTTCTTCCCCAAAATTGAAATGGGCGAAGAAAGTAGAGATATTGAAATGGATAGGTATTTTTGCAATTGCACTAGCACTCGCTAGGCCCCAACGACCTTATGCAGAGGAAATTATCAAATCCAATGGAATAGATATTGTATTCGTATTTGATCTCTCGCTTAGCATGATGGCGCAGGACTTTCAACCCAACAGACTGGAAGTGGCGAAAAAAGTAGCATCCAATTTTGTTGAAAAACGAAAGTACGATCGAATCGGACTGGTCGCCTTCTCAGGTGAAGCGATGACCCTCTGTCCCCTTACCAGTGACCATGATGTCGTACTCCGAACAATTGACCAATTGAGAAGTGGCAACTTAGCTGATGGTACGGCCATTGGGATGGGATTGGCAACCGCTGTCAATAGAATGCAAAACACTAAGTCCAAAAGTAAAGTAGTCATTCTACTGACTGATGGAGAAAACAACGGAGGTTATATACAACCCATCAATGCCGCGAAACTGGCAAAATCTATGGGAATTCGGGTATACACCATTGGAATTGGAACTAATGGACTGGCAATGATGCCTGTTGGTAAAAATAGCAGTGGAGAACTCGTATTTGGTATGGGACAGGTAAGCATTGATGAAGCGACATTAATCAGAATTGCCGACCTTTCCAATGGAGGCCGATTTTTCCGGGCACACGATTATGAAGAATTAAAGACAATTTACAATGAGATAGATCAGTTAGAAAAGACTGAAATTGATGTAAAGGCTATCCATCGCAAACAAGAACTGTTTTTTCCTTTTGTCAGTCTCGCTCTGATTTTATTATCCATTCACTTTATCCTGAGCCAGAGCATTTTTAAAGGGCTATTGTAGGATCAACTAAGAAAATCTTCCCATTCCACCAATCCGATTCTATGATTGCATTGTTTTTTTCATAAAAGCGGATGGCTGGCTCATTCCAATCGAGTACTTGCCATTTTACCATCGAGCAATTCCTGTTTTTTGCTTCTTCAAGAAAGGCATCAAACAATAATTGCCCGGCACCGGTTCTGCGATGTGCTGATTTTACAACAAAATCTTCCAGATATAGCATTTTCCCTTTCCAGGTTGAGTAGGCAAGATAATAAAGTGCCATGCCAATGATTTCGCCATTAAGTTCAGCTACATGGGCATCAAAAACAGCATTTGTGAAATCATCCAGGTATATTTTCTCAGAAGTAATCACCGCTTCAGGTGCCTTTTCGTACTCGGCAAGTTCCTTTACTAGTGCAAAAATAGCGGGAATATCGTTTCTTTCAGCTTTGCGTATTTTGAGTATAGTCATTTGTACAATTGAAGCAAAATTATCTATTTTTGTAAGCTTTCATAACTTTATCGATGTCTCTTTTCACATCTCGCTCTTTAATAGATTCTCGTTTGTCAAATGACTTTTTGCCTTGAGCAAGTGCAATCAGTAGTTTGGCAAAGCCTCTTTCACTGATATATAATTTATAAGGAATAATAGAAGTACCCTTCTCTTTCAATTTACGCTCGAACTTCCTGAGTTCATTTTTTCTTAGCAAAAGTTTGCGATTCCTTTTAGCTTCATGGTTGTAATATGAACCATTCGCATATTCGGAAATATTCATGTTTTTTACATATAGTTCGCCATGTTCGAAAATACAATAGGCATCTGTCAGATTGGCATAACCTGCCCGAATTGACTTGATTTCCGTTCCGGTTAGTACCATTCCGGCTTCAAGTTCCATCAGAAAAGCATAATCGTGCGTCGCCCTCCGATTGGTAATCATTATACTCTTATTGCCTTTTGATGCACTCATCCACTTTAATATATTGACCCAATTATCTGATTTGTAAGTTCTGCTAATAAACCAACAGCAAATTATCTTTGACGATGTAAATATTATTTTTCGAAAAAAAACACTGGGTGTTTTTGTAATCTATAGCCGGCATTTCGATAGGATTTACTTTGCCTTCTAAAAAATCAAGCAGAACTGCCTTTCCATCTAATTGCCCTGCTAAACCTCCTTTAAAAGTCTCCCCGATTTTGACATTTTGCGTCGAATAAGCGTCAAGCATTTGACCAAAACTGTCAAGTAGTATTAATTTCCCGTTTCCACTTATTAGTATATTTTTCTCATAAGTCATCAAATGATCAATGTTATCTATAGGCAATTCCCTGTTCAACACGACAAGATCACCATTGGCATTGATTTTACACAATGAATTATTATTTTCATTGATTAAATAAACCCCACTTTTATCAACTGAAGCTGCCATATGAGAAACCTTGACCTGTGGAAAAATATTGAGATCAATTTCGTTCAGTTTTTCAAGGTTCATATCTAAAAAAACGAGTTTATTACCTTGTCGGTAAAAAGCGACCGTTTGAAAGGGATTGCTAACATCCAGTTTAGTTACTGCTCCGTATTTGTGAAAAGCATAGTTTCCCATCTTATTCCCTTCTACACTGTATTTTTGAATAGAATAGCTACTGCTAATCGTGTAAATACTATTCATTAAATCAGCTTGTACATAGCTGGCAGGATTGTCCATCTTTATTCTTTTATTCTGAGCTGTAGCAGAAAAAGATAACGCGAGGAAACTAGTTAATAAAACAAAATATTTCATTACAAAGTATTATTTTATAGTTAATTTGCTTTTCTGGCATTTACCAAAGAAAACATCAATCTGTTGATGTCCTTATCATTTAATTTTAGCGTTCCTTTAATTACGATTGACTCCGTAGTGTATTCAATCGGTTCTTTGGAATAGATTTCCATCACGGTCTCAGGTCCTGCACCACCACAAAAAAAGCACATGTTATACGGGAAAGCCGACAACACGAACTCCTTGTGACTTTTGTAGCCATTTGTGGGAATAATGTAACCTTTTACCGAAATTTCTTTGCCTTCCAATGCCTTTATTTCAGGACCAAAGACAGGGACGTCTACCTTAAATCCCATTAACTCATCATACTGCTTTTTATAGGTAAGTTTACCCAATTTCTTCCAGCTATCAGCTTGTGCAGACAGTACAACGGTCGAAAAAACGAAGCAAAACAACAGCAACTTTTTCATGTTTTATTTGATTGAGTACAAAAGTAACGGATAACTTTTTAAAATACCTGAATTAACAGAATTTTAATAATGACCTTTGCAATTGCTATTGTCAAAGTGAATTCTATCTAATTCAAATAAAAAAAGAAGCAGGGTATTTTGATTGCCTTCAAATAAGTGAAGCCACAAATACACCTAAATTAGGTTGTGATTTGTGGCTTCTTTATCCTTTGTTGGGATGCCTGTTGGCACGTGCAAATGAATCATGCTGATTTAGTAATGGTACGCTAGTTTTCTTTTTTTTGTCTATAATGTATTGATTTATAGGGCATTTATCCAAAAAGTGACACAAAAAGTCAATAGTTGGACAGCTTTCAATACATGCACCACTAAATTGAATATAAATATAACAATTTCGATAATTAGCCAATATTTTTAACGCAGCAGTACTAATTGTTAATTGTTAATTGTCAATTGTTAATTGTTAATTTTCACTATACAATGCTATTTGAAGTACTTCTTTCATGCTGTCTACATAATGAAAATGAAGTCCATTTATATAATTTTCCGGTATTTCTTCAATGTGTTTTCGGTTATCCTTGCACAGAATAATTTCCTTTATTCCGGCTCTTTTGGCTGCAAGAATTTTTTCTTTTATACCACCGACAGGCAATACCTTACCTCGCAGGGTTATTTCTCCGGTCATTGCAAGATGAGGCTTGACAGGTTTATTGATAAAAGCAGAAGCCAGTGTAGTAAGCATAGTAATACCAGCACTTGGACCATCCTTAGGAATCCCTCCTTCCGGCACGTGAATATGGATATCGTGTTCATCAAATGCAGCATCGGGAATATTCAATTCTGACGCATGTGCCTTCAGAAAACTCAAGGCTGTAGTCGCTGATTCTTTCATCACATCTCCCAGATTACCGGTCAAGGTCAATTTCCCCTTTCCTTTACTCAGGCTGGTTTCCAAAAATAAGATGTCACCCCCTACACTAGTCCAGGCAAGACCGATGGCTACACCGGCATTTTGTTTTTCTGTATACAGTTCGTTGCTATAAAAAGCTGTACCCAATATTTTGCTTAGATCTGATTCGGTAATTTTCTTTGGGTAAACTTCTTTCATCGCCACACTCTTAGCTACAAAACGCATCACAGAACCCACTCTTCGATTTAAAGAACGCACTCCCGACTCGCGGGTATAATTTTGGATAAGCAAGACTATGGCTTCCTCACTCAGTTCAACCTGTGTACTTTTCAAGCCATGCTCTTTTAGTTGAAAAGGAATAAGATGCCTTTTAGCAATTTCGACTTTTTCTTCAATGGAATATCCGCTAAGTTCAATAATCTCCATTCTGTCCAAAAGTGCCGGCTGAATCGTATTTAGATTATTGGCTGTAGCGATAAACATAACTTTTGACAGGTCATATTCTGTTTCCAGATAATTGTCGTAAAATGCCATGTTTTGCTCAGGATCCAATACTTCCAGCAAAGCAGAGGAAGGATCGCCTCTAAAATCTTTACCCACTTTATCAATTTCATCCAAAATAAAAACCGGATTATCAAATCCCGATTTCTTAATCGATTGAATGATTCGTCCGGGCATTGCACCTATGTAAGTTTTGCGGTGACCTCGGATCTCCGCTTCATCATGCAGACCGCCCAGTGAAATTCGGATATTCTTTCGCTTCAATGCCCTTGCTATGGAGTTACCAAGAGAAGTTTTACCAACCCCCGGAGGACCTACGAAGCAAAGAATCGGAGCCTTCATGTCCCCTTTTAATTTTAGGACTGCCAGATGTTCCAGGATTCGTGTTTTTATTTTTTCCAGGCCATAATGGTCGTCATTTAGCGTTTTCTCAACTTTTTTTAGGTCAAAATTATCTTTAGAAGTCTCGCCCCAAGGCAAATCAAGTAAGGTTTCCAGATAATTCAACATGATCGCATATTCTGCGACTTGAGGATTCATTCTTTTGATTTTCGACAATTCCTTGTCAAATAATGCGGCTATCTTTTCTGGAAACTTTTTGGATTTTGCTCTTTCTGTCAGGACTTTAATTTCTTCCTCCACCGGATTTTGCCCTAGTTCTTCCTGTATGGTTTTCAGCTGCTGATTTAAGAAATAATCCCGCTGTTGTTTCTCCATTTCATTCCGCACTTTTCCTTCAATCTGATCTTTCAATTGAAGCAACTGCAGCTCGCCATTCATATTGGCAAGGATCGCATGCGCACGGTCTTGTACGTTGTTGATCTCAAGAATTTCTTGCTTGGTAAGAATCTTGATATTCATATTTGAGGCAATAAAGCTCAAAAGAAATGAAGGATTGTTGATGTTTCGAAGCATCACCAAAGCTTCATTTGGAATATTTGGTGAAAGGTTTATGATTTCCTTAGCAGCATCGCGGATAGCTGAAATCATCGCTTCAAATTCCAGCTCATTGTGGGCAGGCTCATCATCCAGGATTTCCACTTTGCCATTCAGGAAAGGGGTATCCGCCACCAAAGATTGTATTCTAAAACGCTTTTTACCTTGAAGTATAGCCGTTGTAGTGCCATCGGGCATCTTCAGAATCTTCAGTATATGCGCGATGGTGCCTACCGAATATAAATCTTCAAGTTTCGGATCTTCGATTTTGGTATCCGTCTGGGAAAGTACAGCAATCAAGCGCTTATCTTCGTAGGCGTGTTGAATGGCCGCAATTGATTTTTCTCGGCCTATTGTAATGGGAATAACAATGCGAGGAAAAAGTATTGTATTTTTTAAAGGCAAAATGGGTAGAACCTCCGGAAATACATCATTAATACCCGATTCTTCATCCTCATCTAATGAAAAAAGTGGCATGAACTCCGGCTCATCTTCCTGCTGCAAGTGCTGTATAGCAATATTCAAATCTTCAAACATATGCATAGTATAACGATAAGTTGGGTTACAGGTTTCATGTCTGCAGAATTTCAAGTAGATTTTTTGATAAGTATGCCAAAACAAATATTTTCTTGCTTTTTGCTGATCAAACTGGTCGACTGAATTTTCGCAATAGAAAACAGTTAATCCAGTTGAGGATTTGTCTAGCGCGTACTAAACCAGGCGGATGTGCGCTTTCTAACAAGCGACTACTTAAAAGGTACATACTGTTTTTGTTATGAAAAAAGAAAACCTGCGTTGTTTTTGGGATATTCAGTTATTATTCGGTAATTCGTTCATGATTCACATTTTAGGTATAAGACACCATGGCGTAGGCTCTGCAAGAAATGTCCTGGCCCGGCTCGGTCAATTACAACCTGATTTACTGCTCGTTGAAGGGGCTCCGGAATTAGATGCGGTGACTAACTGGATTGGACATGATGATTTAATTCCACCGGTGGCAATTTTAGGTTACAATACAGATGATCCGCAACAAGCGGCTTTTTATCCTTTTGCAGACTACTCCCCGGAATGGCAGGCAGTAATTTTTGCCCGGCGCCATGGAATAAAAGTCGAAATGATCGACGCTCCCCTATTTTCGTTGAGTATGCTGGAAAAAATTCCCAACAAGCATACTGATAAAGAACCTTTGGCATATTTTGCGGAAATAGATGGCTTTAGCGACAGCTCCGAGTGGTGGGAATATCGTTTTGAACAACAAATCAAGGATAGTGACCCCAAAGCGCATTTCGAAGCGGTTTACCTGGTGATGAAAAGCTTACGAGAAGAAAACATCCCCTCCTCCCTGGACTTTGAAAATAAATATCGGGAGGCTTTCATGAGAAAACAAATCCGCAAAGCGCTAAAGTCAGGGGCAAAAGAAATAGTAATCATTTGTGGCGCCTGGCATGCGCCGGCATTAATGATTAATGAATTCAATGAAAAAGCCGACCAACAACTGTTAAAATCGCTGCCTGCATCCAAAATTAAATCCGGCGTAACCTGGATTCCATGGACCAATTCGCGGCTCTCTGTGCAAAGTGAATATGGTGCAGGTATCGCTGCACCAGGCTGGTATGAATGCCAATGGCAATTTCCTGAAAACACAAGTGAAAATTGGCTAACCCAGGTAGCACGAGTTTTCCGACAAAGGCACAGGGACATTTCAACCTCCCATGTTATCGAAACCCATCGACTGGCCAATGCCTTGTCTGCGCTTCGCGGCAGATCACACCCCAACCTCACCGATCTCAACGAAGCTGTTATCAGTGTGATGTGCGGCGGAGATGAAAAGGTTTTTCATTTGATTAAAAGCGAGCTACTAGTAGGCGAAAAAATTGGAGCCGTGCCTGCCCAACTACCCAAACATCCACTACAAAATGACTTCGAACAACTAACCAAAAAATACAGACTGGCGCAACAAGCCTTCAAAAAAGAGCTTGAACTCGACTTGAGAAAAGAGCTTGACCTCAAAAGAAGCATTTTATTGCATCGTTTGGAGATATTAAATATCTATTGGGCGAGTCGTTTCGCTGTCAGAAGTAAAGGCACGTTTAAAGAGGCCTGGAGACTACAGTGGCGGCCCGAAATGATGATTCAGCTCATTGAAATGGGTGTCTGGGGAAATACTATAGAATTGGCAGCGATGCATTTCGTGCAGCATCAGTCTGATTATGGCAAGGATATATCAGTGGTGGCGAACCTGATAAGAATGGCAATACCGGCAGATCTATTTATGCTGATGGATGGCCTGATAGAAAAAACACGCAACCTCGCCGCCATTTCCGCTGACCTTGTTGAGTTGATGACTGTAGTACCCGCTTTGGCAGAAGTAAGTCGATACGGGAACGTTAGAAAAACAGATCTTGTGGCCATGCAACAACTTACAAAAGGTCTGATCGAACGCATCTGTATAGGATTACCCACAGCCACTTTCGGCTTAAATGAGGAGGCTGCTCAAAAAATGTTTGTTCAGCTAAGAAAAGTTAATGAAGCGCTCCGCCTACTAAACGACGGCTACATTACAGAACAATGGCAGCATACATTGCATCAGATTATTTATAAAAATGGAACATCACGATTACTGGCCGGCTGTATCTGCCGACTGCTGATGGAATCTAAAAATCTGAATGAAACTGAAGTATCGCGATTAATGAGCTTTGCGCTTTCTAAAGGCAATCCCGTTTCAGAGGCTTCCGCTTGGATGGAAGGCTTCCTGGCGGGAAGTAGCCAGATCTTATTATATGATGATCAACTGTGGAACTTGATTTACACCTGGATTGAACAACTGGAAGATGCCGCCTTTGTTGATATCCTACCTGTAATACGTCGTACATTTTCAAAATTCTCCCCTTTTGAAAGGAAGAAAATAGGCGAAAAAGTCAAAGAAGGTACAAGAGGAGAAATAAATAACGAATCAACAACTTTCGATTTCAACGAGAAGAATGCCCTCAGAGGTTTGAAAAAAACCCTGCAATTGTTGCAGTTGACTTCAAGTACAGGCCAATGAAACTGATAATAAATCCTTCCCTTAGAATTTTGTGAGAATGCTCATCCAAAAACTTCTACCCTCAGCAGGCAATAGTCCCGGTCCGGGATAGCCACCAGCCCGGCGTGTAAAATAATATTGATTCCCCAGATTATTTATGCCAAATTTAACGCAAAGATAGTTGGTAAACTGGCCTGCGAAACTAAAATCTACGACGCTGTATGCAGGAATCAGCCCATTTTGTCCATTCTTAGTAGCTAAAATTGTATTATTGGCATCGGTAAACATTTCTGCTGTGTAGCTGTGTTGAATAGCGAAACGCATCCATCTGTAATGATAGTTGATTCCCGATCTCAATATATGTCTGGGCGCATTTTCCACCCGATTGTGCTTAAAATTTCTTTCAACCAAAGCATTATTTTCTAAATTAATCACTTTAAGATCGGCATATCGCGCATCTGTGTAACTATAGGATACAAATAGAGAAGCATCTCCTTTTTTAGAATTATTTGTAAAATTTTTGACAGGATTCCATTCTACAATAGTTTCTATTCCTTTCGAGACACTTTTGCCTACGTTGGTCCTGAAATTATAAAAGCTCCCATCCATTCTTTGTTGTTTGATCGTTCCGATTCTATTGTTGTATCCGAGATAAAACATGCTGGCATCAAAGAAAAAATAATCATCTTTTTTTGCTTTAAATCCCAGATCAATATTTAACCCTTTTGCATCTTTTACAGTAGCATCTATTACATCTGTTGTGGGAGGTGCTGTAAGGTCCGCAAATTGAATGGGTCGATAAGACTGCGATACATTGGCATAAATTTTTCCTGCCAAGCCCAGGCGATATTCAGCACCCAAAGCTGCAATCAAAAAGGTTCGACTCCGCTGCTCATGCTGCAGATAAACAGGATTACCATCTTTCAAACTACCATATCCACCCGCCACTCCTTTCAGATACTCTATTCTGAAGCCGGGAACCACACTGAAATTCTCATTGATTCTAAAAATATTCTCTGCAAATAATGCTGCATTTTTGCTTGAATAATCGATATCTGCCTGCCATTTTCCGTCAACAGAATTGTCATAGTTCAGTCCTTCTGTTCCCATTCCTCCCTTGTAGCGGTAAGTATTTCCTGAATATGCGCGAAGACCAATACTTAAGGCATTTTCGAGGTCTGCGATGTTATAATTGTACAGAAATCGTGCTTCCAGTCCCATATTTCTGTATTGGTCATCATCAACCGTCCTTGCATTGTATTTGCCTGTCAAGGAATTAATCGTGTCGGCAACTGTAATTCCACCCGCCGGCATAAATCCAACACTGTTGCGATCTCCGGCTAGTCCAAAAACTTTAATATTCAGGAGACTATTGGCTGTAATATTGTATTGCATAATTGCCGCAGCGGTGCTCCACGTTATATCCAGCCAGTTTCTGCTCCTGAAGCTTTTTCTGGGATTCGAATCAAACTGAAGATCGGTTAAACCACCCGCTTGCTGACTTTGCATATTCCATCTCATCAGCTCAAGCGTGAAGCTGAGCTGCGGCGAACTATGATAGGTTGCCGTAAAAAAACCTGAACTGTTCTTGTATTTACTATTTTCCCTCCATCCGCGTGAATTTCTGTGATCAAAGTAGGAGTAGTAGTTCCATTTTTTCGTCTTACCGCCGGCCGCAATAAAAGTATTATCTAAACCAAAAGAACCAAAAGTTTGATCTACTTCCACTTGTAGACGCTTGGTATAATCGCTGCCATTTTTCAAGATGTAATTGACCATTCCACCAATTTGAGCACCATATTGCAGTGCGCCATGTCCACGCACGATTTCAATACGTTGTACAGATTGCAATTGCGGGTTATAATACGCTTCGGGATATCCGTAAGGATCAGCAGCGATGTCATATCCATTCTGTCTGATGTTAAATTCCCAGGAACGATTGGGACTCAATCCGCGAGAAGCTATGCCAATCTGGATACCACTACCATCACTTTCCCAAACGTGAATGCCCGGCACTTTCGCCATCACTTGTCGCATCGTGTTGTTGCTAGTGTTTCCCATGACGTTTTCCACTACTACCAAGGCACTTTTTTTTCCACAGTATATATTGGTACCTACGATTTCAGGAATTTGCTGTATGTCCTGTCTGCTCTTCGCCCCTACGACAGTGATTGCTGATAAATTTTGTTCATCAAGTGAATCTTTCAAAATATTGCTTTGTTGAGCTTGCAAATTCAAAGCGAAAACAAAATAAAATATTACAATCGAACACCTCATTTTCATTATTTTGTAATTAGTAATCTACCTTCGGCAGACAGGTTTGTAATTTGTAATTTGTAATTCGTAATTCTTAATTCTTAATTCTTAATTCTTAATTCTTAATTCCTAATTCTAAACCCCTATTTGATATTAGACTTATTCTAAATAGTGCCGCAAAGGTAATACTTTACTGTAGACTTAGCACTAAAAATTAAAAATATTAATTTAGCGCTGCAAATATCAATTGAATGGAAAGTGATACTGCTGATTGAAATCAGCAACATCAATGATCTTTATTTTTACCGATATTTTTCAGTTTAAAACAGCGTCTTTTTTTTAATATTTACAAATTGAATTCCCAAATTTTGTCTAAAAAGATCTTACTTATAACCCCTCCTTTTGTTCAGCTCAATACGCCCTACCCGGCCACTGCTTATCTTAAAGGCTTCCTAAACACACTGGGACATAAGTCTTTTCAATCTGATTTGGGAATTGAAGTCATATTAAAGATTTTTAACAAAACAGGTTTGCATTCGCTATTTCAAAGCACGGAAAAACAATACAATAAATTATCCGAAAATTCGAAAAGAATATTTGATCTGAGCGAAGTATATTGCTCGACAATTGATCCGGTGATCAGTTTTTTGCAGCATAAAAACCCTACGCTTGCCTTGTCTATTTCAGACAGAAGTTTTCTGCCCGAAGCCGCTCGCTTTGAAGAGGCTGAGGATTTGGATTGGGCATTTGGCACGATGGGAATACAGGACAAAGCCAGACATTTTGCCACTTTGTACCTCGAAGACCTCGCTGATTTTATTACAGAGGCAGTGGATGAACATTTTGGTTTTAGTCGCTATGCCGAAAGATTAGGAAGGACAGCAACTCATTTCGCACCTATAGAAGCAGCACTGGAAAAACCCGATTCGTATATTTCGAAAATACTGCTCGCGCTCCTGGAGGAAAAAATACAATCCGAGCAGCCGGACCTCGTGGTGGTTACCATTCCTTTTCCCGGCAATGTCTTCTCTGCTTTTAAAATCGGACAGCACCTCAGGAAAAACCACCCAACTATAAAAATAGCGTTCGGAGGAGGATATTGCAATACCGAATTGCGTTCCGTCTCAGATGAAAAAGTATTTAAATATGTGGATTTCATTTGTTTGGACGATGGTGAACTGCCGCTGAAGTTATTGCTTGAGCATCTTGATGGAAAAAGGTCAGCATTTGAGTTGAAAAGAACTTTCATCTGTTCCGGAGATTCTGCTTCATCTGACGGTGTTGTATCTTATGTGAATGCCGCTTTGGAAAAAGACATACCGCAACGCGAAACCGGGACACCTGATTACAGTGATCTTCCGCTTAGTCGATACCTGTCTGTAATAGAAATCGTCAACCCGATGCACCGACTTTGGAGTGATGGACGCTGGAATAAACTCACACTCGCTCATGGCTGCTATTGGGGAAAATGTACTTTTTGTGATGTTTCTTTGGACTATATTGGCCGTTATGAACCCATAAATGCCACTATGCTTTGTGACCGCATTCAAGAGATAATTAATCAAACCGGAGAAACAGGATTTCATTTTGTTGATGAAGCGGCTCCGCCGGCATTGATGAAAGACCTGGCGATTGAAATCATAAAAAGAAACATGGTGATTAGCTGGTGGACTAATATTCGATTTGAAAAAAGTTTCACTAATGATCTTTGTAAGCTACTAAAGGCTTCTGGATGTATCGCAGTATCGGGTGGTTTGGAAGTCGCGTCGGATCGCTTGTTGACTTTGATGCAAAAAGGAGTGAGTGTAGCACAAGTTGCCAGAGTTGCCGAAGCTTTTACTGCTTCCGGAATAATGGTTCATGCTTACCTGATGTATGGATTCCCTACACAAACGGCAAAAGAAACGATTGATTCCCTTGAAAATGTGCGCCAACTATTTGAAGCCGGTGTAATCCAGTCCGGATTCTGGCACCAGTTTGCCATGACTGCACACAGCCCCGTGGGACTGAATCCGGAAAAATTTGAAGTCCGCCGAATCGGACCTGAGTTTGGTGGCTTTGCAGAAAATGATCTGTTTCATGAAGACCCGAAAGGCGCAGCGCACGAAACTTTTTCAGAAGGTTTGAAGAAATCTCTTTTTAATTACATGCATGGAATTGGTCTGGACTATCCCCTGGGTGATTGGTTCGAATTTTCAGTACCGAAGACGAGCGTAAAGCCCAATTTTATTGAAAAAGCCTTGAATGATCAGTTCGAAAAAGCAATAAATGACAATCAACAAGTGTTGTGGCTTTCAAATGTGCCAAAATTGGTGCAGCATAAAGGAAAAAAGGCCAACTTAAACATCAGTAAACTTACTTTTACGGACAAAAAGGCTGAATATATGCTTTTGACCGGCAGCGCAACGGCAGAATGGCTTGATAAAACCCTGCGTGCGATCAGACCGCAATCCCAAACTGCGCCGCTAAGTATTGCACAGTTAAAAACAAGCTTTCAGGCAGCAGCACTCGATGATTACGAAAATTTTGATGAATTCCTGGCATCGTACACTTGGAAACAATTGCGGGAAGCGGGTTTGCTAATCGTGTAATTGATTTACAAATAGCGATTTAATTAGATTCGGGTAAAATGAAAAGCTGCCCCGATAATTCGGGACAGCCAGACTTCAAAAATCAAAATTTATTACGAAATTACTTATTATTTGCGCTTTTTTCCTCTAACAACTTTCGCATCGGCATCCAAGGTCAAATGCTTTCCATTAGAGAATCTGATATCAAACAGCACCTTTCCATCCGGGCGTATAAATTTGCTGATTTCCACGATGTTGGCAACAGTTGTATTCGCTTCCAAAAAAGTTTTTACAACGTCAGGAAGTTCTGCATATGTCAGTACTACACGAGTATCGGTCGGTTTGACTAAAACATTGCCGTTTTCATCCAGTGCAATGCGCGTATTATTAGCAAATCTGACTTCGTAAACTATTTCTCCGGAACGCGATTTCCGCTTGGTAATTTGCAAAATCGTACTGACATCAAAGTTGGCATTCAAATAAGTTTGCACTGCCGCAGGCAAATCCTCAAACTTCACCGCAGTGAAATGATCTTTCGGACCGGTCAGTACATTTCCAGCTGCATCAAAGTGAATGTGTGTACCATTCAAAAAACGCACCGAGTACTGCACTGAACTATCAGGCATAGTGATTTTTAGAATCGCTTTGATACTGTCTACGCCACCCAGATTAGTGTTCAGATAAGTTTGGATAACACCGGGAAGGTCAGCAAATCCAATAGAATCGCCCTTAATTCCACAGGGATGTCCGATTTTATTTTTTCTTTTTCCACCTTTATCACCCGGTCCGCGAGAAAGCGCAGTATTGGAGGTAAATTCAAAACGGCTTTCTGCATCTTGGTCAGTCGCAGCCAACATTTCATCACTAATCAAGCGATAAGTAGGGTCGCTGCTGTAGTCAATTTGCAGCGCAGAATCCGCTCCTTCAGAAAAAAGATCTTCCTTATTGCAGGAAATAATAAGACTACTGCCCGCAATCGCGAACAAAAACAAAAACTTCTTCATAATTAAAATTTTTAAAGTTAAATAATATGGGTGTATAGAGGCTGCTCTTATGCTCTATCAATGAGCAAGAGGAAAAGGTAAATGATTGTTGAGATGTGTAGTTGTTGGGTATCTGAAGTTGTTTAGTTGTTTAGTTGTTTAGTTGTTGAGAGGGTAATCGTTAACATCTAAACACTTAAACACCTAAACACCTAAACAATCAGACCAGTAGACTGAAAGACCAGCAGACAAGTTGACTAGGATTGTGCTTTCTTCTTGAGTTTGTAATCAAACCACCCCAATTTCAGTCCAATGTTGAAATTCACACCCGACAACTGAGTGTTAGTTAATGAAGAAGTGCTAGCACCTACGGGATAAGTCACACTGCTGCTTCCTGTTGCAATCCGATAATTGACACCGGCATAGAGTTTTGCGAAACGTGACAGATTGGCTTCAACTCTGAGACCGGGCTGAATTACGAAAAACGAATTATTGATATAGTTTCTACCTTGAAATGAGTTATTGTCATTGCCGTGATGGTCAAAATCACTCCCAAATCTGTTGTAGCTGCGAGCGGAATCCACACGCGCCATTCCTGCACCCAGCACAAGTGGTATCGATACGTGAACTATACGGTGAGGCGTGAGCGTATATTCAATTTGAGCTCCGCCAAGACGATAATCCATGCGTAATCCAGCATTGTTAAGGTCACTGGGCGTGAAGCTCCTGCTATTTGAAGCCGTTAATCCAAATGCCAATTTCTGATTGATTAAAAACATTCCCGACAGACCCATTGCTGGCGCATAAGCACCTGCTGCACCAACATACTGGAATTCTGGCGCAACATATAAACCTAAACTGTTGATTTTGGGTGAAACAGCACCCCATATCGTGCGTTGCGTCTTAGGTGTAGCAACAGGCAAGTTACTTTCTGTGGTTTGAGCCTGCAAAGTACCTAAAAGAAGACTCGCCGCTAAAAATATTAAACTTTTTATCTTAAACATATTCTGAAATTTTTATAAAATTATTTTAAACTCTGTAGCCACTTATAAAAACCATTACGCCACTTTCAAAAAAAGCGTTGCCTTCGTTTTGAAAATAATTTCTAAAAAATGAGAAAAGTTCAGAAATTATAATACACAATACACTGATTATATGATATTTATAATTCATAATTAATAATTAAAAATTAAATATTGGTAGAATGACTCCGAGGAGATTCGATTGTTCCTTCGTCAGATTGCTGTCATATCAAAACATTTAAGCACCAAGTAGAAAAGTAACATCGTTAGCATTGCAACTTTTCAAGTTGAAAGCGCTACTGTATTACTATTCTTTCATCTCTGGTTGGCAACCCTTTTAATTGCAATTGCGTAAGGGTTAAGTACTGACTTATCAAACAGATCGGCCTTGTTTTCAAAAAAACGAAATATCATCAACGAAAATAACTTTGAAGAGATAGTTGCAGCTTGTCTTCAAGAACGCGAAGATGCACAGCGAATCCTATTCAAAATGTACTTCGCTTATGCAAAGAGTATAGCTATGCGTTATTCGGCTGACGACAATGAAGCAAAAGAAATCATAAATGATTCATTTTTGAAAGCATTCAAAAATCTTACTCTGTATGATTTCGGATTGCCTTTTAAAGCATGGCTGCGGACAATTGTGGTGCATACTTCGATAGACCATTATCGTAGAAAACAAAAATATGCCATACTAAGCTTTCAGGAATTTATGCCTGATACAGCAATTCATGAATCTGTAATCGACCACTTATCGGCTGAAGAAATCATGGTCCTCGTGCGCAAATTAAGCCCTGCTTACCGGACAGTTTTTATGATGTATGTAGTTGATGGTTACAATCATCGGGAGATTGCTGAACTATTAAATATCAATGAAGGCACCTCAAAGTCTAACCTGTCAAAAGCGAGAATCAAATTGCAGGAAATGATCTTAACTGAGAATCCGGCACTTTACCATGCACATTCGAAAACCTGATCGATATCATTGCTGAAAATATCTTAAAACTACACAATTATTATTCGTATTCAATACTAAATTACAATGGGTAACGAATCCTTTGACAAAAAAATAAAAGATAAGTTTGACCAGTTTGAACCTGAATTTCAGGAAGAAGACTGGAACAACTTTAACCCACTGCTTCGCGCTCAAAGCGTTTGGTGGAATCGTTCACGAAAAACGATTGCTTATGCAGCAGCAATTGCTGCTGTACTATTGTTAACATTTCAAAATTTCAATTTATCTATAGAAAATAAACATTTACAATCCAATATTGAAAAAATAAGCGAAGAAAATCGCAATAGAAAAACAAGCGAAAAAGCTGATTCGCAACGGGATACAATTTACATAATTAAAGAAAAATATGTGTTTCCCGAATCGCTGACCTTTAATAAAGGTAAGGAAGCTGAAAAATCATCAATTACTGCTCAGTCTCAGGACTCTAGCATGGTTGAAGAATTCGTACCCATCAAAAGCGAAAATTCAAAATTCAAAGCTGCGCAAAATAGAGTTTTAGTAGAAAAAGCAGACGCGGAAACGAAAAATACAGCACAGTTAGCTTCAAATTCCGGAGAAAAGGAAAATGCAAGACAGCATTTACTTCCCACAGCTGCAATCGGTTTGATTGCGGTACCCAGCGCAGTTTCAAGCATCAAAAAGGTAGTGATTGCGCAAGTTGAAGAGAATGTGCAGCTTCCTGAACTAAAGCGGAAGGCTTCAAAATCCCCTAACACAACGGTGGGCATTGGTTTGGCTTCTTCCTTGCGAGATGATTATACGGCAGTAGGCCTGTCCGCGCTCTTGTCTTATCGCAAACATTTTCAGTTATCTACAGGCTTGCAGTTTGGGAAAGGTCGCCAAGAAACATTTCGCGACAATGATGCTTTTAAAGATCGTCACAAAGTAGATTTCAGAAATAAATTCGACCAGCCTATCGCGCCAAATGTAAAGTTCACCGATATCAAATCCAGTATCCGTCAATGGATTGTGCCGATTTCGTTGAGCTATCAATTTCCATTGTATCGCTGGCTAAGTGCATACAGTGGTTTGGGTACTTTTGTAGAGTTGAACACTACACAGAAATATGAGTTCCAATACAGCGAAACTGGCATCAGGCCACGTAAAGGCAACCTTCCTGTTCAGCAATCAGTTTTGAAACTTCAAAAATTCACTTTTCACGCTGGACTTCAGGCAGATATACAGTCTTTTTGCCTTAGGATCGAACCTGTCGTGATTTTTAATGCAAAAAACAACATGGACGAACATCGGAATCGAACAGAAATAGGCATTAATACGCATATGCTGTACCGATTTTAAATTTCAAAGGACTAGTTTTTTAGCTGGCGATATTTTGTCAACTGCCGGCATAGGTAGAAATTATTTAATACGAAAATCAAATAGGATTAATACATTTCCCTTAGTTTTGCCGAATTCAAGAAAGTCTAGAATGTTTGTATTCCAAATCAGCGCACAAGCCAACGTGACGAACAGTGAATTTGATCACTGAAAGAAAAAACGAATAAATAATAAAAAAACGAATATATTTATGAAATTAAGAACTCTTACATTAATGGCGCTTGTTGCAACGATCGCTGCGTTAAGCACAAATTTTAAAATGAATCCCCAAAATCCTCCGACCGCAAAAACCGGTGCTCCGGGAGAAACAACTTGCGAAACCAGTGGCTGTCACAACGGAGGAAATTACAAAGGCACCGTAACGCTGAGCGGAGTGCCTGATTCAGTTGAACTTGGTGCGACTTATACACTCAAACTTAGTACTAAAAGTACAGGTCCAAAAAGAAATGGATTTCAAATGACATGCTGGACTTCTACCAAAGCAGCTTGTGGTACCTTTACGAATGCAAGCAATGCAACCAACATTGCTACTGCAAGCCTCAAACAATATATTCGACAGTCTAATTACAAAGCCTTTAGTGGCGACAGTGCTGTTTGGACTGTAAGTTGGAAAGCACCAACTGTTAAAAATGACAGCTCATTCTTCTATTTTTCCTCTCTTCTTGCCAATGGCAATGGCAATGAATCTTCAGACAATTGTTTAGCTGGGAAAAAGAAAATATACTTCAAAAAGACTTCTGTTTCAACAATTGAAACCGCAGAAAACAGCAATGTTGTTTCAATAAAAAACAATTTGTACAGCAATTTACTTGCTGTACAATTAACTGAAAATAGTGGTCAGTTGTGGATTTACAATCAACAAGGCCAATTGATTCAATCACAAGTTTTGTCTTCTGATAATCAAATTGATATCAGTGCTTTGAGTAAAGGCGTGTATGTAGCCATTGTAAAAATGGGAAGCCGCGAATTCAGCCAGCGATTCATGAAAATGTAAGGATTATTTTCATAACAATTATAAAAGCCCCGCACTTTTTCAAAGAAGTTGCGGGGCTTTATAGTTAATGGTGTCGCATGCGCTAATTGCCGGCATCGTTTGTTCACTTAAGGGATTACAATACCTCTTTTAGGTGAGTTTGGCTACAACACCTCAGCGCTAAATGAGTAAGAAAGAAGAGGTTTTAAGGCAACCTGAAAATTCTATCTATATCCAAAAAGTAAATTTACCATGGCTGTCAATTGCGCTATTATGACAAAAAAAGCCCTGTATTGAGTTACAACAAAGGGCTTTTTCTATTTAAAGTGTATGTATTATTGTAAGGTGAACCTTAGCATCAAACCTCCGTTCACATTGGTACGTGGGAACGAAATAGATGTCTTGGGTTTGCTTCTGTTGTAATCGACAAAGAATCGCAGGGTCAATCGCTTGTTCAGTGCATAGTCAATGGAAGGCGACAAGCGTATCGTATATTCACCACGAGTCGGTATTCTGGTACCCGCATCCAATTGATTGTTGTAGGTCACATTATCTTGCAAAGAGAAATCGCATTTCATTGTCAAATCATTCCCCGATTCTGCTTTCTTCTTTTTCACTGGTTTGCCCGTTTTGGGATCGATCTCGGGTTTAGCCTCTTCATTAGATTTGAACTTGATGATGCTCTTCTTTTTCTTCCTGATTTCTTCTTTGTCCTTGTTTTTATCTGCGTCAAAGTTCATAAAATCAAGGAATTTTAGATGCACATTTTTCATCCTGTACCCAAATGACATGGTGTACTCGTCCCTTCTTTGTTCCATCAACTGATTGTCAAAGAAACTCATTTGCAGATTGTATGCTTTCTTAAAATCAGCTCTCAAGGAAAGATCATTTTTGAATTTCACTTCTACACCAATTAGCGGAGAGAATTCCTTATTCAACACAACAGTCGGAATATTTAACTGCGAATAGTAACTCCTGTTGACAGGGTCCTTCCTCAAAGCATTATTGGGTTCAAAATCTGGCGTATTGGTGTTAAACTGATTTAAAGTCAAAGTTGATTTATATGCGTGCGATAGTGAAAAACTCTGAAGTACTTCCTTGAAATATGGAAGTTTGGAAAGCCCGTTATAGTTCAACCTCCAGTTCGGCAAAGGCATTGTTTTGAAAATGTCAAGATCGATCGTATTCGGATCTTTTCCATTATATGCAGACATAAATGCCGGAATCAGGACTTGCTGTTGCGTCCGACCAAATCCTGCTGAATAACCTTGATCTTTCTCATGTGCCGGTGCATTTGGTCCTGCCAAACGTGCAGAAATAATTTTTCTATAGTCGGAGAATTGATTGAAAATCGGATTCAAAGTATCATCTTTTCCAAACATTCCCTTGAAGTTCATGTAAGAAACCGAGTAGGATCCAACATCTCTTAATGCTCTGTGGTCAAAATCGCCCCCAGGTTCAAACACTTTGAAATCCTGCGTATGATTGATTGAATAATTTTTATTGGCATCTAATTCGATTCGGAAATCAGGAATCGGCTCAATTGTCAAATTCGCTTGCAATTGTTGGGTACGATTTCGTGATACCGGTTCATTCAATAAAATAGTGTCAACCACCCAACCTCTTTGCGCAGCCCTATCCAACCAGGCGTCATCAGGTGTACGACCTACTAAGAAATCCCAACCCGGAGAGGTAAAATTCTGTTGCCCAAACAAACCAGCTTGTGGCTTGAAACCTGGAACCGTGTTGGCGAAAGTTTCATTATAGGAAAAACGGCCTTTTCTAACCAAAAGCAATGGCCTGATCAGCGCTCTTTCTGCCATAGATGGTTCTCTGTTTTCACGAGCTTCCTTTTTCTTTTCGTCTTTGATTCTTTCTCTCTCTGCTTTCTTTGCCGCTGCTGCTGCGATTCGGCTTTCTTTTTCGGCTTTCAGCAAATCCTTGGCAATGTCACCTTTTGGTGATACCAGTTTGGCATCTTTACCATCTGCATTATCGCTGACTCCCTTATCCGGATTTTTGGGATCCAGGGTAGTTTCTTTCTGTTTAGCCAGCTCCTCATTTTTTTGCAATTCCTTTTGACTATCCTGGAAATTTGCATCCGTAGCTTCGCTTTTGGCTTCGTCTTTTGGAACTTGCTTTGCCTTTTCTATCTTAGTTCCTGCTATATTCCCCGCTGCATTGGATTTAATTTTTCGGGGTTCTGACTTCTTTTTTCCTTTTTGTCCTTTAGGTGTATTAATTTTCTTTAAGTACTTAGAACTATTATACAATTGCTCAAAATTAAAATCACCGGACAACTGGCGTTGCTGTGTATTTCGGATGGTATTACCCAAAAATGTTGTATTCAAAGCCGCCGCATTCCAGTTGTAAGTAGTATTCAATTGTGCGCGTACCGTTACCCAGTCCATAAACGGAATTTGCTTGGTCGGTAAGGTGTAGTTCAAATTGGCGGTTTGATTATATAATTTGGTTCTACCCAGGCCTCGTACATTTTTCCAGATACTGTCTCTTTCTACTTGAGTATCAATCTTACCATATGGCTCATCTATAACAGATAGCACATCGGCAGCAAAATTAAATTTGAGCCCTTTGCTAAAATCCCAATTGAGTGTGTACTTTCTGTCCCAACCGAATCGTTTGTTGTAGAAAGTACTCAAACTGTCGTTTTTGGGAGTAAACCGATACAATGAAGTATTGTACTGGCGAATGACATTGGAATTAAAACTGACGTTACTGGGCAGCGGATTGAAATTAAATTCGCTAAATAACTTCAGGTACTTATCTTTTTTAATTAAGTTTTTCAGCGGCGTAACAGCTGTGCTCGAAGGAAAATTATAATTGTAGTCCAGCTGTCCCTTGTTAAGTACTTTCGTTTCATTTTCGATAATAGGGTCACTATATCGGTCCAATGTATTTTGATACGATACAGCAAAATTGGAGACGCTCCAGGGCATTGGTTTTCTTTTTCCGCCAGTACCGGCCTCTTTTCTTACATTATCAAAACTGATGTTTCTTACGTTACTTCTGGTAATTGCCTGAGATTTTAACGAGTCTTTGACAGATTCATCTGCTTTCCTCAATTTATCTTTTAGCTTGATATCTAGATCATATGGATCGTATTCCGGAGTTTTGTCTGTATTGGCATACTGGAAGGTAAATGGAATTTTCACACCAGTTTTTGCGGTAAAAAATTTACCTAACTCCAATGTAGTCGATACATCGTAATTTACCACCTGAATCCGCGAACGTTGCAACAATTTCTGCTCCAAACCACCCCATCCAATTCCCGTATAGTTTCCTGAAACTGTTAATCTACCAAAATCTGCCAATTTGAAATCCATCCTGGCCAAACCTGCGGCTCCCCCTTGCTCATTGAATCCACTTACCCTTAGTTCATTCACCCATACTTCAACTGATTGAGACTTTTGTGTGACACCCTTGTTTCGCACTCCAATCATTATCCCTTTCACCCAACCCAGATTGGGATTTCCCTTGACGGTAACCAATTCTGCGGGTTTCTCAGGATTAAAAATCTGGAAAGGAACATTAAAATCAGCCTTAGGCTGCGCGTTCCTTTGCTCTTTTACGCTCGTAAACAGGGTCAATGGAAAATCAAATTCATTATCTGCAGGCCAAATCTCGTCACGATATGCATCCTGTGTATTGTTAAGACTTTTAATTATATCAATATCCGAACTCCGAATTGGAATTTCATATTCATAATAATTATTTTCAAAGTCGTTACCCACTCGTATAAAAGCGGTTAAGTCACCTTTCTGCGGATTCGTTTTAGGGCAACCCGGGTTTTCTTCCATATGAACGAACATCTTCATTCGCTTGTACAAACGAATATCGAGATTCATTAATTTGTAGATACCTCTTTCACTTTCCGGAAGTAAATTGCAGATCGACATGGCCATGGCTTGTTCATTTTGTAATACTGCCTGCGCCTGGCCCGGAATCTGTTCACGTTGAATACCCGGAGGCAACACGTAATTGAAATTGGGGCGTGTTCCGTTTTCCTCAAAATTTACAGAATTCACGTCAAATGAAGTAACATCTCTGATTGGATCGGTTCCCGGATCAAGGTTGGGTTCTCCCACGAATGGACTTCTTCTGTATCGACGCCATTGGCTGCGCGACAATTCGAACTTAGCAAAACGCAAAGTAACCGGTCTTTCAAAATCGGTCAGGTAAACCCGCATAAAACGGATCGAACGAAAGTCCTGTATGCCGCCTACTTTCTTTGTAAATTGACTGATTGGAACTCTGATCCGGTAAAAAACAGGATCTTTATCTAAGCCCCATGGATCCCTACGGGTAGGAACGGGGATTTCATCCACTACAAATTGATTCCGAACCATATAACCTGTTCCATCTCCTACAAGTGGAACTTCGTAATGGAAATACGATTCACCTTCATTATCCAATGATTTATTGTTGTCTAAATCTTCAGAATCCGGGATATTGGTTGACGAATTTACAAAACCATTTTTTGATTCCTGTGAATTCCCTTCCGTATTATTATTTTTGATATATCTGGTCAGAACGCCATCTGAATCCTGAAATTTCTCATCAAGAAAGTAAACAAAATCATCATTTGATGGATCCTTCAGAATTTCTGATTTAACGTTTTGATCAATTGTCGAAGAACTAACATTGTTTACAAAATCCTTAAACAGCAAATTTTCTTCGGTATTATTCATTCCATCTAGTCCTACATCTTGCGCTTCTCTTGCTCCCGGAGTCAGGTCAAAGGCCGTGGTTACAGGTACAATACGGGGAATTCTTGCCAACGCTGTTCGATCAACGGGCACTCTCTGCGTGGAGGTCGGAAGTCCATTCTCATAAAATTGCCGAGAATCTCTAAGAATATCTTCTGAAATATTCCCCAGATCTATATGCAATTTACCTGTCAGGTTCTTATCTAAGAGGAAGGGAGATAGCATCCACATATCGATAAATTCCACATTACTTGCTTCAAAATCATTATAGGGAAGTGCGCGCATGATTCCACCCCAGCGACTTTCCGGCTTGATTAATCTTCCAGTTTGAGGATCAAGTCCTTCGGAATATTTAAATTTAGGTGTGCCGGTCTCTCTTACATTGTCAAAATTGTAAGGTCCTCTTTCAGAAGGCTGGTAAGTTAAATCTAGCAATCTGGCATTTACAGAACCTTGTCCCAGGTTGGCAAATTGACGATTGGTCCAGATTTCATCTTCTTGCACCGATCCAAAATAGGGGTCTCTGTTATCAGCATCTGTCCGTACGACACCGCGTTGCGAAATATTATTTCCACCATTGTCTGAAACCACATACCACAACAACCGGGCTCTATTCTTTCCGCTCTCTACAGAGTTGATTTCTGCCGATTCCGGAAATCTGGGATTGTTGCCTTCCCGGTCATTCTGTGGAACACTGGCCATGTACCACAGATTAGGCTGGCGCAAATCGGTTCCATTGGTACTTCCTTCAAAATCTTCAACAAATACGACACCACCACTTTCCGTAGCTCCATTTCGTCCGCCTTGTTGATTGATCGCCCGAGAGTGACCCGGTTTCAGGAATGCACCCTCAGCTACCAGACTCATGGATGAAGGTGCCTTTGTCGAAATCAGCGGCAGTTTGTCGACGAGTTTGGTTATCCAGGGCGCTTCTTTGGTATAGTTGACATCCAGTCCGAAGATATTATTGTTGATTGGATCTTCACCAACGTTTACCTTATTGGTAAAAGGCCGCTCAAAAAGCTTTAAAATTGTACCTCCAACTACGAAATCTTTATTGATCGTATAATCCCATCGTGTGCCAAACATCGATTTCTGTTGAAATCCGAAGAGCTGATTGTCTTCAAAGGAGACATTTACAGGTACAGACGAATTGACATAAGCTTCATTAAGAATCTTGATGGTACCTGTGCTGTAGTTGACCTCAAAATCCGTACCTTCAGTAAGCGGGGTGCTTCCTGCAGTGACTCTCACTGATCCTCTCGGTAAGTTGAAGGTGTTCAGTTGAATTTCATTTTGTGATGTTCCCTTGTATTGCCCTTTGATTGTAAAAACGTTAAACTCAGGAAATTCGCGGGCTGCTGTAATAGTTGTATCGTACAATTGTTGAAAAACGTACTTGCGGGAAAAGATCGGATCATTAATTTTTCTCTCTAACGAACTACCAAAAGGTTCCAATACGGGGAAAATTATTTTTCCTTGTTTAGAATTGATCGTGACTCCCTCTACAAAGTCAAATACACCATCAGGTTGTGGATCGCCCTGTACGTTCAGTCTATCCAAATTGAATACACTCAACAAAGGTACACCCGCTACTTTTGAATCAGGAATAAATCGTCTTTCGCCATCACCCGGTTTGTTGTAATAAATTTCAAGTTTGAAATCTTCTTTTGTGATTTGGCTTGCCCCCAAAGAATATACATTTTTCATCATCAAATCCCAAAGGGGAATATCCAACCTCGGGGTTGAAGCCTTTAGCATTTTGACAAAAAGCACCTTTTGTGAAGCGGTAGTGTCCTGAATTTGCGCACCGGTATTGGGATCGGTTCGGCCAAAACCAATTTGAGGCGCATTGGCAGAAAGCTCACCCACTTTGTATTCTTTACCGTTGTATTTATAGGTAAATGCGACCCCAAGCACTTGATTAGGACGCAATTGAAAGTTAAGAGAGATAAAACCCAATTTGGGATCAAAAGTATAGTCACTGGGAGACAACTTACGCGCTCTGACTTTTTCAAAATCGCGCGTCTGTTGCATTTCAAATCGACCACCTCTTCCTGTCAATTCACGCACCGCCTTATCGATATTTCTCATCCCTTCATCTTCGATGAGTTTATCGTAGAGGTTATTGGCATCATTGTATGGAAGTGGTCTGCCGTAAATATCCTTATCTACCGTTGATTTTTTTGAAATTTTAGAACTCACGATTTTTTCGGGTTCGGCCATATCAGTCAAAGCGACAATATCACGGATATTATTGGTTTCTTGCCTGTCGTTGGTTACCCATACTTCCAGGTAAGTTACTTGAAACAAGGAGTTAATCTGCGGCAGATTCTGTAGTGCAGCTTCGTAATTACTGAGATTCGCATGCGTAAAAAAGAAGTGCCTGTTTTCATCATATTGGTCTCCGCTGATTTGGAAAGTATATTTTTGTCCTCCCTGCTGTACCTGCACCTGCTGTCTTCTCGACTGTTGTTGGGCAGCGACAGTTGTAAATCTCAGTCGGCCAAACTGCAATTCAGTCTTCAAACCAAATAGGCTGGAAGCACCCTGGATCAATGTACTTTTTAATGGAAGTGATACATTTCCGGCATCAATATCTTTTAAGATTGCATCATCATTTGACAAAGTGGGCAGTGCACCTGCTGCTCCATCTAAACCTTTGCCACCGACACCGGGAATTCCGGCACCAAGACCTTTCGCATCGTAATTGAGCTTTAAGATATTGTCGAAACTAAAAGTAGCTTTGTTATTGTAACTGGTATTCAGACTCAATTTCTCACCGATTTTACCGGTAACATTGACCTGAATGTTCATATCAAAATCGGGCTGAAACTGTCTTTGTTGAAATACGGATACTACTGGATTGGCTTCTTTCCGATACCTGCCTCCGAGTGTTAGGTCAATACGTCCCTGCGGAATAATCGATACTTCCGTGCCTCCAAAAAGTCGGTCGGTAAGCGCCTGACCAAGATCTATTTTTGCAAAGGGATTATACAAGCCACTTTTAACTTTTGAAGTTTTGCCTACACCTGAAATCTTGTCAAACATGGCCCTTTCCTGCTCCTGCGATTTCCACTTGAAATATTCTGAAGAGCTCATATAGGTAGGCATGCGGAAATAGTCATCCCCAATTTTTTCGGAGATGATATACTGATTGGTTTTAGGATCGTACTCTACCTTTTTCTCAATTACACTGGGATCCTTCAAATCAAAAGGATTTCTTGATCTGTTTTGTAAGAAATCGCCATATCTCTCCTTAACCGGAAGTGTGTCTTTTTGTAGTAAATCAGGATGTTTTTCATGAGCCCAAACTACAACTGAAGATAACGAGAATAAAGCAACAAGTACTTGTTTTAACTTCATCATTGAATAATTTTTCCCTTTGATATGCCTAGCTTTAACAGCATGTGGATAATAATGTAAGATTTAATTTCTTTTTTACGATAATTTGACCAAATTGTTATCATCTGAACGAACTAAAAGAAAACGACAAAATCAATAATGTAGTATAGGGTTAAAAAAATTAACAAACAAAAATTGCTCAATTTGTGATTTCGACAATTTACTAAAGAAACCATTCTATCGAATGATGCAATCGTTACATCAAACAAAAAAGAAAAGCCCAACTTGCAAAACGCAAATTGGGCTTCTATTTCTTGAAAATAGTTGTAAAATAAAGTCGGATGATTATCCTTCCAGTTTGAACACTACAGGCAATGTAAAGTAAGAACGCACTGCGTTTCCTCTTTGTTTACCGGGCTTCCATTTTGGCATCTCTTTTACGACACGAACAGCTTCCTTATCCAAAAGGTCGTTAGTCCCTCTCAAAACTGAAACACCATTCACCGAGCCATCCTTTTCAACGATGAAGCGCAAAATAACTTTTCCCTGGATGTTGTTCTCACGAGCAACTGCCGGGTATTTGATATTCTGGCTCAACCATTTGAACAAAGCAGCCTGTCCATCAGGAAATTCGGCTTGTTGTTCTACTACCTGGAAAACTTCCTCTTCTTTCTTTTCTTCCACCACAGGAGGAGGTGCCGGCTCAGCTTCACCTTGTGCAGCTTGTTGAACAGCCACTACGTCAGAACCTTTTTGATCCTTAGTACCTACTTCCATATCAGGTGGAGGCGGAACAATCTTAGCTTCCTCAACGACATCCTTATCTTCCTTCACAACCGGCGGTACATATTTAATTGTAGCCTTTGGCGGTGGAGGTGGTTCTTTGGGTGGTGGAGGTGGCGGTGGAGGAGGCAAATCATCAGGAAGTTGAACATCCTGCAGATTAACTTCTACAATGGTAGGTTTGTTAGCTGCCTCGATACTGCTTTTGATTTTAGCATATATCAACGGAGCGCTAATCCCTACAATCACCGCAAGTGCTCCGATAACCAGTGCATTGCGCACATGTTTTTCGTATATCCTACGAAGATAGTAAGCTCCATAAGCCTTATTTCTACCTTCAAACACGATGTCAAGCACATCCGTTTTTAAATAATCTTGCGGATTCATCATTTTAAAAATAATTAATTTAAAAATTGAATATTTGTAAACTCACTTTTTTTTGACCCAAGGGTAAAAAACGGAGATTAATCATTCAAATTACTGTTCGCTCCTGCTCCCGGTTGTTGACCTTTCCAGATGGTAATTGAATCATCGGGAAGTTTGAAATCCATTAGAGCATAATACTTTACTTTATTGATAGAAAGTTCATCAAGAATATCCACCATGTTTTTGTAGTTGGACTTCTTCATTGGTTTTATCAATACAAGCATAGTATCTAATGTTCCCCACCTTTGCTTAATCTTTTGCTGTATATCCTGTATGACAGGACGCACGCTTGACGATTGTGAAAAATCAATCACTTCGACTTTAGGATCCTTTACTCCTCTGTACCAGTAAAGCTTATTGTCTTCCCCGAGTGCGATTTGCAAAACGCGGGATTCTTTCACTTCAGGTGGAGGTGTATTGTCGTTAGGATCCGGTTTAGCCGGAATCGCCAAGTCCATTGCAGAAGGTTTGCTAAATGTTGTCACTAACACGAAGAAGGTAATCAATAAAAATCCCAAGTCCACCATCGGAGTCATATCGATGCGGGTGGACATCTTTTTGGCTTTACCTTTCCCACCGTCGGAGCCTTGTGCTATTTCTGCCATCTGACTGGATTATTTTTTAGATTATCAAATTTATTAATGTTCAGCTCCTTTAGAAGCTGTTTCTCCCCCTTTCATATTGGTAATGAGGTCGAATTTGTTGATTGATCTATCCTTAAGGGTATTGAAAATCTTTTCCACTTGAGGATATTCAGTAAGTCCATCACCCTTAATTGCGAGGCGAATGTAATTGTAAGATGACATCTTTAACTGACCCTCTGCTTTTTCGTTAGCCAACTCAAGATGAGCCTGACGATAAGCGATTAACCAATCTCCGAGTTCGTTTCTTCTTACCGGACTTTTCAATGAATCAACCGGAATACCCGGTGTGTGCTTTCCATCATTTGCGATCTTACCGGACATAATATCTGGAATCATAGGAAACGGAGCTCCAAAACTTTCCGTTTTCTTGAAAGCGGTCATTATTTCCTCCGTCGCAAACTTATCTTTGTAGCTCGCATAAGGATTTGTTCTTAACATCACCTCCAATGCACGCTGTCTGACCATTTGATTGTCAGTCCCCAGATAAGTTCTACCTTCTTTATCTATTTGCATGATCATGATATCTGCATCTGCAATTTTTCGTTCTGACACAGAAGCAGGCATATTGATTTCAACAGGATCCTGCGGACGAAATTTTGAAGTAAGGATAAAGAAAGTCAGGAGTAAGAAAGCAACGTCACACATCGCTGTCATATCTACCAGAGTACTTTTTCTTTTTATTTTGACCTTAGGCATAATTAAAATATTGGTTCGCTAGTTGTTAGTCTGTTGGTCGATTGGTCGACTAGTCTGTTGGTCGATTGGTCTGTTGGTTTGCTAGTCTTAAAAAAAAGATTTAGTTTAAACGACTAGATGACAATTTGACTATCTGATCAGACGACTAGTTGACTATCTGACAAGCTGACTAAATAACCAGCTGACTAAACAATAGATGATACAAATTAAAAAAATACACAAAAATATTTGAAAAAAATTCAAAAGTTTTTTTTTGTGTTTTAATTAGCTTTTATGCTTTGCGGCAAAAGTAGAAGCGATTGAAAAACCTGCTTCATCAATTGCGTAAGTCATGCCGTCAATACGCGTAGTAAAATAATTGTACATAATCATCGCGATTACTGAAGTAGCAATACCCAATGCGGTATTAATCAAAGCCTCAGAAATACCTGTTGATAAGGCAACTGCATCCGGAGAGCCTGCAGTAGCCAAAGCCGAGAAGGCCCTGATCATACCGATTACTGTTCCTAGAAGTGCGGTCAAAGTACCTACTGATGTAAGGGTTGCAAGGATTGGAAGATTTTTTTCCAACATAGGCAATTCCAAAGAAGTGGCTTCTTCTACTTCCTGACGGATAGCCATTACTTTTTGTTCTTTGTCCATTCCTGATTCGCCTTCCATTTCTCTGTATTTGTTCAATACTGCACGAATTACATTTGCAACAGAACCTTTTTGTTTGTCACATTCAGCGATTGCACCTGTAACATTACCTGTTTCAAGATTGTATTTAATTTTTCTAATGAAATCATCAACATTCCCTGAACCGGAAGCTTTGGCAAGCGTCAAGAAGCGCTCAAGTGAGAAAATAACAACGATCATAAAGAACGCCATAAGGATAGGTACGATGAATCCTCCTTTAAAGATAATACCCAATACGTTTCCTTGCAAAGGATGCCCTTTGACCGGGTCACCACCTTCAAAGTTGCCTGGATTACCCATAATGAATTTCCAAATAACATAACCCAATACTATTGCTAAAGGAATAACTATTCCTGCAAAAGGAAAACCGCTCTTTTTTTGTGCAGCCGACACGTTTGCTTGGTTCATAAATCAACAGTTTAATTAAAAAATTTAGTTAAATAATAATTTTAAATCAAAAATACAGCGCAATGATAGAGATATTTTTTTTAATAAGAAAAGAATGAATGTATATTCTTT
This sequence comes from Saprospiraceae bacterium, assembly GCA_049316985.1. Lineage (GTDB taxonomy): Bacteria > Bacteroidota > Bacteroidia > Chitinophagales > Saprospiraceae > CANHEE01. Next base: position 5,110 of record JBMOJB010000013.1, on the reverse strand, counting down.
ATTAAATATTTTTTCTGCTTAAAGCTTATAATACAAATTTCCTTTTTATTATTAAAAAAAATCAGAATATAAATGCGCTAGAAAGTACAAATATGAAAGTATATTAAATCGGCTCTCTGTGGTTTTAGCTGGGTACTTGGATTTTCTATGATAGAATCAGCCGAATTTGAAGATTTGATGATTTTCCTGCCTGTCCTGTAGGCTGGAAAATTTGATGATCTGATGACTTTATATACTCCGCGGGAGCTATTTTTTAATTTTGAAAAATCCTACTTTTCGGTAGCGGCTTTTATCACACAGTTAATCAATGATATACCATAAAATTGACAACTAAATTGCGATTAATTTCAAATTGCATGAAACTCCATAGAATCAACAACCCACGCATATCGATATAGAGCCCTTAAATTCATACTTTGGTTGGTAGCTAATTGCAACAATGCTGCCGTTTTTTAAGCGAAGCGCCAAACAAATAATTGTCAGCAATTAATTTTCAACTTTCAATTTTCAATTTTCAATTTTAAAGGCCTGACGGTAATCACTTGCTGGTTTCATCGATAAAAGCAACGATATCATCAACGAGATTAGTGCCATAGCTCATCGAAGGCGTTTGAAATCCAATTTTATAGTGGCCTTCCAAAATTTGCTTTGCAATATAAAGCGCAGAAAAGGCAGTAAAAGTATATCCCTCCGGCCCCAGCCATTGCTTTACGATAGATTTGCCTTGCCCATCTGTTACCTTTCCCCACACTTGCATGCTCGATTGAGCACGACGCGCTTTGTCAGGTCCTGCAGGAGCACTATTAACTTTCCTTCTTGCCATATTTTTGAACCATTCCATTCGGATGATCCAGTTTACATACTTTTGCAACTTAATCAACTTATAAGTGCTTGGCTTTACCGCCGAGTACACCTCAATGTTGGGAATGCCGGTACTGTAATATGCAGAAGAGACATCTCCCCAGGGAATACACATGCAAAACATGGGCTTTTTCTCGAAAGGAATCTCCTTGGCCTTATGGCCCATTGGCCTTCTCCGAATCTTTCCATTTTCGCGAATTGCTCCGCCTTCACCCAAACCTTCGATCATCGTAAGTGCAGTACCGTGTGAGAGCCCTCCTCCTAATCCGGCAAATGCAAGCTCAAGCGACTGTGCAAAAGGCATTTCCTTTTTGAGTTTCGCGGCCATACAATCAGTAGGCACAACATCAAAACCAGTGCCCGGCATTAATTGGATGCCGGCTTCTTTGGCCTGCTCGTCTAGTCGGGCAGCCATTTCGAAGACGCTTATTTCTCCGGTAATATCCATATAATGTATACCGGCAGCGATACAAGCTTTCATCATAGGATGCGCGGTGTGGATAAATGGCCCGGCACAATGCAATACCAAATCAACATCTTTCAGACGCTCTAAAATAATGTTGTGATTGTCTAATCCGAAAATACGGGTGTGCAATCCAAACTTCTCGCCTAACTCGCTGATCGCCTTTTCATTTCTACCCGCAAGAATCAGGTGGATATTAAATAAATGGGCAGACTCAATGATAAGTCCTGCAGTATATCCGTTTGCACCGTAGAGTAATACTTTCTTTGATTTCAAAATCCGTAATTTTTATCCCCAAATTTACTAAAAAATGCCAAATGTTATATTTATTTGTCCAAACAATTTTTTTTAGTACTTTCGAGTTTAATCGAAAACAAACCAGTAGCTTCAATTTCAAGTTTTCAACCATGTTTAAAAATACAATTCTCATTGCAGCAAGCATTTGTATTATCTCCTGTCAATCACTGGAAAATGTGAATGAAAAGGACTCAAATGGTCTAAAAATAACGTACAGCAGGGATAAAGATACCAAGTTGAAAGAGGGTCACTTCATCCGCTATTATGAAAATGGTGCAATAATGGAAGACGCGCTCTATCAACACGATTTACTACAGGGTGAAAAGAAAATCTTTGCTGAAAATGGTGACTTACAAACCATTGAAAACTATAATAAGGGACAATATGAGGGTCCTTTCAAGGCTTTTTTCGCCGACGGGAAACTCGAACAGGAAGGGCAATATGTGAATAATGAAATGAGTGGGGAATGGAAAACCTATTATTCGGGTGGACAGCTCAAAGAAATCGTTACCTTTGCCAGCAACCTGGAAAATGGTCCTTTCAAAGAATTTTATCCGGAAGGAAACATTAAAACAGAAGGCAACTACTTCAACGGCGACAAAGAACAAGGTGAACTCAAAGAATATCTCGCCAATGGTACGCTGTTCCGTATCGCTAATTGCAACAATGGGCTGTGCACAACGACCTGGAAAGCAGACACTACTCAATTGAAAGTTGAAAATTGAAAGTTGAAAATTAAATTGATAATTGATAATTGAAAAAATGCGTTTTTCTTATACCATAATAGTAGTAGTGTTTACGGGATTTTGGGCATTTGCTCAGAAGAATACGAGTCACAATGTGTTTAATTTTATCAATCATCCGACTTCGGCTCGCATGACTGCGATGGGAGGAACATTGGTCGGTTTGCATGATAAAGATGTTACCTTGGCTTGGTTCAATCCGGCAGTTTTACATGAAAACATGTCGGGACAAGTGAGTTTCAATTACGATATCGTGTTCGATGGGATTGGTTCCGGTTATTTTGGTTATGCCCAACAGATAAAAAAACTAGGCATGACTTTCCACGGTGGCATACAAATGATGAATTATGGTTCATTCGTAGAAACTGATGAATTTTCCAACACCTTGGGCACCTTCAAGGGACAAGACCTGGGTTTTGTAATTGGTGCAGCACGACCTTTAAGCGAACATTGGAGTATAGGATTAAACCTGAAATACCTGCATTCTGCCCTGGAGCAATATGCTTCATCTGCAATAAGCAGCGACGCAGGTGCGATTTATCAAAATAAAGCAAAGCGGTTTTCATTCGGAATCATTGCCAAAAATGCCGGCGCACAACTTAGTTCTTATGCCGGTGAAGCTAAAGGTCGCCTTCCCTTTGAGCTCCAGGCCGGTATCGTTAAGAGACTCAAACATCTTCCACTTCAATACAGCTTGACGTACAGAAATCTGGAAAGCTGGAATATTACTTACAAGGATCCAAACAGCGTTCAGCAAACTGATTTTCTCGGGCAGCCTGTGAAACAAACGTCAAAGCTGGTGCAGAACCTGGATAATCTGGGAAGACACTTGACAGTGGGTGCTGAATTCCTGCTGGGCAAAAAAGAAAACTTTAGCATCAGATTAGGATACAGCCATATGCTCAAACGCGAGTTGAGCGTATCGCCATATCGCAGCTTGACCGGATTTTCCTATGGTTTCGGTTTCAAAGTCAAACAATTTCGTTTCGATCTTGGGCGAAGCACTACACATATGGCCGGAGCAATGACCCACTTCTCTTTGAGTACACAGATGAGCGAGTTTGGCGGGAAACTACGAGGTATTGGCAAGTAGATTTTCAGCAGGCGAATTGCGTAATTGACGGAAAAATTTGCTTCAGTTTAATGCGTAGATTTTTGAACATTGTAGACCTTGTTCAAATACAAACAGTACTTCACTGTCTTGATGACTTACTTGTTGTTGTACGGCACGACTTAAAATACGGATGCCCGTTTTTAAGTGCTCAAGTTGCAGCTGTTTTTCGGCCAACCGTATTTCGTTGATGGCATAGCCTTGTACCAGATAGTCTTTCAAGCGTTGTGTTGCCCATAGGCGGAATTCAATACCTCTTTTTGTGTTTACCCGATATCCTATAGAAATTACAACATCAAGATTATATTGATCGATTTCTCTAGATACTTTCCATTTGCCTTCCATTCGAACTGTTCGGAAATTCCGAACAGTTGATACAATCTCCAATTCACCAGAATTATAGATACTTTTGATGTGCTAACTTATATTGGCTTTACTTGAATTGAAAAGTTCCCGTTGGCGCTAAATCTTCCTCCAAACCAAAAAACCCATGTGCTATGCTATTCAAACACGATGTCATTTCTTGATTTCATTTTTGTAACCTATTCCATCCTTCATTATAAACTTAACAAGTTCAAGTATTGTGATGTCATCTCCTGTACTGCTTTCAACTGGAATTATGCCGTCAAGTTTTCCTTTGTTTATGGAACCTGTTCTGTCTTGCCGGTTAAGTAAGTCGGCTGCATTAATTGTTGCTTATTGTATAGCTTAATAGAGGTTAATCCAAACTTTACTACATAGTATAATTGTTTCCCTTTCCATCTATGCGGGTAAATTCCTGCATCTGTACCATAAGCAATTTTAACACCATTGGCGCCAGATCTTCTCGCTCCGTGAATCAAAAATCTGTCATGTATGTTTCAAAATAAATTAACATTTTCTACTTCAGCGCTTCAAAAACACCATTGCTGAATTCCCAGTTAATTGCATCGAATGCGTCTATAGACCCGTCCTCATTGAAATCTGCATTTAGTAAATAATCATCGTATAATCCGTTTTGAGCATCCCACAAAATGCTATCTTGAGCATCCACAGAACCGTCAGAGTTGGCATCCCCGCTGTACATCACTGAAATCGCACCTGATATTGCCTTCAATGCAAACATGCTATTTAATGCAATTGAATTATTGGTGAAATTTAATAAAGGTGTACTTCTATTTAAATAAATCAAATTAGAAGTTCTGAATCCAATGTGATTGCGATGTCTGATTGCGACGTAGTAATTCCCAGTAGCAGATTTGGGGAAGGAAACCGGAGAAATTCCGTCGATCTCGACTATATCGCCATCTGCCTGCAGAAGAGCTGATTTGGTATATTCTACTGAAGTGGAACCCGGCGAACCCGATCGCAGCTCTAAAAACAACCAATCCACTATTCCATTATTGCCGGAGATACTAAGAACTGACGAATTGGTAATAGCAGGAGTCGATCCGTTATTTTTATGTACAAAATAGAATTTAAAGGAGCTGAAAAATAAGGATCGACAAGCGGAAAATTATTAATTGTCTTCAAATAAGTATTCATAACACCCGAACCAGCATCATAGCTTTCCAAATAAACCTTTGCTCTTACTAAAGGAACAGCATCCAATATGGTAATATAATAATCTTCACATTCACCGGAAAAGAACTCAGG
>JBMOJB010000012.1:0-44920 GCA_049316985.1 Saprospiraceae bacterium | reverse complement strand
TGCAGCTGTGTAAATTGTTCTTTTCGTATGGTAATCAACCACGGTTCCAATAGCACAAAAAGTAACAGGAGTAATGCCAGAATCGCTGCAGGAATTAAGGTGATTTCATATAGCCACTTATGAGAGGATTCAGATTGCAAAAGTGAAGACAACACTTCAAAAACGAGCTTTATGTTTAGCGCCACAATAACTATAGCACTGGTCCAAGCCAGGATCTTTAATTTTTTCCCAATTACAAATTCTCCCATTTTGCTTTTATCGCTGACAAAATGAATCAGCGGGATTACTGCAAAGCCCAATTGCAGACTCAGAATCACCTGACTGCCCACTAATAATTGCCCGGTTGCTGATTCGCCTGAATAGTAGATAATCAAAAAAGCGGGTATTATCGCGATCAGGCGCGTGATCAGGCGACGCAGCCAAGGTTGAATTCGGAGATTGAGATAACCTTCCATAACAATTTGACCTGCCAGCGTCCCGGTGATTGTTGAACTCTGTCCGGCTGCAATAAGTGCTACAGCAAACAGAATCGGGGCCCATTTACTTCCCAAAATTGGCTCAAGGAGACGATGAGCATCTTGGATTTCAGCCACTTCAAACATGCCATTTTTATAAAATGCGGTTGCGGCTAGAATTAATATAGCTGCATTGACAAAAAAGGCAAAATTGAGGGCTATGGCAGAATCAATGATGTTGAATTTTATTGCTTTCTTAATTTCTGTAGGATTTTTTTTAAATTTTCTGGTTTGCACCAATGCAGAATGCAAGTATAAGTTGTGTGGCATTACGGTGGCCCCAATAATTCCAATGGCAATGTATAAAGCATTGTGACCAGGAAGTGAAGGAATAAATCCAGCAGCAATCTCGTGAAGATTAGGTCTGGCAAATATCATTTCACCAAGGAAGCAAAATCCTATGACTGCAACCAAAGAGAGGATGAAAACTTCCATTTTCCGTATGCCGTAGTTCAATAAAAAAAGGATAAAAAATGTGTCGAGCACTGAAATGCTAATACCAACCAAAAGCGGCAAGCCAAATAGCAATTGTAAACCGATTGCCATCCCAACAATTTCTGCCAAATCGCAGGCAGCAATGGCAATTTCCGCGAGCAAGTATAAACAAATATTGATAAATTGAGGGTATTTTGCTCTCGAGGCCTGAGCCAGATCCAGACCTCTAACGATACCTAGCCTGGCGCAAAAACTCTGAAGCAATAATGCGATCAGGTTGGACATTAATAAAACCCATATCAATTTATATCCAAATTGACTACCCCCGGCAAGATCGGTTGCCCAATTCCCCGGATCCATGTAGCCCACACTTACCAGGTAGGCCGGCCCCATAAAGGAAAATAATTTTTTCCAAAACCCTATTTTTTTAGAAGTATCTACAGATTCGTGGACTTCACTGAGTGAAGCAGTTTGTTTGTCGCTCATATTAACGCAGTTGTAAAGTTTTGATAAATATGTTTTCACAAATTTTTCCCGAGAGCATCATTTCAACTTCATTGTTTAAGATTACTTTTCTGGAACCGTCGAAGTCAAAAACTTCTTTGACGTCAATGCGTGTTCCTATGTTAATCCCCAATCGGTCGAGGTACTGTAAAAAGTTGGAGCTATGTTCGTTGACACCCACTGTAACACCACCATTTCCCGTTTCGACGTCTGATAACAGAACTTGTTTTCTTTCAATTATATTTCCATCCTGATCGGGGATCGGGTCGCCATGTGGATCGAATTTAGGATGGTTCAGGAAAATATCAAGGCGTTGTATCAACTCATCGGAATGGATATGTTCCAGTTGTTCAGCAAGCTCATGGACTTCGTCCCAGGAAAAGTGCAACCATTCCACGAGAAAAACTTCCCATAATCGATGTTTTCTTAGCAAAGCACGAGCTCTTTGATTGCCCTCGATCGTCAGCGTTACCCCTTTGTATTTTTCATAGTTGATCATGCCCTTTTCAGCCAGACGTTTGATCATGTCTGTAACAGAAGCCGCTGCTGTATTCATGAGTGCAGCTATGCCATTGGTGTTGACAGTTTTGAGATTTGCTTCGGCAAGTTTATATATTGTTTTTAGGTAATTTTCTTCAGTATGGGATAGAATCATCCGATTAATTTGTGTTTTATTATTTGAATAAATATTTTGTGAGGCAAATATAAATATAAATTTAGATTAGTCAAAATTTATATTTTAGCTTAGTTGAAATGTCGTTGCAATGACTTACTGCTTAATACAGGCCCAATTTGGCAGAAAAATTATCTATTAGTCGTTTATTTTTAGGATTAAAGCGATTAAAGCGGTCGAAAACACAAATAATAATCTATTTTTGTATAATTATTATGCAAGCAATCAGACAAAGAAAATCATGAGTAAAAGTAATAATCGCTGGATCTGGGTATTAGGTATTGTTGTGTTGTTGTTATTGGGCTATGCTGCCTGGAAAGCAAAGTCAAAACCCAAAGGGGAAAAAGTGAATACAGAAACCGTTCAAAAAAGGACGATTAAGGAAAAAGTTTCTGCTAGTGGAAAGGTTTTTCCCGAAGTAGAAGTAAAGATCAGTTCTGATGTTTCGGGCGAGGTCGTGGAATTATTGGTACAAGAAGGTGATTCTGTTAAGAAAGGACAGTTGTTGTGTCGGATCAATCCAGACAATTATGTGTCCAGTGTAGAAAGAGGTGTAGCAGGGTTAAATTCTTCCAAGGCCAGTGCTTCACAAACAAAAACTCAGATTGCAAATGCAAAAGCCAGAAAAGCGCAAGCTGAAGCCAATTTGGCTAATGCAAAGTCAATATTTGCGAGAAACCAGAAATTACTTGCTGAGGGAGTGATTTCTCAGGAAGCTTTTGATAATGTAGCGAATAGTTTAAAAGTTGCAGAAACAACATTGCAATCTGCTGAGGCGGATTATGCAGCTACCCAAGAAACGGCAAGAGCAGCAGAATACAATGTGCAAAGCAATGTCGCAGGTTTAAAGGAATTGCAAACTAATTTGAAACGCACGTCGATTTATGCACCATCTTCAGGTATAGTTTCCAGGTTGAATATTGAAAAAGGAGAAAGAGTTGTCGGTACAATTCAAATGACGGGCACTGAAATTATGCGCATAGCTGATTTCAAGAGCATGGAGGTACAAGTCGATGTGAGTGAAAATGATATTCCAAGGGTAAGCCTTGGTGATGAGGTAGACATAGAAATTGATGCCTATTCAAACCGAAAATTTAAAGGAAAAGTTTACCAGATAGCCAACTCTGCCAGCAATACCGGCACGGCAAGCGCTACGCTTTCTTCTGACCAGGTGACCAATTTTATAGTAAAAATCAGGATAGATCCTGCTTCTTATGTTGACCTGATTAGTAAAGGGAGGAACCATCCTTTTCGTCCGGGAATGTCTGCAGCGGTGGAGATTTCTACAGAAGAAGTCAGCGATGTGTTTAGCGTGCCTATTCAGTCGGTTACAACTCGCGACAGGGAGGTCGTTGATAAAGATAAAAAGGCAGATTGGCAAATGCAGCGCGTTGAGAAAAAGTCCGGAAATAAGGATTTCAGAGAAGTTGTTTTTGTAGTAGATGGCAATAAAGTTAAGATGGTTGAGGTAGAAACAGGTATTCAAGATGACACATACATACAGATATTGTCAGGCTTGAGTGACATGCAGGAAGTAGTAAGTGGACCTTATGAGGCAGTTTCCAGAAAACTGAAAACCGATGATTTGATTTACCGGGAAGAACAGAAAGACAAGAAAAAATAATTATAGCACCAAAAGAAGCAGGCCCGACGGGAGTGCTTCTTTTTAATATGAACAAACTACAAGAGATGATTTCCAGAAATTTTATTTTCATATTAATACTGGCCTTGACATTTGGGCTGGGGATAGCTTTTTATCAATGGTGGGACAACAAAGATGCACCAAAAGTTGAGGAGCAATCGCAAGTTTTACTGGAAAGAGTAAAAACAGTTTCTAAGTTAATTACGGTTGAAGGATATTTTTCGGAAGTGATGAACTATAAGGATTACTGGGGCTATGATTTTTTTCTTTTCCAAAAGAAGGCATTAATATTGGTAAAGGCCAGGGTTTCAGTCGGCTACGACCTTGCGGCAATGAATTTGAAATCAGATACAAATACCAAAACGATCACATTAACTGAACCTCCGGCACCGCAGATTTTATCAATTGACCACGACCTAAGTTACTATGACATCAAAGAGGGAACATTTAATTCATTTACAGCGGAAGATTACACCAAAATGCAAGGTAAAGCCAAAGAATTTGTGAGGGAGAAAGCTGAGAAAAGTGACCTAAAGGAAAAAGCGACTTTACAAGGAAATCAAATGATGGATGTTATCCGATTTATGGTAGAGAGTGCGGGGTGGAAGTTAAATATTGAAAAAAACGCCGGCTTACCGATAGCTAAGTAGATGGCTTCAATATTTTCCCAGATAAATTCTACCCACAACTGATACCTCTATATCTGCGTTATTTATGTATTTGATCCTTTGCTGCCAATGAGTAGTGACGATTTCAATTGTATTTTTTGCAGAGCACGCTATAAATTGACAACAATGAAAAATTTGCGCATCAGGTTGTCAATTATTCAATTCTCTTCTTAAAGCGACACTGATTTCAAATAATTTGCGAAATTTGCACTTTAATTGCTTTCCAATTGAATTTCAAGAAAAAGTATACAGACTATGCAGGTGCTCTGACTGCTTTGCAGCGATTTTGTGCTTATCAGGAGCGCTCACATTCCGAGGTTAGAAATCGCCTATTGGAAATCGGAATTTATGGTGAAGAACTAGACAGAATCATTGTCGATCTGATTAATGATAATTTCCTGAATGAGGAGCGCTTTGCCAAAGTATTTGCCAGAGGAAAAAGTAATATTAAGAAATGGGGCCGCATTAAGATTGAAAACGAACTCAAGTTTCGAAAGATTTCGACCTATTGTATTCGGAAGGGAATGGAAGAAATTGATGAGCACATTTATGTTGAAAATCTCAGACAGCTATTACGAAAAAAGCACGTTGCTTTTCCCGACCAAGATAATCAGTTTAGAACAGAGCAGAAACTATATCAATATGCTATTCAAAAGGGATATGAGGCCGATTTGATTTCTTCAATATTGAAAGAAATGAGAGAAAAATAGGCAAGGGACATTGATTTTGTCAATTTAATTGAAATCGTGCCGCAATGTCCTGTCATATGCGAAAATATCTGCCAAACTGACACAAAATTGCATGTGGCAGCATATTTGAGAATATGGTTAGCAAAGATATTTGTATGCTTAGGCTAAGCATATTGCCATTTATTTGACATCTATTTTGAAAAATTACTTTAAAAAAATAATAGGTATGAACAATAATCAAGAAAATCAGAATACAGATGAAATTGATATTTCTGAAGATACGCTGGTAGTTCAGAATGAAAACGAAACTTCTGAAGATCAGGCCGTGGAAACAACAGAGCGTGACAGTTCTGACGAACTCGCGGCAATGAAAGACAAGTACCTTCGACTTCTTGCGGAGTTTGAGAATTATAAGCGGCGCAGCAGCAAGGAGCGCATTGAATACATTGGTACAGCATCTAAGGAAATGATTGTATCGTTACTTCCTGTGTTAGATGATTTTGAAAGAGCGGATAGTGCAGGAGCAGTGACAGATGGGATGAAGCTGATTTATCATAAGTTGCAAAATATAGTGTTGCAAAAAGGACTTAAAATGATGGACTCAAATGGACAGCCCTTTGATGCTGATTTTCATGAAGCTATTACAGAAGTTGCTATGGGAGAGGAAATGAAAGGGAAAGTGATTGATACAGTTGAAAAGGGTTATTTACTAAATGATAAAATTATCCGCTATGCAAAAGTAGTGGTTGGAGCATAAAATGGCAGCAAAAAGAGATTATTACGAGGTACTCGGTGTACCTAAAAGTGCTGATGACGAGACGCTAAAGAAAGCATATCGCAAGTTGGCTATGCAATATCATCCCGATAGAAATCCGGACAATAAAGCTGCTGAAGACAAATTCAAAGAAGCAGCAGAAGCATATGAAGTGCTAAGCGACAAAGACAAGCGTTCCAGGTATGACCGCCTGGGTCATGCAGGTGTAGATCCAAACATGGGCGGTGGCGGTTTTCAAGGTGGCAATATGGATGATATTTTTGCGCAGTTCGGTGATATTTTTGGTGACGGCGGAAGCCCATTTGATCAGTTTTTTGGAGGAAGTCGGAGAAATGGCGGCGGAGGACAAAGACAACAAGGAGAGCGCGGAACTGACCTTAGAATTAAAGTCAAATTGACTCTTGAAGAGGTAGCGAAAGGAGTTACCAAAAAAATTAAAGTTAAGAAGCAAGTAACTTGCAACTCTTGTGCAGGTTCGGGCGCTAAAGATCGCAATTCTGTTAGTACTTGTAAGACTTGTCAGGGTTCCGGTTTTGTTCGTCAGGTACGAAATACCTTTCTTGGTCAAATGCAAACTACTTCTGCGTGTCCGACTTGTAATGGCACAGGTTCGCAGATTACGGCACATTGTTCTACTTGTAGAGGAGATGGTTTTGTGATGGGAGAGGAGATGGTTGAGATTAAAATTCCGGCAGGTGTTGCGCAAGGAATGGAACTACAGGTAAGTGGTAAAGGTAATGCCGGAAAACGTGGCGGTGGTCCAGGTAATCTTAGAGTACATATAGAGGAAGAGCCGCACGAATATTTCCAAAGAGATGGTAACAACATTATGTATGAACTTTTCATCAATATTGCAGATGCCGCTTTAGGAACACAATTGGAAGTGCCTACATTAGATGGGAAAGTAAGGATAAAAATTCCTGCGGGCACGCAAAGTGGAAAGATATTCCGATTACAGGCAAAAGGAATCCCGGCTGTACAAAGTTATGAAACGGGAGACTTATTGGTTCATGTTAATATTTGGACACCTAAACATATTACGGACGAAGAACGCGTTTTACTGGAGAAGTTGAGAGTGATGCCTAATTTCAACCCGACTGCTGCAGGTACGAAGTCTGAGCGCGGTTTTTTCGAAAAGATGAAAGATATTTTTGGATAAAATGATGTTTAAATATGTGCTTCTACTTTTAATAATTTTTACTTTCATTCGAAGATCGCCAGCTCAACAGCGTGATTCTCTGGATGTAGGTGCTGTTATTAAGGTAAAATCGCAAAGTAACGACACCATTCCGCTGCAGACAAAAGTTGGTGAACAAGTACGAGTAGATACTGGCAAAGCTAAGGGAGTACTTGGGCGGTTTCAAAAAATGAGTACACCGAAAAAAGCTGCATTATTGGCTACTTTTCTACCGGGAGCGGGTCAGATTTACAATAAAAATGGTGTTTGGTGGAAGTTGCCGCTTAGTTATGGTGCATATGGTTTTGCAATTTACACGCATATTCAAGCAAGGAGAGCGTATTTCTTTTACAAAGATATTTATGAACTTCGGGTTAAAAATTTGCCACTGCCTGCGAAGCTTTATACCTACGATGTACCTGAATCTTATAAAACAACAGATATATCAGCATTTTATCGACAAAAGAATAATTTTCGCAACAACTATGAACGATCTTTTATATGGCTTGGTGCGGCCCATTTATTTGCAATAGCTGACGCATTTGTAACGGCTCATTTGAAATCATTTGATGTCGGGGACAATTTGAGTATGTGCATCAAACCTAAGTTTGACCCGCTTAATCAAAGTCCAATGTTGAGCGTATGTTTTACCATAAAGTAGAAAAGCCCCAATTTTTGGGGCTTTTCTACTTTATGGTGTTGTCAACTTACTTTATCTCATTTATTTTCAGCATTTCGAGACCGTCCCATTTATACAAGTGAATGCTGAATTTATGTCGGGAGGTGACTTGCTCAAATTTCCCCTTTTCTTTTTCTACCTCTTCCACGGTGAAAGCATTGTTGACCACCAGCACGTGATTCTGAATTCCTCCTTTATCTGCTGAAAGAAGGTAATCTTGAGAATCATAGATATTAGTATCAGAAATATCAGATGTTTCAAGTACACGAAGTAATTTCTTTTCAGTAAAGAACAGCAGGTTTTCGCTTGATGCATAACCATTTGCAGGGTAATAGCTTTTGAATTCCAATACGTCGATCACATTGGTATAATTCAGATTTCCGTAATGGTAGAAGCTGGCAAAATAGCTTGGTTCAGCTTCGGTTTCAATTTCGGTTCTTCCAATTTCAGTATTATTTCGCACTACAACTACCTGTAAAGTCCACAACTTTTTTGAGGGCTCTACTTTTTGAACACCTGCCAGATAGATTAACCCATTTCTGATACTATCTGATTTGTCATTGATTTCATAAGAAACGAATGCGAGGTCGCCACCCCAAAGATAGCCACTGTGTGTTTTTCCGTTTTGTTCATAACTGACGACGCACCAAGGTGCTGAAAAACCACTATTTTGCATCGTATCAACCGTGACCTGTTCAATTTTTACTTTTGTTGCAATTGGCAGTCTGGAGATAACTTTTGAATTCATGTCAGGTTTTGAATGCACAACAGCACTGGAAATTAGTGTTAAGCAGAAAAGTTCTTTTTCAGGGTCATCAGAATGCCAAGGGAAAAAATTTCCATCAGAAACCGGTGATCCCTGCTGAGCGAAAAGAACGGAGCCCAAAAAAGGGAATAGCAGAATTAGTACGAGGTGTTTCATAGTTTCTTTATTTGTACTTTTTATATACGTAAAACCAGCTATTTTTATTTGTAATCCAAAATATTTATTTGTTGATCACAAAAAAAAGAATGGTCAGCGTCGACATTGGTTGCAACGACTACCGTCCGGTTTTGTCCAAAAATTTGTAAAATTTCGCGAAACCAAACTGCACCTTGGGCGTCGAGATTGGTTGTGGGTTCATCTAATAGTAGTAAAGGTGTATCTGCGCATATCGCTAAGGCTAGTTTTAATCTTTGTTTCATTCCGGAGGAAAAAAAACGCACTTCTTTGTGTCTTGATTTCTCGAACCTCATGATATCGATGATCGTTTGGTTGTCTATTCCCGGCTGAAATGATTTGAATCTTTGGTGGAAATCGAGCATTTCTGTCAGCGTGAATTCCTCGACCAGTTCAATATAGGGAGATGCAAAACTGATTTGCCTGTAAACCGAATCGAGCGGAATGTCTTTAGAAGGATTTTTAAGTAAAAATTTAATCTTTCCAGCCGACGGACTTAGGTGTCCGGACAATATTTTCATCAAAGTAGATTTGCCGGAGCCATTTGGCCCAAGTAAAGCATAGTGCTGCTGATGATTGAAAGTATAGCTAAATTTTTTAATTATCCATTCGTAGCGGAAGCGCTTACCAACATCACATAACTGTATCTCCATTTGATAATATCTTGGCGTTTGATACGCTTCGGAATCCTTTGATGATTCCCCTTTTCGATTGGTTATCGATAAAATCAACAATCAGGTTTTTTTCTTCAGAAGATCCTTTTTCATTTTTGATAATCTGCATCGCCGTTTTGTGATTAAATCCTTTTACAAAAAGTATTCTGTAAATATCCGTAATATTATTGATTTGATCATTAGTGAAGCCTCTCCTTCGAAGTCCAACTGAATTGACACCCACATAAGACAAAGGCGTTCTCGCTACCCTTACAAAAGGAGGAACATCAACGCTGACTAAAGATCCGCCACCAATAAAAGCGTGTGCACCGATGTTTACAAACTGATGCACAGCGGTCAGCCCACCCAATATGGCATATTGTCCAACATCAATATGACCGGCAAGGTTGGTATTATTGGCCAGAATGCAATTTTCGTGAATTATGCAGTCATGTGCAACATGGACATAGGCCATAAGCAGACAATTGTCCATGATAACCGTTTTCCCTGCGGCTGTTGTACCTCTATTAAGCGTACAATATTCTCGTATAATTACATTGTTACCTATTTCGAGATAAGTAATTTCATTATTGAATTTTAAATCCTGAGGGACACTTCCTACGATTGCGCCTTGAAAAACTTTGCAATTTTCACCCATGCGGGTTCCGTTCATAATGGACACATTGGATCCAATCCAGGTGCCGTCTCCAATAACGACATCCTCTTCAATGTAAGTGAACGGTCCAATTTCTACGTTTTTACCGATTTTTGCGTTAGGGTGTATAACACTAAACTGATGATGCTTCATTAGATGGTCTTCTTACGATTTGAGCGGTAAGATGCGCTTCTGATACAAGTTTATTTCCTACGTAAGCTGATCCTTTCATGACAACGATTCCGCGTCGGATAGGCTCCAGGAGTTCCAATTTAAATATTAGGGTGTCGCCGGGCACTACTTTTTGTTTGAATTTGGTGTCATCAATTTTCAAAAAGTAAGTGTCCCAGAGTCCGGGATTTTCCACTGTTAGCAGTGCTAGAATTCCCCCAACTTGCGCCATTGCTTCAATCTGTAGAACACCCGGCATCACCGGATTGTTCGGAAAATGACCCTGAAAAAACTGTTCGTTAAAGGTCACATTTTTCACACCCACTACTCTATCCGGACCTAATTCGATAATCTTATCTACTAGCAAGAACGGATAGCGATGTGGAAGCAGTTTCGCTATTCCAACTGAATCGTAGATTGGCGTCGCATTTGGATCATATCTGGGTATATCTTTTAGTTGTTCAGCGTGATATTTCTTCAGAAACTTAGCAAACTCAACATTAGAAGTATGTCCAGGCTTAATGGCAATTACTTTTCCTTTTATTCTTTTTCCCACTAAAGCAAGGTCACCAATTACGTCCAAAGTTTTATGCCTCGCCAATTCATTTGGAAATCTTAGGTCATTATGATTCAGAATTCCTTCACGGCTGACAGCAATATCCGGCTTATTTAATTTCAAAGCAAGCTGCCGCAAAGTATCTTTATCGGGTACTTCATTTACTATAACGATTGCATTGTCCAAATCGCCGCCTTTGATTAAATTTTGTTCCAATAAAACTGCGATTTCATGAAGAAATACGAAAGTTCTTGCTGGAGCAATGGCAGATTTATAGTTTTGGATATTATCCAATATGGCAATTTGCTGGCCTACAAATTTAGAATCAAATTCAATTATGCCGGTAACTTTAAATTCATCAGCAGGGTGCGCGTAATATTCAGCATCTGTGTTGTCATCCTTGAAGTGAAGAGATTCAGTGATTTGCAGGTAAAGGCAATCTGCTTCCTGGGTTAAAATTCCTGCGCTTTCAATTAGTTCAACAAACGGCTGGGCACTTCCTTCCAGAATCGGTACTTCCGGGCCATTTATCTCAATGAGAATATTATCGATTTCTAGACCAGTCAGAGCGGAAAGTAAGTGTTCTACTGTGCTAATTGTAGCATCACCAACTTTAATAACTGTTCCTCTGTTGCTTGCAACAACTTTATTGGCATCAGCTGGTAGAATAACGTCTGTAGAAAGGTCGGTCCTTTTAAATTTTATTCCATGATTTTCATCAGCAGGATGTAGCGTAATCTTAACATTAGCCCCAGAGTGAAGTCCAATTCCTTCGGTAGAAACCGAATTCTTAATCGTTTGTTGTTTCATTGTTAGAAATATATCCTTCGAATACAACTGCAAAGGTAGTAAAATGTGGAGTGATTTTGCTGTTTTTTTGATAAAAAACTTAAGCTTGGATTGTAGTAGATGTGTTTTGGGCGGTCGGCGTGAAATTATATTTCAAAATTATTTGCAATACCATTTTATTTCACTTGTTTTGTTTTTATTTTAAAATTTAATTTATTTAAACCAACTAATATCAAATTTAATACACTTAAATTATGTCGAACATTTGGTCAAGAAAATCGCTGGCAGCGATTTTAGAACATGCAGCTGACACAGAGAAGGGACTAAAAAGAACGCTAGGAGCGGTTGATTTAGTCGCTTTAGGAATCGGAGCAATTATCGGTGCAGGTTTGTTTGTCAGAACCGCAAGTGCAGCAGCACAGGCGGCTGGTCCGGCAGTTACACTTTCTTTTGTAGTCGCAGCTATTGGTTGTGCATTGGCCGGCTTATGCTACGCTGAGTTTGCGGCTTCTGTTCCTATTTCCGGTTCTGCATATGCTTATGCTTATATTACGATGGGAGAATTAATTGCCTGGATTATCGGATGGGCTTTGGTAATGGAATATGCATTGGGCGCCGCAACTGTTGCAATTGCATGGAGTGAATATTTGAATAAATTGCTGGGTGGGGCTATTCCTTATTCCTGGTGCCATTCGCCCATGGAAAGCATAATAGATAGCAGTGGACAAGTGGTTCATGGGTATATGAATTTGCCAGCCCTGTTTATTTTGCTGATTCTGACCATGTTATTAATAAGAGGAACTGATAAATCTGCGGCAGTCAATGCGATTATTGTATTCTTAAAAGTTGCAATTGTACTGGTTTTCATTGCAGTTGGATGGCAATTTATCAATCCGGCTAATTTTACGCCTTATTTTATACCTGACAATACCCCACCGGTTCTCAATGCTGAGGGTGGAGTTTTGGTTAGTTATTCCGGGTTTTTCAAACATGGTTATGGAGGCGTACTGGGAGGTGCCGCTATTGTGTTTTTTGCATTTATCGGCTTCGATGCTGTTTCAACTACCGCGCAGGAAGCCAAGAACCCCGGTAGAGATATGCCAATCGGAATTTTAGGATCTTTGGTAGTTTGCACCATTTTATACATCCTTTTTGGGCATGTATTGACAGGAGTAGCCAACTGGCAGGATTTTGCTGATCCTGCAAAAGGCAAGGAAGCATCGGTTGCTTATGCAATCTCAGCGCATATGCCGGGTTATGAGTGGCTGGCAACTTTGGTTACTGTAGCTATCCTGGCAGGTTTTTCTTCCGTCATTTTGGTGATGCTACTGGGTCAATCGCGGGTATTTTTCTCTATGTCAAACGATGGTTTGTTACCTAAAATATTTTCTGAGGTTCATAAAGAATACCGTACCCCATACAAATCTAACTGGATCGTATTTGCTTTTGTATCTGCTTTTGCAGCTTTTATTCCCGGCCACATGGCTGGTGATTTAACTTCATTTGGTACATTACTTGCTTTCGTGTTGGTATGCATTGGCGTATTGATCATGAGAAAAAATTTACCACATATGGTTAGACCATTCAGTACTCCGATGCCTTGGCTGGTGGCTCCGCTTGGGGCTATAATATGTCTGGGAATGATTGTGGCCATTGATGTATTTACACTAAAAGTTGCAATTGGCTGGATGTTGGCGGGTCTATTGATTTATTTTGGATACAGTAGGCATCACAGTAAATTGAAATAAAAATATGTAAATAAGGCTGCAACCAATGGGAGCAGCCTTATTTTTTTCTTATCATTGCTTTTTTATTTTATCGCTGAAATAGCAATTACAACATGAAAGAAAAGATTACCTGGTATCAATGGCTGATGACTTCAGCTGTGATGTTGCTCACCATTTGTAAGAATTTCTGGACTTTGATAAAAAGTCCGGATACGACACTGCTTTCTGCCGGAGGTGATGGATTGAAAAATTACCTGACACCGATGTTGCACGTCAAAAACAGCAGTACTTACAATCATTTTGACAGCATGAATTATCCTTATGGTGAACATGTGCTGTTTACAGATAATCAACCGCTTATCAGCAATATTTTGCGTTTTTTCCAGGTCAACTTCAGGGACATTTCCTATCACACGGTAGGCGTTTTGAATTATGCACTCCTGATTTCGCTGTTTTTATCCGCATGTTTGCTTTATTATTTCTTTCGGCGAATGGAGCTTCCTCATTGGTACAGCTTAATCAGTAGTGTGATAATTAGTTGGTTGTCACCGCAATTGATGCGTTTTGGTTGCCATTATGCATTGGGATATATGGCTATCCTTTTATTGCTGTTGTATTTTCTGATGAAATTTGAAAAAAGGGAGTCAAAATGGAGCTATAGAATTACCTTGCTTCTGTTTTTGGCGCCTTTGTTACATTTCTATTATTTTGGAATTTCGGCCTTTTTTATCAGTATTTTTTATCTTCTAAAAGTAATTAAAGATAGAAAACTTGGATTATTCTACCTTAAGCATTGGTCAATACAACTGCTACTTCCATATCTTTTTTTCAATTTCATATGGCTGAAAATTGGTACTGATGTCACTGATCGCCCCAATAATCCCTGGGGATTTTTACATTATGTAAGCGATTTGAATGGTACTTTTCTCAAGGAAGGTAATTATCTGTTTAATTTTCTCAATCAATATGCTTTCAAAGTTGTTCCACAGCGCGAATTTGAATCACTTAATTATGTTGGTTTTATTGCCACTTTTTATTTATTCGTAAGGTTAGTATCCTGGATTTTCAGTAGAGATTTTAAGGTAACTGAAGAGAATCTACCTGAAAAATCATTTTTCCATACTGCTTTTTGGGCTTCCTTAATATTATATATTTTTTCCATGGGCGTCCCATTTATTTATGGGAAGCTAGAGTTTTTATTGGCATATACGGGCCCTTTAAAGCAATTTCGGGGATTAGGCAGATTTTCCTGGATGTTTTATTTTGTGGTGAATATTCTCGGTTTTTACTGCGTATACCATTGGGGCAAGAATATAAAAAGCATTGAATTTCGCCGCCTTTTTTGGGTAATTTTTATAGCGATTGGAATAATCGAAGCCAGGCAGAATGCCGAAAAAATAAGCAAGACCAGCAATTTGTATTCGATTTTGACTTCAACCGGTGAATCAATAGACGATTGGCTTTTGTACATGGATAGGTCAAAGTACCAGGCCATATTGCCTTTTCCCTATTTTCATCTGGGAGCTGAGTATATAGGTCTCGAGGCGGGATATCCCAGCCCTGCATACGATTTATTGGCGTCCTATTACAGTGGTTTACCAACGATGGGATCGATGATGAGTAGGACTTCGTGGAAACAAGCCATTAGCAGCGTTCCCTTGGGATTAGATTTATACCGAGAGCCGGCGGTTTTACGCAATTTACCGGATCAAAGACCCTTGCTGGTGCTCGAAAACAAGGAGTGGCACAAAGCAATTGATTGGCGGTACAATGCAATTCTGACAAAAGCAACGAAGATTCATGAAAACAACGGATTTGTTTTGTATGAGTTGCCGGTTTCGGCTTATCAGACGCTCATCGAGGAAAAAAGTATAGCGATAAAAAATGAAGCAGAAAATATAAAGCTTCACCAAGTGGGCAGTTTATTTTGCAAGGATTCCTTACGCAATTTTTTATTTCTTAATTTTGATGAAAATGCTGATCCTATAAAATATCGTGGAGCAGGCTCACTTGCATTTTCTACAAAAGAAAGAAAAGTGTTGTATAAAGGCAGTATTCCTTATGTTCAGGTTGGGAAAAAATATACTTTCCAATTCTGGTTGAATATCGAAAAAGGAGAGCATGCGAGCACTGAGTTATTTATCAGAGAGTTGGATAAGCAGGCCACACAGAAATTTTTCTGGCATCATGGTGGGCAGCATTTTATAAAAGCAATTGATGGCAATTGGGCGCTGGTTTCCTTCGATTTTGAGCCACAATTTGATTACACAGAATTCGAATTTGTCCTCGAGAATAAAGATAATAAACAGTCGACGCTGCACATTGATGAATTTATGGTCTATCCGGTCAATGCTGAAATATTTATGAAATCTTCGGATGAAGTGATGAAAAATGGAAGGTGGTATCCGGTGAAGTAATTGTTGTTTTGGTAAATGCTTACTGAAGGTACAATACAAAAATAAAATAAGCAGCCAGTGTTATGATTGAACTTGCACTGGCTGCTTTACTGAATTTAAACAATATTATTCTATTTTATCATGATAACGCGTTGCATTTTCACGCAATTTTCATTGAGCTCCAGGCAAACATGGTATAAACCGCCGTTCAGTTCTTCCAGATTCCATCTGACTTTGTAATATCCGGCTTTGGTTTTGCCTTGATTCAATGTCTGAAGTAATCTGCCTCGATTGTCATATAATTTCAACGTTGCACTTTCTACATCGGAAGTCAGGTTAAAATTAATATTCAGATCTTCGGTAAACGGATTAGGGAAACACTCCATGTTTCCATGTCCACTTGTGATTGTTGAAGGAATTGTAGGCTTAGCGCTTGTAACGTTTTGATCACCGTTAATAGTTGAAATATTGTTTGCCGAAGCGTTGCTTAAAGTAACTGCTTTTTGCAAGGTGACATTTGAAATGCAGTAGCTGATATTGCCACATCCATCGCTTACCCTTAGTCTGACTGGCAGTACAATTGACGTAGCAGTACTAGGCAAAATCATCGATCTTGAGAACACAATGCTATATGCAAAATTTGTGCAGGTCGCCCCATTGCAAGCGGCATAAGTAATCGTTCCGGAGCAGGCATCTGCACTTCCATTGTTGAAAGTAGCTGCCGGTACAGTTACATTGGTATTACCAATCGTTACAGTAAGGTTTCTGCAGACCGGAGTTGGCGGAGCCATATCTCTCAGGTAAATTTTCTGTTGTGAAGTTGCAGTATTTCCACTGACATCGGAAGCTCTCCAGGTTCTTGTCAGGAGTTTGGTGTACTTTTGCGTGGCAATCTTGGTTGCACATCCGTTTACATTTGCAGTTACATCGCTGATAAGGTTAAGAACAGGATTATTGTCACAATTGTCCACAACTACCGGAGGAGTGGTTTGCAGAGTTCCTGTAAAGCTACATGCGTCGATGATATCTGTACTTGATGTGCTGAACCTGGGTGCCTCATTGTCTTTTACTTCAATTTTAAAGGAACAATTATCCGATGTCGCATTTGTCAAGCTATAGGTAACAGTTGAGACACCTTTTTGAAAAGTCAATCCAGCAACAGAGCCGTTTCCCGATGCAACAGTAGTACCTGTTATATTGTATCTTAGTGTAGAGAAATCACAATTGTCTAAAAATTTTGGGGTTAGGGACATTGAAGCTGTTGTCAAAGTACTGCAGTTGTTGTTTAAAACTCCATCTGAATTAGTATAGATGGTTTTGTCGGGAGGACATGTCAAAGAGACACCGAAAACCGTAAAATTCTGGGTTTTACTGCTGAAATTTCCACAGGCGTCTGACACCGTCCACGTTCGATTAATTACATAAAAATAAGTGGCGCACGGCGGCGGAGTTCCATTTATTTTGATGTCGGTATAAGTTATTAGTGGATTGACCATGCAATTGTCACTGCAATTAACAACTAAAGGGACATTAGCTTCAGCAATTGTTAAATCACTAAGAGATGCAATTATTGGAGCAGTCTTGTCCTCAACATTAATAATTTGGTTCTTAACTGCAAAATTACCGCTTTTATCTGTGGCCTTCCAGCTGCGTGTGATACTATAAGAATAGTAATTGCAGCTTAGCGGATCATTTGACCTGGTGCTTGTCTCAGTTATTTCAACAAGCGCGTTACCACAATTATCCAAAGCACTAACGGAAGCAGAAACTGGAATGGCATCACAACTGACTATAACGTTGTTGGGAACACCTACTAAAACCGGTGCTTCTTTGTCCAATACCACAACATTAAAGGTTTTTGGAACAGCAAAATTGGGAAGAATAGATGCATCGACCCCTGTCAACGTAACATATGTAGTCCCTAAACTGAAAATAATGGTTTCACTACTAGTACCGTCAGCAATACCTATGACCATACTTGAATTAGTTGGATCTTCCAGTGCAAAATCCCAGCTTGATGCAGCACAATTGTCGGAAATCGGGTCAATTATTTGCCAATCAGCTGTACATGCTCCCGCATTTGTATTTAATGTCTGATTTCCCGGGCTAAGGATGACCGGAGCAATATTGTCAACTCCACTAATTTTGACGATTAGCGGACCTGAGCATTGTCCTTGGATTGTGGTTGTTACACAAGCCAATGCTATCCAAAGAAAAAGATGTACAAAACTTTTCATAGATAAAAGTTTAAATATTCCTGCGAGTAATTTTCATTAATCGCAGGAACGGTATTTTTTTAATGTGTACTTCCTACAACACAACCTTTGCTGTCCGTAATTTTGAATTTGTATTCCTTATTGCCTCCTAAACCGGTAAATAAATAAGAAGTAACCCCAGAATCTACAGCCCCGCTTGGAGCTGTTACATTACTGATTGTTCCAACAGTTGGGCTTGGTGCAACAGTTTTACTGGTAGCGGCGACAGCAAATGGAGCTGTTCCTCCAGAAACCTGCAATTTGATTTGTCCATGATTTAGCTGGCAAATATCATTTACGACATCTGCGGAGCAAGTTCCAGCTACCATTGCAGGATTCACCGTGATTGTTCCAGCTGCACTTGCGTCAGGAGCACATCCTCCGGAGCTAGTTACAGTATAGCTAAATGTCCCTGGTTCAGATGGGGTTCCTGATATTGTAAAAATTCCGCCGGAGTAGGATCCTGTAAGTCCTGAAGGCAAACCACTAACATTTGCTCCAGTTGCATTTGAAACGGTGTATGCAATGGTTGTTAAAGCGATATCGGGACAAAGTGTTTGATTATCGGTGTTTGTAGCTGAACTCAACGCTATAGCTGGTAGTGGAGTTATGGTTACTGCTACGTCAAGACGATCAACACTCTCACATGCACCTGTTGGGTTTTGACTGGCAAAGTAATGAGTTGCATTTGTCAGAACAGTAGTGGGATCTAGTGCAGTTCCTCCTGATGCAGCGGCATACCAAAGTATAGAGGTGCCTGTTGCCTGCAAATCACTAACTTTCGACCCTAAACAATAAGTTTGAGAAGCATTACCGGTAGGTGGATCTGTTGCAAAACCACTTGCTGAGCCAACCAGTAATCTGCTCAAGTTGCCCGAACAAGCTTGAGATTGAATAGAGTACATATTTCCAATACCCTCTGCACCAGGGTTTCCGAAGATAATACCTGATGAATTCACGGTAGAAGATTTTACAACTTTCACAGGATTCTGTGCGCCGCCATCAAATGCCAATGTAGTTGCGCCACCTGGTGTAGTTTTGGTAATTTTGGAATTTCCAAAGCTAGTGAACATATTGCCATCTGCGTCAAATGACATATTGTAAGGTGCATTATTTGTAAGTGCATCCAGCCCATTTAAGAACATAGATCCGGTTGTAGATCCGAATGGATATTTAAAGATAAAATACCTGTCTTTGTGAAATAAATTTCCATTGCCATCAAAAGCTATAAAACTGCCTGCCTGATTATTGTCATGTGATACATTGGTAATAAAATCAGTTGTTGAACCATTTTGATTAATTTTCACAACTTTGTTTTCCCAAAAAAGCAACGCGTAAATATTCCCTGCCGGGTCGACAGCAGCAGAGCAAGGATCGTTTAAATTATTTCCGTATGTGGAAACTGTGCCATCAGTTGCAATTTTCTTAACATTTCTTGATGGTAAATCGGCGATGTAAACATTACCCAAAGCATCATAAGAAGGGCGCATCTCATTGTTGTCGTATGGGAAAGTTGTCGTTTGCAAAATGACACCAGCGGGTGAATACTTTGTAACTTTTCCTACCGTCGTGCTTGCGAACCCGGTAACGTAGACATTGCCTGCCGGATCAAAACCGATTGTTCCGCTTACATTTGTAGCAAATACAGATACCATTTGAGATTTTGCCGCAACAGCAAAAAGCAGTTGAATGGCAATACAAGAGAAAATGAAGTAATTTCTTAACATAATCATTATCTTTTAAGATGAGTAAATAAATTTATTTATAGAAAAATGGCACGCAAGCCACATAATTTAAAGCAATTCTGGTATTTTGTTTTTGGTGGTTTTAGCAAATTAATATTGGCAATCGGAATAATATGTTTGTATTTACATAGCATATTGACTTAACTGCAAAACAAAAATAAATTTTGCCGAAATGAAAAAAATATTTATTGTGCTGAAGTGCTTAAAATCGTGGCTGAAGTGCTTAAAATAGATACTGAACAAAGTGGAAAGGATTTGCAATGTAGAAGTGTTGCAATGTGAGGGTTACGCAATAGGGAAAAAATATTTAAGACTTGCCTCTACTTTTGTTTTTCCAGACTGCTCAAGAAATGGGTAGCTTTTTTACAGCTGGCCACCGCCTTTTCTGGAATGGCAATATTGGGTTTTACCAATAGTTTCTGCCCGAAAAAGCATTCGATTTCTTTGACTCGCTCTGAAAAGAGTGTACATCATTTAGGGCAGTAATGCCAATAACGTTTCTTGCAAAGTGGAATCCTAGAATACGAATCCTGAAGGGATTCCATGTTTATAGCAAATCGTAACCATGCTTTTTGTCGACCCAGAATGGGTCGCATGTTTTACCACCTTTAACGAAAAATTCAATTCAGAAATGAAATGGACTTTTTGGGTTGCCGAAAATGTTCAGTGTAATCGAAAGTCTTATGCGACCCATTCTGGGTCGATTCAAAAGGAAATGAGTTTTCTATACACATCAGACCCCTTCTGGGTCTTTTTCAGGTGAGGACAAACTGACCATCACTTTGACTCGCTCTGAAATGTGTTTACATCATTTAGGGCAATATTGCCAATAACGTTTCTTGCAAAGTGCAATTCTAGAATACGAATCCTGAAGGGATTCCATGTTTATAGCAAATCGTAACCATGCTTTTTGTCGACCCAGAATGGGTCGCATGTTTTACCGCCTTTAACGAAAAATTCAATTCAGAAATGGAAATGGACTTTTTGGGTTGCCGAAAATGTTCTGCGTAATGGAATGTCTTATATGACCCATTCTGCGTCGGTTTAAAAGGAAATGATTTTTCTATAAACATTCGACCCTTTCTGGGTCTTTTTTTTGGTAATTGACCAACTGACTCGCTCTGAAAAGAGTGTACATCATTTATGGCAATATTGCCAAAGTTTCTTGCAAAGTGGAATCCTAGAATACGAATCCTGAAGGGATTCCATGTTTATAGCAAATGGTAACCATGCATTATATCTACCCAGAAGGTGTCGCATGTTTTACCGCCTTTAATGAAATATTCAATTCAAAAATGGAAATGGACTTTTTGGGTTGCCGAAAATGTTCAGTGTAATGGAATGTCTTATGCGACCCATTCTGGGTCGGTTCAAAAGGAAATTAGTTTTCTATACACATTCGACCCCTTCTGGGTCGTTTTTTTGGTAATTGACATACAGTGGTTTTTGTATGTTGAGGACATTATCAGTTGGTAAATAACATCTAGTGAAAACCCTTCCTATCGCAACGGATTCTCTACCCAGCTCAAAAAATGGGTAGCTTTCTTGCTACTAACGAGCGCTTTTTCTGGAATGGCAATATTGAGTTTAACCAACAGCTTTTGTCCAAAATAATTTTCGATTTCTTTGATTGAATTTCGGTGGACAATCATTTGGCGGTTGATGCGGTAATAATCCTGTGGAGGGATGGCATTTTCTATTTCGTCCATTGTTTTGAAGATAGGATGTTTTTCACCCTTGAAAGTATATAAGTGAGCGATTTCATTATCCAGATGAACAAAAGCAATATCAGCAATTGGAACGGGATAGATCTTTTCCTTGAATCGAACCAAAAAGCTGGTCTGGTAGGTTTTTTCTCTCACAACAATCTCCTTTATATTTGATATGTCAGGTGCATGAGCGGTAAAATTTCCTTTAAGTTCTTCTATTTTAGCGATGGCCATTTGGATATCATCCTTATTAAATGGCTTTAAAATATAGTCAATCCCGTGGTTTTTGAAGGCCTTCAGGGTAAATTCATTGTAAGAGGTGCAAAAAATTACAGGGCGCTGGACTTTGATTTTCTCAAATATTTCAAAAGATTGCCCGTCGGAAAGTTGAATGTCCATAAACAGCAAGTCGAGGTCTTGCTGATGATTGCTGAGGAAAGTCACCGATGATTCGATACTGTCGCAAATGTGCACTACCTGATAACC
Source organism: Saprospiraceae bacterium (assembly GCA_049316985.1). Classification (GTDB taxonomy): domain Bacteria; phylum Bacteroidota; class Bacteroidia; order Chitinophagales; family Saprospiraceae; genus CANHEE01. Next base: position 23,081 of record JBMOJB010000012.1, on the reverse strand, counting down.
GGAATGAAATTCAATCAATTCCTTCAGCAGCACTGCGGCTTTGTGTTCGTCTTCAATGATGAGAATTCTCATATTAGATCAATTTTAAAGTTGTCGTATACGTTTTTTCGTCTTGTTCAATAAGTACTCCATTTTCAATTCCCGCGAGTTCATAGCGCTTTTTCAGGTTGGTGATGCCAATGCCGAAGGATTCGCTTTTGTATTCTTTAGGTTGATAGTTATTAGAAATAGATACGGAATTCGGGTCTTTCTGAAATAGTTTGATAAAAAGGGGTTTTGCTTTTGACACAATATTATGCTTTATGCAGTTTTCCGCCAAAAGTTGCAAAGAGAAAACAGGCAATTTAAGAGTAAGTGATTTTTCCGAAATATCAGCCTCCCAAAAAATCGATTTTTCCTGCCTCAGGGTCATCAGGTACATATAAGAATTGAAGAAAGCGAGCTCTTCGCTCAGCGTTACTTCACCGGTTTCTAATTTTAGCGTTTGTCGATAGACATCCTCTAACTTTTCAATAAACTCCACCGTTCTGGAATCTTTTGAACGCACCATCGCCTGCAGTGTTGTTAGACTATTGAATAGAAAATGGGGATTGATCTGCTGGAGCAATTGGTTGAATTGCGCTTTTACATTTTCGTTTTGCAAAGATATATTATCAGTAATGATTTTTGCTCTGCTTCTAAATGCCCTTATACTTTCTATTAATGCGATAAATATCGGGCCGTTCATCGACAAGCGCATGGTAGGCAACCACAATTTCGTATCCCTATACCAGAAGCTAACATGAAGTAAATTGTCATCAATAAAACGGTATACTAGATATAAAACCGGAGCGCAAATCAACGCTATCGCCCAACGAGCCAATTGATTAATTGACTCGAGGCTTAGAATCATCCTAATCAAATGCCATAAAATAAACTGTATTGCACCTGTTATAAATATGTACTGAAGTGCTTCGAATACTGATTTGACAGGTATTTTGAATGAATACAAGGTAAATAATGGCATCAAAGTACAATAAATATAGGGAACATAAATTTCTGCATTAGAAAAGTATTTCCTGCGAATGGTCTGAATCCACACAGCTAGAACAGTTTTATCGTTGTAGAAAAAATAGATTTGTTTTGTTCGACAAGTACGGCGTCGTGTATTCCCACATAAAGATATCTTTCTTGCAAGCTTTCTATACCGTCGTCATCCTCCTGACCTTTGCTATCTTCAGGTTGCAAATTGTTGCACACCGTAATGCTCTTTAATTCCTTCTGAAAGACCCTTATCTTCAGAGGAGATGCTGCTAAATAATAATTGTACTTGAGGCAATTTTCAAGCAATAATTGAATTGAAAAACTAGGTAAATGGAAATCTAAACTTTCATCGGATATTTCGCAATCCAGCGTGACAGCATTTTCTTTCCCGTAAGCCATGAGGTAGAAAAAGGACTGTGAAAAAGACAGCTCTTCTCTAAGCGTAATGGGTGCCCGTTCTTTGTTCAGGTTCTGTCGGTAGACATCAGCCAGTTTTAGGATATACGCTTCAGCGTTTGGGTCATTTTTTTTTACAATATGTCTAAGTGTATTAAGGCATCGAAACAAGAAATCCGGTTTGACTTGCTGGAGGAGGAGGTTGTATTGAAACTCAATATTTTCAGCCTGCAACTGTAAATTTTCGATTTTGGTTTTTTCTTTGGCTTTGCCCCATTTGTGGCTCTCGATAATTGTTGCGAAAACCATGGATACCACAAATAATTTTATTCCAAATCGAAAAGGACCCCAGGAAAAGAAATCATGTAGGAGGTGTAATACGTAATAATCTAAGCTGATATAGAATAGAAGATAAAGAACAATCCCTAAAAAGGTAATTGACCACTTCGTAAAACTGTTTTCTGATATCGATAATAAGTATTCAATTATTTTCCAGAATAGGACAAATGAAATAAAGGCATCAATAAAAACCAAGATTGTTCTGGGTTGAAAAGAAAGATCATGATTATTCGCTACTCCGTAAATTGTCATTATTAAGGAGCAAACGTAGGGAAGGTATTTTTTAGAGAATTTCATTTTGCTTGTTGAATAATCAACAAAAATACATTATTATAAACAAAACTTTACAAAACATGGAAGATTGATCAACAAAAAGTAAGTGCAGCTAATAAAATTTACATCTGGGAATAAAACATATTCCCCTCACTAGCAATTTCAAACTGCAAAAGTTCCTGTTTTAATAGCGAAAGTTGTTGTTTCTTAACATTGCATCATAAACAAATAAACTTTATACGCCAGGTAAATTCCGGTCAGCAATAAAACTGCTCCGGCAATTTTATTTACATAATCTATGATGCGGGGTGTAAAGTATCTTTGGAAGTAATCGGCATAATAAGACATGGCAAATTGGGTAATAAACACAGCGGAAAGGCTTCCGGAAAAGAAGATCAATGTATTGGAAGCATTATAGTAACTAATTGCGGTTGCTGCTGCGGCCCAAATAAAAAAGTTCACAGGATTGAGTGTATTCAACATAAATCCAAGACCAAAAAAGTAGATAACATTACCTTTTTGGGCTTCTACCTTATTGTTCGTTTTTGAGTATTTTATTAAACTTGCAATACCAAGAACAATTAGAAAAAATGCTCCGATTCCATTGAGAATCATGTCGAAGTGATCTAATTGCGGCAAAAAAGAAGTCCCAAACAGAGCAATACTGATGAAAATTGAATCGCTCAAGATTCCACCCAATGAAATTTGGATTCCACTGCGGTATCCATTTTTAAGGCTGTTTTGAATAATTGAAAAAAAAACAGTACCCAAGCTAAAGCACATCAAAAAACCGGCTAAAAAACCTGAGAAATAACTTTCAATCATAACAATCCGGAGTAAACATAAGAAAAGGCGAAAAAACTACCACATCAAACTTCTCTACCGATAGCAGATAAGAAGACAACTTCAAATATAGTGTAAAATAGATAGACCATAAAGAAAGGCACTAAAAATAGTTTTGATTCCGGATGGAAAAGCTTGTAATAACCAACTATAACTCCAATCGACAAAAAGAGGCGGCCAAGGATCAGCATCATGATAAATTGCGAAAAAGCATTTTTATTACTCAATCTCACAAAATGCTTGGCGCCACGAAAGCTTATTAAACTTAAAAAGACAAAAAAAGCCTGACTTAACCAAAAGAGCGTGTTGTAATCACCCATTCGCGGGAAAAAATACAAGATGGCATATTGTAATAAGGTCACCATGAAACTGACTCGAATCAGTTGGCTAAAGAAACTACTTGTCGTCATCGGTTTTGTCTTTTGAAGAATAGAAAAAATCTTTCAGTGAAATATAAAGGCCGGATATTATGCCAATCAAAGAGCCAATAATTGTAGCGTAGGGTTTCGGATTACCCATTTTATTATCTATCCATTGGCCACCAAAAGCACCAAAAAGAATGGCGCCCAGTAACTGAAACGCCATTCCTGAATATTTTGAATAATTGTTTGTATTACGTGTGCTCAAAGATTAAGATTTTTGAGGTGCCGGATTCACATGTACTTTTGCTTTCGGCGCTTCAGTGGCCATTTTTACTGCGCCATTGAAATTTGCACCCGGCTGCACATTCAGTTTGTTTGTGTAGACATCGCCGCTAACATCAGCAGTTTCACGGATTTGCAAAAGTTCCTCCACATACAAAGTGCCTTTAAATTTCCCTTCAATAACTGCACTGACACATTTGATTTCACCTTCAATTACACCAGAAGGGCCAAGTATTACTTTTGCCTTACAGATGAGCGTTCCCTTAAGGTTGCCGTCAATACGGATATCGCTTTCTGAAGATACGGTACCTTCGATTAAGGTTCCTTTTACAAGGCTGTTCAAGGCAACATTCCCGGGTGACATAGAATTGTTTCCTTTACTTTGAACTGGATCGATTTTTTTATTTCCAAACATATTACTACTATTTTATATTGCTTCAGCATTCAAAGAATGACGTTTGCTGAAAGCATGAAACTTGATTCTGTTACTTTAAGGTTTTTAATCTCGGTCTTGAAATACCTCTACTTCTCTGGTTTCAATGACTAAATCTGTAAATTTACCTTTGAAACGGGTTGCCTTAACAATATGATTGTCAATCCAGTGGTAATTTCCGCCTCTTGGTTTGTTCAGTAGAAGTCCATGGTATTTGAAATCATGCTTTTTTAACCAAGCTTCGGTAACTTCTTTGTGGACATCAGTTCTGGAGGTAAAAAAAGTAATGATATGACCTTCATCGTACCATTTATTGACTATTTTGAGTGCGTCAGGGTATGGCAGGCACGTCAACATGCGTTCGGGCTCCTCATTCGGAATATCATCACAAATAGTGCCATCAATATCGATTAGAAAATTTTTTACTCCAGCATCTAAAGTGGGACTCAATCTTTCCCCTTTTTCGTTATATAGATCTTTTAATTCTGTATTTGCCATTGATTATTTTATATGGATTTATTATTAATGATTTGAATTAAACCACTTCAGTACGATGCAGTTCGATTCAATTAGTACGTAAAATTATCAATTAGGTTTGAAATGATCGCTTTTATTTCTTATTCAATAACCCCAATTGATGTTAAATATTGTATTTGATATATTAATTCATTGCAAATATTATAATGTTAATACACTAAATCGTATTCCGCCAAAACAGGACAATGGTCCGAGTGAATGGCATCATTTAATAGTTCAGCCATTAAGATCTTGTCTTTTAAATTTTCGCTAACTGATTGATAATCGATTCTCCATCCTTTGTTTTTGACCCTTGAACCGGCTCGATAACTCCACCAGCTGTACTGTGTTCGATCCGGATGCATAAAGCGAAAAGCATCAATAAATCCGGCTCCAAACCATTTTGTCATCCATGCGCGCTCTTCGGGTAAGAAACCGGTGCTGTTTTTATTTCCTTTAGGGTCGTGAATATCGATTTCGTTATGTGCAATGTTGTAATCTCCCACTATAATGATATTATTTTGCTCTTTTTTTAATTCGAGGATGTAGTCATGAAATTCCTGAAGAAAAATCATTTTAAAACCTTGCCTTTCGTCACCGCTTGTCCCGGAAGGGAAGTAGCAGTTTAACAGTGTGAAAGAATCAAAATCAGTTCTTAGTATTCTGCCCTCCCGATCATAATGAGGAAGTCCGCTGTCTTTAGTGACAAACGTAGCCGGTTTTTTACTTAGGGTCAAAGTGCCACTATATCCTTTCTTTTCTGCCGAGTTCCAATATTGATATGGGTATCCCAGGTTTACAAAAATCGACCCATCAACCTGATCTTGTTCTGCTTTGATTTCCTGAATGCAGATAATATCGTAATCTCCTTGACTGATCCATTCAGCAAGTCCTTTGCTTAATGCAGAGCGGATTCCGTTCACATTGTATGAAATAATCTTCATTAAATATAGCTTGAAAATATGTGAAGGACAGCAGCTTTTGATTTACAAAAAAGGTCCAGCATGAAATTAAAAAGAACTCAGAAAAATCTGAGAATTTGCAAGAAAGTTGCAAAATTAAGCATCATAAAGCTTAGAACCAAAATGAATGGGATAAAAAATCAAAATAGTTGAATTATATACTTGAAAATCAGGATTCTTCATCGAAAAATTCTAATTTATCAAAAGGTTGTTTAATTTTGTTTTTGAAAAATAAACTTAAAGTATTTTCGTTTGTTTGAAAGAAAAAAAGTCTGTAAATTTAATTTATACAAATATTATTTTATTCTTTTCCCCCTTTCAGCATTGGCCTTCATGAAATATTTAATCGAATGATTTTAATTTCTTGAAGGACTTTATCATTTTTAGTGTAGTGTAGATTTTTAGGCTGCTAATTGCAGCATTCCATCTGGTATAATCGAATATTACAATAAGAGAATCAAAAATTTACTGTTAAAAATAATAATGTCAACTTCCAAACTATGAGCAAAAATTACATATTGTTGATTTTAATCGTCATCCTTTCTTTTACGAGCAGTCAAGCCCAGCAAGCAGCTCAATGGAGCAGAGTCAACGAGTCACAAGTGCCTCTCAATGCGCAGAATGATAGAAAAATTATTCCTTTAAAATATGAAGTTTGGAAAGTAAATTTTCAAGCTTTGAAGAGAAAATTAGACCTCGCTCCCTTGGAGTTGACCGAGTCGCAAAACCCGGTTGTCATTTCGATCCCGATGCCCAACGGTGAAGTGATGGAATTTGATATCAAGGAATCTCCAATAGCTGATCCTGAATTATTTCATAAGTATCCTACTTTCAAGACATTTACAGCGGTCGGCGTACGAGATAGGTCTTTTTACGGGAGAATAGATTACACGATTGATGGCTTCCGAGCAGCAATTGATACGCCTGAGGGTGAAGTGTATGTAGATCCTTATGCAACTGAGATGCAAAACTATTGCGTGGTGTATTACACTGCTGATTACGTGGTTCCAGAGAAGCTGCGAAATTTCAAATGTGGCGTAAAAGAAGCTTATGTTCCTAATCGTTCAGGTAAAAAAGAAAATGTCAGCACCGACAGAAGTGTTGCCACTGCGGTTACTGTACGAAAGTACCGGTTGGCATTGGGATCAACCGGAGAGTTTGCTGCCATGAATGGCAAATCAAAGGAGAAAGTAATGGCAAAGATGGTGGCATTGGTCAACAGGGTGAATAAGACAACTATCCAGGAACTTGCGATAAGGATGGAACTTATTGCTAATAATGATACGCTAATTTGGCTTGACACTGCAAAAGATCCTTTTCCAAATGGCGATGTAGGTGGAGAAGTACTTAGTAAAAGCCATGATGTAATTGCTTTTTTGGTCGGTAGAAATAGCTTTGATATTGGACATACCATAACCGGAAATTGTACCGATGTAGGGGGGATTGCACAGCCCGGCGTTGTCTGCTCTCAAGGAAGAAAAGGTAGCGGCGTTAGTTGTGACCAAAGTGGAAATACCGACAATCTTGCAGTCACCATCATGTGCCATGAGATAGGACATCAGTTTTCAGGGAGCCACACTATGAGTGCTTGCAATGGCTCTGATCCTGGACAGGTAGGAAGCAGTTCAAGAGCAGAGCCAGGTAGCGGAACATCTATCCTTTCTTACGACGGGGGCTGTGGAAATGACAATGTAACCGGCCAGTATTGGAAGCCAAATGGTCACTTCTGCACCAATACAAAAGGACAATTTTTTGATTTTTCACGTTCTGGAGTTGGGAATGAATGTCCTCAAAAAACGGTTATTTCTAACCGCAATCCTGTAGTTAATATACTTCACCAGAAAAAAGGTCTGTATATCCCGATCGGAACACCTTTTGAACTTAATGCCAAAGCTACAGACGAGGATAATGATCCGATAAAGTACAGTTGGGAACAAGCGGATGAAGGCGCTTTTATATCGCTGGGTGAACAAAATGTTTTTTCCAATAGCTTTAGAATTTTTGATCCGGTGAATACGGGCACGAGAACATTTCCAAGATTGGACAATATCCTCAGAGGCCGTCTTACCAAAGATGAATTGTACCCTGATACTACAAGAAATTATACCTTTGTAATCGCTGCAATGGATTTCAATGTCAATGGAGGAGGTATTGGTTTGGATACCATTAAATTCAAGAGCACACACAAATCCGGACCTTTTCAAGTAGAATTTCCCAATACGACGCAAGATACGGTTCAAATGGGCGATTATGTGATCGTTAAATGGGATGTCGCCAATACAGATGGTCCGCTTGTAAATTGTCAGAAAGTTGATATTTTGTTATCGAGAGATGGGGGTAATAAATATCCATATCTTTTATTGAAAAATACTGAAAATGATGGTGAAGAAGGCGTAATTCTTCCCAAAGATATAGAATCAAGTGTAGCACGAATCAGAATCAATGCCGTTGATAATATCTTTTTTGATGTTTCCGATAAGAATTTTCATATCAGAAATAATAATAAGGTGGGATACAATCTTGCAGCCAATACTGAGAGAAAGACGTATTGTCTTCCTGATCCAAATGCAAGTGTAGCCACAATAAATATTCAAAGTACGTCGCTTGGATCGTATGACAAACCAATTGAGCTGAGTATTTTTTCAGGTCTTCCTGCAGGTGCTACTGCCAAGTTTGATAAGTCAAATATCAGTCCTGACGAAAGCACGAAATTATTCATAGATTTAAGCGCGGTGACGCAAACCGGTGAATACAATATCGTTGTTCAAGCTATATCCGGACTTGATACTATTTTGCGCACCGTAAAATTGGTCGGTGCAAGTGCTGATTTCAGTGCCACTATGCCAAGTAGTCCTTTCAGTGGCGCTACCTCGGTGAATGTTTTACCGATTTTCACTTGGAGTACTTCTCCGTCAGCTTTAACTTATGATATTGAAATCGCTTCCAATCCATCTTTTGCAGCGTCAACCATTTTGGGTAGCGCCTACAACTTAAAAAGTGGTCAACTTGAGTCACCTGTACTATTGTCTGAGAATGCACTTTACTACTGGAGAATCCGTGCCGCTAATGGTTGTCGTGTAGGCGAGTGGACTATTGCCAGTCCTTTCCACACATCTGTTCAAGCATGTAGCGTTTATACCAACACTGACCCAATTTTCATTACGGCAACACAGTCTTCTACTGTCAACAGCATTCTGGAAGTGACGGAAAGTGGTGTCATCAGCGATGTTAACGTAGTTGGTATCAAAGGCAATCACAGCAATTTCGGACAATTGCAATTGAGGCTATTTGGTCCTAATGGCAAATTCTCGTATTTATCAGAGAATAAATGCATATTTTCAGGAGGCAGCAAGTTGTTGCTTCGTTACGACGATGAAGCACCTACAATTAATAAATGCGATAAATTATTGAGCGTAGGGGTTCCTTACAAACCGGAGACCGCACTCGGTGTGTTCGACGGTACAGATGCAAAAGGTATATGGAGACTGGAGATTAAGGATCTTGCAACGGGCGACGGGGGACTTGTTGAAGAGTGGGGCATTCGCTTGTGTTCGGCCAGGTCGGTATCGGCACCAACAGTAGTGCGGAATGACACTTTGAGAGTCAGACCGACGTCGGGTCGATTTATCAGTGATAGTTTACTTTATGCAATTGATGACAAAGCTACGCCAATTCAGTTGACATATACATTGGTTACTTTGCCCAAATTTGGTAAAATCAATCGCTGGGGAGCGGCTAATCTGGAGCTTGGAGCGACATTCACTCAACAAGAAATCAATCAGAAAAATGCAATCCGCTACATCAACACCGACCCAAATGCAAAATCGGACTTTTTCCTATTTGTACTTACTGATGGTGAAGGAGGATTTGTTGGTACCCTGCGTTATAATATTGAAATTAATGCAAATGCGCCGACTTCATCTGTGAAGGATCAGGATCTGGACAAGGTCATCTTTGTCTATCCAAACCCAGCCGGCGAGTTGATAAATATCCAAATGAACGACCCCTCTATTCAATTGTCTAAAGTACAATTGTTTGATATTAATGGTCGTGAAGTTGTTAATAAGAACTGGCCCGGCACTGAATATAACACACAAATCGAAACCGGCCAACTTCCTGCCGGTATGTATTTGATAAAGATCAGCAAAGCTGGTGTTTATACAACAAAAAGAGTTATGATTGCCCATTAATTATTTGAATACCAGCCGATGAGCCATTCTGAATTATTTCAGGATGGCTTATTTATTATTGGTTAAGTTGCGTAATTGTTATTTCAGCTTAGTTTTATATTTACCAAACAATGAATGAAAAAATCAAAGATTCCAGACCACCCATTATGGGTACTTGGAACCGATTGTACGCATTGGTGCTTTTCATACATGCCATGCTAGTACTACTGTTTGTTTACTTAAGTTTCTATTTCTAATTTGTAAAATTCACTTATGCATATTATTGATTGGTGCGTATTGATTGGCACCATTTTGTTTATCGTCATCTACGGAATGTGGAAGACCAGAAAAACGGATACGGTTGAAAGCTATCTGATGGGCGACCGCGATCTGAAATGGTGGACGATAGGCTTGTCAATAATGGCGACACAGGCTAGCGGCATTACCTTTCTCTCGACACCCGGACAGGCTTACGAAAGCGGGATGGGTTTTATTCAGTTTTATCTGGGACTGCCAATCGCCATGGTTATTCTTTCCGTTTTCTTTCTTCCTATATTTTACAATCTGAAAGTTTATACGGCGTATGAGTACCTGGAGCAGCGATTTGACCTAAAAACAAGGACATTTACTGCTGTATTGTTTTTAATTCAAAGGGGATTGGCGGTAGGGCTTACTATATATGCTCCGGCCATAATAATGGCCAAGATCCTGGATTGGAATCTGGCGATGACCACGATTGCTATGGGAGGAATTGTCATTGTCTATACTGTAATCGGAGGTTCTAAAGCGGTAAGTGAGACACAACAGCAACAAATGACTATTATCTTGGTTGGTCTTTTTGTTGCGCTTGCGATTGTTATCTCTAAACTTCCTCAGGGAGTTTCGTTTGGAGATTCAGTGAAAGTAGCCAGTCAACTGGGTAAAATGAATATCATAGATTTTACTTTTGATCCTCGTGCCAGATACAATTTTTGGTCCGGTATATTGGGAGGCACCTTCTTGTTTATTTCTTATTTTGGTACGGATCAGTCTCAGGTGCAGCGTTATCTTTCTGGTAAAACATTAACAGAGAGCAGACTCGGATTGTTGTTCAATGGAATTTTAAAAGTTCCGATGCAGTTTACTGTTTTGTTTGTGGGGATGATGGTATTTATGTTTTACCAATTTAATATTTCACCGATTCATTTCAATAGTGACAATATTCAGCGTTTGCAAGATAGTCCTTATGCGGCTCAATTCAGTGCACTCGAAAGTCAACATCAGGAAGTTTTTGAAAAAAAGAAAGCGGGGATCTATGAAATGATCACTGCAAATCATGAGCAAAATGATCAAAAATTAGCACTGGCGAAAGCGCATGTAGAAAGCTATATTGCTGAAGATCATACTTTGCGAAAAGAAGTAGAACAACTAGTCAAAACAAATACACCCGATGCAGAGACAAAAGATACGGATTATGTTTTTATTACATTTGTAATGAATCATCTTCCAATAGGAATTATCGGACTGTTGATAGCTGTGATCTTTGCTGCCGCAATGTCATCGATATCAGCAGAAATCAATGCGCTCGCCACCACTTCAATTATCGACATTTATAGAAGATCGTTTGTTAAAGAAGCTTCTGACGAGCATTATTTCAAAGCTTCCATGTATTTTACTATTCTTTGGGGATTGATTGCGCTTATTTTTGCCGGTATGGCCTCGCTTTTTGATAATTTGATACAGGCAATCAATATTATAGGTTCAATCTTTTATGGAGTAATTCTGGGGATTTTCTTGGTAGCTTTTTTCTTTAAAAATGTTAAAAGCAATGCCATATTTTATGCGGCAGTTTTGTCAGAAATAGCTGTCATCGGTTTGTTCTTTGCGGATAAATGGGGTTATTATCCGATGGGATTCCTATGGTTGAATTTGATTGGACCGGCATTAGTCATCTGTATCAGCTTGATTTTCCAGCAATTTATATTTAGAAAGCAAGTACAGCATTAAAAAAGGTGTAAGCAAAATACATGTCTTACACCTTGATAAGTGACCCCGGCGAGATTCGAACTCACATCAACAGAACCGGAATCTGCCATTCTATCCATTGAACTACGGAGCCAAAACTACTTTTATGTCGAAAAAAACATTTTCGAAATGATTTATTAGTAATTTTAACTCGGCAAAGGTACGGGCATAAAACCTAAGTATCCAAACAATGACAAATAAAATTTATTCATTTCTTTTATTTCAGTTTGTCATCTCATTCTTTTTTTTGACAAGCATTTTTTCACAGTCGCAATTAATTGGCAATTGGGAAGGGGAGCTTACCGTTGAAAATGAGGGAAATGTGCTAAGCTCATTTAAGATGTTGTTGCAGATTAACAGCGATAGTGCTGCGATTGAAGGGCAGTCGTGGGTATGGTACAATGATAAAAAAGCAGTATTTTCATTTAAAGGTCAATTGCAAAGAGATATTTTAAGAATCAAAGATGTAGCATTAGTGGAATATGACAAACTCGGCGCAGGAGAATGGTGCTATAAAGAAATGGAATTGGTACTTAGTCATACCAGAAAGCTGGATAAATTAGAGGGAACCTGGACTGGACATACAACGTTTAGCAAATGTCAACCTGGAAAAATAGCATTAAAAAAAGTGACTAAACGAGCGTGAGTACTCCATTTACCACTTGTAAATACGGATACCGGATTTCTGTCAATGCCAGGCCATGTGCAGGAGCTGATGAGCTGGGTTGTAGCAATTTCTGTGTCGCTAAAGATTCTTCCACTTTCTCAAGAGATAATTTTCCCGCCCCAACATTGAGGCACATTCCAACAATTAATCGAACCATTCCCCTTAAAAACCTGTTGGCTGCAATGTGATACGCTGCCTTTTTACTTAGGGCATCGAATTCCCATTCACTACGGAATAATTGACATTCCATAGTATTTGCATCATTATTGCTTTTGCAAAATGGAAAAAACTCCCTGTATTTGAGTAATAATGCAGCAGCTTCCTGCATTTTATCAAAGTTGAGGTCGTCGAAATTATAGATGAAAGTGGCCAAGTCCCTGGTGAAAGGATTCTTCTTTCCAGTTATCTGGTAAGTATATGATCTGTAATTCGCATCAAAACGCGCGTGGGCATTTGCGGGCATTTCAATAAGCTGTTCTACGGCAATATCTTCGGGAAGGATTTTATTTAACCTGTTGAGAAAATATTCGGGAAGTGGATTTTCAAGGTCAACATGAGCAAAATATTCCCTAGCGTGAACGCCGGCATCAGTGCGACCACAGCCGGTGATTTCTATCTTTTCTCTGCTAATGGTAAAAATGGCTTTCTCGATACTTTCCTGAATGGACTCGGAATGAGGCTGAATTTGCCAGCCACTGTAATTTTTTCCGTGGTAGCTGAGTTTCAGGAAATAGCGCATATTGAACTTTTTGGTTTTAGAAAGCGCCTTTGAACTGATTTAAGAAACGCACATCATTTTCAAAAAGCAAACGAATATCGCCAATTTCAAAAAGTCGCAAAGCTTGCCTTTCGATTCCCATTCCAAATGCAAAACCTGTATATTTCACAGAATCAATACCGCAATTTTCCAGAACCTTTGGATCAACCATTCCGCAACCCAAAATCTCGAGCCAACCGGTTCCTTTGGTTAATCGATAGTTTTTTTCTGTTTCTGTTCCCAGCCAGATATCCATTTCAGCGCTGGGCTCTGTAAACGGGAAAAATGACGGGCGAAGGCGAATCTTCGATGCACCAAACATCTCTTGTGCAAAATAAAATAAAGTTTGTTTCAGGTCAGCGAAAGAGACATTTTCATCGATGTAAAGTCCTTCAATCTGATGAAACTGACAGTGAGAGCGTGTTGAAATGGTTTCGTTGCGATATACACGTCCGGGAGCTATAATTCTAATTGGCAAATTCCCTTTTTCCATGATGCGAGCCTGTACCGGAGATGTATGAGTTCGAAGCAACCATTCCATCCCACCCTTCAAGTAAAATGTATCCTGCATGTCTCGCGCGGGGTGGTCTTCTGGAGTATTCATTGCAGTAAAATTGTACCAGTCTGTTTCGATTTCCGGTCCATCCACTACATTAAAGCCAATTCTTTCGAATATCCCTATAATTTTGTTCATGACAATTGAAATCGGGTGAATGCTTCCGATCTGCATGGGTTCGCCCGGTGCGAAGAGATCGATATTTTCAGCTGCTCCCGCATCAGCATCCAATTCAAATTTTTCTTTTAATTCGGCAAATTTTACTTCAGCACTGTCTTTCAGCTCATTCATGAGCTGCCCGAATTCTTTTTTTCGTTCGTTAGGAACGTTTTTCATTTCTCCAAACAAGCCTTTCAGGATATTTTTACTTCCAAGGTATTGGATACGGAAACTTTCCAGTTCGGCTGGACCGGTAGGTGAAGCATTTTGAATATCCGTTCGGATCTGATTTAGTTGTTCAAATATATCTGTCATTATTTTTTTGCAAAAAATGTAAAACAAAGCGCAAAGGTAAGGACTTTTTAAGATTTTAGATAAAAAAGGTTTTTTAGAGAATGATTATAAAATATACTTCATCTAAAAATTCCATCATTGCGTTAAAAAATTCAATAAATTTGGTTCTTTTGCGCAAAATTAGAAAAATGAACGATAATCTTCTGAGAGAACAATTGTTGCTTTTGTTCAGTATTCCCTTGTACATTGCTGTCATTGGAGCTGAAATGTTGTTCAGCTATTTTGGTGAACGAAAATGGTACAGCATCAAAGAATCAGCCACCAATGTTTATTTGACCCTTTTGAATATGGGTATTGATGTATTGATGAGAGGCGTTACAGTGTTGTTTTTTGCATGGTCGGCCAGCAATAGTATTTTTCATTGGGAACAGAAAAGTTGGTTATACTGGGGTGTCTTGGTTATCGGTGTGGATTTCTTTTACTATTGGTTACACCGTCTTGATCACAGCAGTAGATTGTTCTGGGCTGTTCATGTTACACACCATTCTTCCCAAGAATATAATATCACTACCGGATTTCGTTCCTCTGTTTTCGAACCCTTGTATCGATTTGCATTTTACATTCCACTGCCTTTTTTAGGTTTTGATGCTTTGGACATATTATTTATGCATTCTCTTTTACAGATTTATGGGGTGTCTGCGCATACCCAGGCAGTCAAACATCTAGGGATACTTGAGTATGTATTGGTGTCACCATCACACCATCGGGTACATCACGGATCCAACATCCGGTATTTGGATAAAAATATGGGAATGACTTTGATTATTTGGGATAAAATGTTCGGCACTTTTCAGGATGAATTGGATTCAGATCCTGTAGTTTATGGTTTAGTCACTAACCCGGATGATCGTGGTCCTGTGAATATCGTTATGCACGAATGGAAAGCAATCTGGAAAGACATCACTCAACCCGGTATAAATCTCAGGCAACGAATTGAGTATGCTCTTAAAGCGCCGGGCTGGAGCCACGATGGGTCGAGATTGACCGCAAATCAATTGAGAAAAAGAGAGGGTGTCTAAAATTTCCAATTTGAAATAAAGCTGTAGGTACTGTCCAATTTTAAACTCAGCCGGATATAGGGAGTGGAATAATCAGCTCTATAACTTTACTACCAAAAAATAGATCACCAGCCAAAGTGCAACAAACAACAAACCTATATACAAAGTACTTAGATGTTGTTTGAGGTTTCTTTTGACAATGCGCATCATAATCCAAAATAGGAATATGCTAGCAAAAAGAAACGGTAGAAAAAGGCGGAACATTAGAATTTATTTTATTTGAAAGCCGTTATTTCGTAGATAAAATTCTAATAATAGAGATTATGCACTTAACATTATTTGTTCAAATAAGGGAGGCTAAATATACAATAGTTTTTAGTTTACACCTTAAAAATAATGGTTAGGATTGCATTCCTCCCATCTGAAGGCCAGATGCCCGGACCGGGATAGAACAATGGACGCTTTGTAAAATATCGTTGATTGCCGAGGTTATTGATTCCTGCTTTGATTTGTATATGGTCAGTGATCTTATAGCTGGCGTTCAAATCGAAAATTCCATAGGCGGGGACTAAGCCGACCGATCCGGATGTATTGGGAATCTTAGTGTTTAGTGGATCCGCAAAACTTTCGGCGGTATAACTATAAAGTCCGCTGATGCTCAAACGTCGTTGCTGCCAGGTGATACCATTTCTGCAAATCACATTTGGCACACTTTCAATCTTATTTCCGTCAATTTTGATGTTCATATTTCCAGATTTAATGATCCCTGCAGTATATTTTCCATCCATTACGGAAGTCGACGTAAATACTGTAACCTGAGTCACGTGATTAAATTCCCAACTGCCCTGGACAAATACTTCCAGTCCTTTTGTCATTGAATTTCCAATATTGGTACGTAAAGTATAAAAATTTCCATTATTGTCAGTAAGCGCGATTGTGCCGAATCTATTATCATATTTCAATAAAAATCCGGTCAGATCCCATTTCAAAAATCCCCGGCTTCCTCTGAACCCTATTTCGGCATTGTAGCCTTTAGCATCTTTGATATTTTCATCTACCTTTTCAAAAGTTGAAACAGGAATTATATCTTTAAAAATCATTGGTCGATAAACCTGAGAAAAACCACCATAGAATTCTGCGTTTTTCAAAGCGTTGTAATTGAAACTAAGACCGAAGAGTGGGAAGTTGTGCTTAATATTGACCGGTACTTTATTGTCGGGATAATAATTTATTTTTCCACTCATTTTACTTTCACCAATTTCGATTCTTGCACCTGCATTGACTGATAAATTCGGAAGGAGTACAAAATTATTTTCTGCAAACCAGGCAACATTCACAGTCTTAAAGTGTAGATCACGTCCCCAATTTGGATCAACTATTGTTAAATTATAATCTGAGCCGGTGGTTCCTCTGCCAAGTTGCGTTCTGTGCAAATTATTGTTCATCAATTGCGCTCCTACAACCAAGGAACTTTTGTTTTTGCCAAGTTTGTACTGCTGAATCATTCGCAATTCCTGCGTATAACTGTTGAAACGGTCAATATCGACTTGTCGGTTGTTAAATGTAAGTGTGACGGCATTGATGGAATCTTTTACACTAGCCGGTCTGTCAAACAATACGCTATTGCGAGCTCCGAGAACTGCCGAAGATATAAATTGTATTTTTAAATTTTCTGAAAGATTCCACTTTATAGTTGCAGAAGGTAAATTGATTGTGGGACTGTAATAGTTTCTAGACCTTGTTGCTTGTGTGGGATTTGCTGAGAACATAGCGTCAGTCAATGGCCCGGGTAATCTGTATAAGTAACTTGACCTTGACCACTCCAAGCGAATACTCAAGTATTTAGATGGCTCGTAAGCAATAGTAAGGCCTTCCGCGTTATACATAGTTTGTTCATTGTCCCTATAGCCGGATCTTGATTTTTTTGATACATATCCATAATATCTGAAATCACCCTTTTTCCCTCCAATAGCGTTATAGCTACTCAGTAGATTAAATGAGCCAATCGAATTGTAACTTTCAAAATTGATAGGTTTAGTTGAGTCACCTTGCTTAGAAATGTAATTTAACATACCTCCAAATTGCGCCCCGTATTGCAAGGCACCTGTTCCTCGTAACAATTCAATTCTTTCAATGCTTTCCATTGGCGCACTGTAATGGCTTGCCGGGTAGCCATACATATCGGAATTTGTGATGATTCCATCTTTACGGACATTGAATTCCCAACCACGGTGTGGATCCAGTCCTCGTGCTGAAATATTTACTTGATTTCCGGCGCCGTCCATATCATAGACAAATATACCGGGAACCTTGGCAAAAATCTGACGACCGGTTTTATCTGTGATATTGGCATCACTTTGAGCGAGTGAAATCACTTCATTTTTCTTGCCGGAGTAAATGTAAGTACCTGATACAGGTTCTAGTCTGCCAATTGAGTTTCTGGCGCTTATATATTCAATTGTAAATGGATCAATTTGTCTGACAATTGATGTATCTGTGACTTGTGCCATAGCGCTTGAAAAGCAAGAAACCAGGGTAAGGCAAAGAAGTAAAAATTTGTACATTCGAGAAAGAGATAAAGTTTGCAAAAAAAGCCAAATAGGTATAAAATATAATGTGAAATGGCCTTTTACACTGCAAGATAGCCGTTAGAATTCTTGCAAATTTACTGCCAATAAGCCTTTTAAATATTAAAAAGTTATTAAATTGTAACTAGCGCAAAATGAAGGGCATCACTTTTAAGTGGAAGAAAAAAATAGGCGGCCATAACAATTTCAAGATTATTCAATATTAGCCTTCAAATAAGCGCTAATTTTGTTCACTGCCTTTATTTGTTAATGCAATTGTTTCAGGGCATTGCTTTAAGGGCTTGAATTAATTTTTGTAATTTCGAAGTGTCATTATGAAAAGTACATTGAATGGTAATAATTCAATCCGTGTTCTAACCACAACCATCACGGAGTAATGTTTTCTCATCAATGTTTTGGGGAACAGGAATGTTTTTGATGTATTCGAGCCACTCCTTTTCTAATTGCTCGACCGGGAAACTGTAAATTTGCTCAAAATCATCAAAGCCTTTTGTCCACAGTTTTTGCATTTTTTCAATTCCGAAATTTTCATACAGGTACGTGAATATACCGGCAGCATGCAGGTAGGCTATGACATCATTTTTATAGGCTTGCGCATCAAAATCGTTGATAATATTCTGTAGCGGCACTATATGATTCTTACTCAAGAGCAGCGCATTTATCTTGTAGATGGGATTTTCGACGTAACATTGGTTGTCTGCAAAAACAGCAGAACCTTCATTTAGAAATCTTGAACTGCTAATTCCCCAAGTACTATTGGCCACAAGATGAAATAATTCATGGCGGAACTGAGGCCTGCGTGTAGCTGTGTAGGGGAAAAGTGCCATGTCGTGCGCCGGATATGCAATTCCGCCACGCGCAAAAATGCCGGACACCGCTTTCATTTCTTCGGGAGAATCAAACAATACGATATTGATGCCTCTTTGATATGGTCCTGCAACTAGAATGTTCTGTGCTCGATTGAAAGCTTCTGAAAGTGCGCTTTTAACATCATTTAAATGCTGTGCTGCATAAGAATCAGCAGAAAAGAAAATTCTAAAATTCTGATGATTTAATGATATGAAAGGAAAGCTATCCTGGGAGATAAATTGATTCGCAAAGGGAGACAAAGGGTAAAAAATTACTTTACCGGTGTCTGACATCGGCTTTGTCCTCCTTTGTTTGTTTTTTTCAATCCAATCCTGATTTGTTTGATTTTTTTGTGTAGCGATTAGAATTTTTTTAAAACCAGATTTTTTTTCGAGGTAAGAAAAATCACTTTCTGACTTAATTCTTTCATAATCAGCATATTTATGATGAAGCACGAGCGTTATCAGGCAATTAATCGCAGCGCTAGTTTGATGTGCCATCGAAAACGAACAAGCTGCATTGTAAAGCATTTCCCCGGTCGAAATTTCAATACCTTTTTCAACAATGGTTTGGGAGGCCAGCAAGTAGGCTTCAGCAGCTTTTTTATATAAATGCGCATTATATAGGGAATCTCCTTTTTGGGAAAGGGCAATGAATTTGTAATAATTTGGAAATCCACGTTGCGCAAGTAGACCACCTGATAGCCCAATAGCGACTGCGATAATAATTAGATTCCTGAATATTGATGGTTTTAGTTCCATTTACCTATATGAATTGGCCGCAAATTATACGGATAAAGCAAATTTTCTCAAATTGAGATATTGCTTTACAATTATTGAAACTATTTCGTTTAGAATAGAAAAATTACCAATCTGTGGAATACGCTATAATTTTTCCCTGATCAATTCCAGTAATTTCCGTGCACCTTTCAATGTTTTTACATTTTCTCTTACCATTATCAAAGATTTTGGAGAGTGTTTTAGCGACAATTGATTTTGTTTCCCTGCTCCATTGATAAAGTTAATAATTTTTTTGAACTTATCAGACTCATAGTAAGCTGCTTGTGGATTCAATACAAAATAGCAACGCAATTTTCCTTCTTTTAATAAGACTCTTTCAAAGCCGAGTTCTTTGGCTATCCAACGCAGTCGCAATCCATCGAATAATTCCAGGACTTGCTCGGGCAATTTTCCAAAGCGGTCTATTATGGAATCGCCGAATTGACGAAGTTGTTCTTCATCCTGAATGTCATCAAGGCGCGTGTATAAATTCAATCTTTCTTGCGTATTTTCAACATATTCTGTCGGGATAAGCATTTCTACATCAGTTTCAATTTCGGCATCATTGACGTGTACCCCTTTCTTTTTATTTTCTGTTTCAAAAACGTCTTTGAATTCACCTTCTTTCAACTCCATAATGGCTTCCGTCAAGATTTTCTGATAAGTGTCATAGCCGATATCTGCAATAAAACCGCTTTGTTCTCCACCCAGCAAATTGCCTGCTCCGCGAATATCCAGATCTCGCATCGCAACATCAAAACCACTTCCTATGTCTGAGAATTCTTCAATTGTCTTTAATCTTTTTCTGGAATCAGCAGGCAAAACTGAAAGAGGCGGGGCAAAAAGATAGCAATACGCTTTTCTATTCGACCTACCTACTCTTCCGCGTAGCTGATGCATATCGCTAAGACCGAATTGATGCGCATTGTTGATGATAATTGTATTGACATTTGGGATATCCAGTCCGGTTTCGATGATATTAGTGGAAACCAGTACTTCGAATTTTTTATCGATAAAATCAACCAAAGTTTTTTCCAGCGCTTCGGGATTCATTTGTCCATGTGCCATTTCGATATCGACATCCGGACATAGTTCTTTCAACATATGGACCATATCAGGTAGCGATTGCACCCTGTTGTGTACGAAATATACCTGACCACCGCGGTTAATCTCCTTATAAATTACTTCTTTGATTAATTCATTATTAAACATCCGAACTTCGGTCTGTATAGGTTGTCGGTTGGGAGGTGGAGTGCGGATGATGCTTAAATCGCGCGCCGCCATTAATGAGAATTGCAGCGTACGAGGGATCGGGGTTGCGGTTAAAGTCAGCGTGTCTACATTGACTTTCATTCCCCGAAGTTTTTCTTTTACTTGCACTCCGAATTTTTGTTCTTCATCGACGATTAATAAACCAAGGTCTTTGAATTTGACCTCTTTTCCGGCGAGAGAATGTGTGCCAATGATGATGTCGATCTTTCCAGCTGCAAGCCTTTCGAGAATTTCTTTCTTTTCTTTTGAACTGCGGAATCGATTGATGTAATCAATAGTCACGGGAAAATCTTTCAATCGCTCTTTGAATGTTTTGGCATGTTGTAAAGCAAGGATAGTAGTAGGAACCAGTACGGCAACCTGCTTGCCATCGATTGCAGCCTTGAAAGCAGCTCGTATGGCCACTTCTGTTTTTCCAAAACCCACATCACCACAGATCAAACGATCCATCGGATGAGGCTTTTGCATGTCGTCTTTGACATCCTGTGTGGATTTCAGTTGGTCTGGTGTATCTTCATAAACAAAAGAAGCTTCTAATTCCATTTGCATATATCCGTCGGGGGAAAATGCGAAACCTTTTGATGCTTTTCTACGGGCATATAATTTGATTAACTCTTCGGCAATATCCTTAATCTGCTTTTTGGTCTTGGCCTTCATATTCCGCCAAACATCTGAACCTAGTTTGTGCAGTTTGGGTTCCGTGCCATCTTTGCCAACAAATTTTGATATTTTATGCAATGAATTGATGCTTACATAGAGCAAATCCTGGTCCTTGTAGACCAAGCGGACAGCTTCCTGGATTTTTCCATTCATCGTAATTTTTTCGAGTCCTGAAAATTTTCCAACTCCATGATCGATATGTGTTACATAATCACCCGGTTGCAATTCTCTAATGGCGCGGAGCGTCATTGCATGATCACTTGAGAATCCGGTTTTTGTCCGGAATCGGTGATAACGTTCGAATATCTGATGGTCTGTGTAGCAAACTATCTTTAGGTCATTATCGATGAAACCTTCATGAATTCCAATAGGAAGCGGATGAAAATCGACTTCCGCGTTGAGATCTTTGAATATGGCATAGAAGCGCTCGATCTGTGTAACGCTGTCCATGAAAATGTAATTGGTAAAGAGATTGCTGGTATTTTCGGAAAGATTTTCGAGCAGCAAGTTAAAATTCTTATTGAAGCTGGGCTGCGGTTTTCCACTAAACTTAATTGTTTCTTTTATATTTTTTGCGGTAGCTGTATTGCCTAAAAAGACCATTGGAAAACTGCAAATTTCTTCAATGATGTCGGCGGGATAATTGAATGCTCTGTCCCTGAATATCAGCGCAGTTTCTGATTCATCCAGCTTAGATAATGAGTTGGCATACTCGTTGGCTTTTTCAAAACAGCTTTGGAGACGGTCTATCAGCAATTGGAAATCTTCCACCCAAATAATGGTGTTTTCCGGAAGAACTTTGAAAAGTGAAACTTTCTGAGCCTGCTCAAAACGGGTGTTGATATTAGGGACTATCGAGATTTTTGATATTTTCTTATCAGATAGTTGCGTGGCAGGATCAAAAGTGCGGATGCTTTCTACTTCATCATCGAAAAGTTCAACCCTATAAGGTAATTCGTTGCCGTAGGAATAAATATCGATAATGCCACCACGAATCGAAAATTGACCCGGCTCGTAAACAAAATCATTTCGTGAAAATCGATAGTCGACCAGTACTTCGATCAAAAAATTGACATCCAGTTTTTCTCCCACTGTGATCTCAATTCGCATTTGGTCCAGTACTTTTGGTGCCACTACTTTTTCAAACAGTGCTTCCGGGTAAGTGACCAGTATTTCTCCTTTACTTCGATTAGAACTGAGTTTGTTGATGGCTTCAGTGCGCTGAAGAACATTGTTGTGTTCGATTAAATCGAATCTCATCGGATTCTTGAAAGAATCAGGAAAAAAAACAATGTCCTTTTTCTCGAGAATATTTTCAAGATCGTTTTCTTTGTATATGGCCTCTTCCTTATCAAGGTCGATAATCAGGTAATTCCTCGGCGATGACGTAAATGAAGCGCCGATAATGAAAGCGGTCTGCGCGCCTACTAGTCCGCCAACTTGTACACCAGACTTTTCATCCAAGAGCTTATTAATTTGCTGAATCCGCTTGTCTTGCTGGTATTTTGTTAAAATTTGTTTTATTTGTTCCACAAAGCAATATTACAATTGAAAGTTGAAAATTAAAAATTGAAAGTAATAACGGCTCACAATTATTTATTGGGGAGTGACATTATTTATGCAAACAGTTTATGTATCCTGAATAGAAAGAATTTATTGTCCACAACACCTCTTTGATTAGCTCTGAACAGTTTAATTTTAGAATTAAAGGATTCTGCATTAGCATTAGTGTTACGGGTTATAAAGAAGTTTAAGATGTTATCTAAATTATAGAATACCGTATTAGCTACCGTATTGAACTCTTGAATTTTTTCAACACGAACCTGTTCTAACCATTTAA
>JBMOJB010000011.1:0-48428 GCA_049316985.1 Saprospiraceae bacterium | reverse complement strand
CCTAATTATACTTTTACATTACCTACGCAAATGTTTTTTATTTGCGTGGGTAGTGTATTAGCAAACTCAACGTATGAAGGCCGGAAAGTTCATTTTATTCCTTATCCTGGTAGGCACTTCCATGCAATGTGGATTGAAAAAGCATATATCCGAAACGCCCAATAACGCTTTTAGTTTGGATGAATTGCAGCGCAGGACTTTTAACTTTTTCTGGGAGACGGTGGACAAAAATTCACAAGTACCCGATCGCTACCCTACTTTGAATTTCAGCAGTATTGCAGCAACAGGTTTCGGTTTGTCCTCTTATTTGGTTGGAGTTGAACGAGGATTCATCACTCGCTCTCAGGCAATTGAACGAGTTTTTAAGACCCTGCAAGTGCTCAATGAATTGCCGCAAGGTCCTGAAATAAGTAAAATTTCCGGTTACAAAGGCTTTTTTTATCATTTCCTAGATCATAATGCAGCGTTGAGATACAAAGATGTCGAATTGAGTTCTATCGACACTGCATTACTTATGGCAGGAATATTATCTTGCTACAGCTATTTTGATCAAAACACCGAACAGGAAAAAAGCATCCGTGATCTTGCCGATCAATTGTATCGACGAGTGGACTGGCAATGGTTCACTAATGGGAATAAAAGCGGTTTGATTAAAATGGGCTGGGATCCACAAAAGGGATTTCATGATCGAAATTGGGACGGCTACAACGAAGGCATGCTTTTGTACATTCTGGCACTCGGTTCGCCTACTTATCCTGTTTCTGCCAATTGCTGGAATGCATGGTGTTATCGCTACCCTTTTAAACAATACATGGGTATCGATCAACTGAACTTTGGACCATTGTTTGGTCATCAGTATTCGCATATCTGGATAGACTTTAAGGATATTCAGGATCCTTTTATGCATAGTAAAAATCTGGATTACTTTGAAAATTCCCGAAGATCCACGCTGACCAATCGACTGTACTGTATCGCCAATCCCAAAGGGTTTAAAGATTATGACGAAAACATCTGGGGTTTGACAGCATGTGATGGACCCGGTTATGCCGTTCAAAATTATTTGGGCAATCCAGTTGAATTTCAGGGATATTCTGCCCGTGGAGCTGCAACAGATGAAGCTTTTGACGATGGAACAATTGCCCCAACCGCAGCAGGTGGCTCTATTCCTTTCGCACCCAAAGAATGTCTGAGCTCACTCAAATCGCAGTGGGAAAAATACTGCGAAAAACTGGTAGGCAAGTATGGTTTTAAAGATGCCTATAATCCATCTTACACATTTGGAAAAGGAAATGAAAATGGGTGGTTTGATATTGACTATTTAGGCATCGATCAAGGCCCAATTTTACTGCAAGCTGAAAATTACAGGACACAGTTAATATGGAAACTGATGCGGAAAAACCCCTATATCATTAATGGCCTGAAACGGGCCGGATTTGAAGGTGGATGGTTAACAGAAACGATAAATAAAAAAGAAAAAAATATAGCTACGACAAAACAAATACACGAGGCTAACGATCCCAAATTGCAGTTCTCGAAAGCAACTTTTATCAGTCATGAAACTAAATCACTTCCGTATAGAATATTTAATCCCAAAACAGAAAATGGCGAACGCTATCCATTAGTTGTTTTTCTTCATGGATCCGCAGAACGCGGCAACAACAACGAATCGCAACTTATAAATGGTGTAATGGCTTTTGTAGAACGTGATTTTCAAACCAAACACCCTGCTTTCATCATCGCTCCACAATGTCCAACTGGACAGAAATGGTCGGATTACCAATTGCCGGATGATATATCAAGGAAAGAATATCCAAGCGAAACAGGCCAGCTGGTTATCGATTTGGTAATCAAAATGTTGTCGGAAAACCCAAGTATAGACCCGAAACGAGTCTATCTTACCGGCTATTCTTCAGGTGCATTTGGCGCTTTGGATTTGCTGTCCAGAAAAAAGGAACTGTTTGCGGCAGTGCTGCCGGTATGCGGCACAATGGATAAAAGCCATGCCGCTTTGATCAAAGAAGTTCCGATCTGGTTTACGCATGGTTCACATGATACTGTGGTTCCGGTTGAGTATTCGAAGGAGCTGTTCGAAGCGCTTACAAAACTAAATTCTCCGGTTCACTACACAGAGTACAATACTTTAGGACATAATATCTGGCAGGAGGTATATTACAATACTGCCATTCAAGATTGGTTGTTTTTACAAAAAAAACCATGATTGTCTTGATATGTTTAAATAATAAAAATTAATCTATCATTTGAAAATTGTCATTAACTATGCTTTTATCAATAAATATTCTACAATATACTTTACTTTTATTTAATTTATTCAATTTAAGTACCTGCAAAGAAGTGCAAGCTCCCAAGCCAAAAACAATCGAACAAAGCGTAGACAGTGTACTAGTTTTAATGACTACTCAAGAAAAAATTGGACAATTGACTCAATTCACATCTGACTGGGATGTGACGGGTCCAACAATGCGCGCAGAATACAAAGAAGATATTCGAAAAGGTCGGGTCGGGTCAATTTTTAACGCCCACACGGCAAAGTACAATTATGAATTGCAACGCATCGCAGTTGAAGAAACAAGAATGAAGATACCGCTGATTTTCGGTTATGATGTCATTCACGGATACAAAACTATTTTTCCAATACCACTGGGCGAAGCTGGGAGCTGGGATCTGAAGGCTATCGAACAATCTGCCTCCGTCGCTGCAGCGGAAGCCGCTGCGGCTGGATTGCATTGGACCTTTGCTCCTATGGTGGACATATCTCGCGATGCCCGCTGGGGTCGTGTGATGGAAGGAGCTGGAGAAGACACATACCTCGGCGCTGAAGTTGCGAAAGCACGGGTTCGCGGATTTCAAGGAAGTTCTTTTGAAAGGGCGGATAAAGTAGTGGCTTGCGTCAAACATTTTGCTGCATATGGCGCCCCGCTGGCAGGAAGAGAATACAATACGGTTGACATGTCAGATCGTATGTTTAGAGAAATTTATTTGCCTCCTTATGCGGCAGCCGTAAAAGAAGGATGTATGACTGTGATGACCTCATTCAATGAGTTTGACGGTGTACCTTGTACCGGCAACTCCTATCTGCTGAGAGATGTGTTGCGGAAGGAACTTGGCTTTAAAGGATTTGTCGTGACTGACTACACTGCGATCAATGAAATGGTGAAACATGGAATCGTTGCTGATGAAAAAGCAGCAGGAGAACTCGCACTCAATGCGGGCGTAGATATGGATATGCAGGGCGTAGTTTTCTTTAACTATATGGAAAAGTCTGTAAAAGAAGGAAAAGTAAAAATGGCAGATCTTGATCAAGCTGTGAGAAATATCCTTGCCGTGAAGTTCAAACTGGGATTATTTGATCATCCCTACAAATACATGGATTCCAAAAGAGAGGCTACTGAAATACTGAGTGCAAAAAATCAAAGTATTGCTTTAGAGGTAGCCAAAAAATCTATCGTTTTGTTGAAAAATGAAAAGAACACTTTGCCTTTATCGGCTACTGCTAAAATAGCTTTGATTGGTCCATTGACTGACAACAAATCAGAACTGATTGGCGCATGGAGCGCAGCCGGAAATTTTAAAGATTGTGTCAGTCTGGAAGAAGGTTTGAGAAAAGCTGCCCCAAATGCCAGGATTGAAAAAGCTAAAGGCTGTGATTTTGAAAGTTCCGATCGCTCAGGTTTTGCAGAAGCAGTACAAGTAGCTTCAAAGGCGGATGTAATCATCGCCGCAATTGGTGAAACTGCTGCTATGTCGGGCGAAGCAGCAAGCCGAACCTCTATAAGTATACCCGGAGTGCAGGAAGAGCTGATTAAGGAGCTTTTGAAGACAGGTAAACCTGTAGTCATCGTTTTGATGAATGGTCGTCCGCTGGCTATACCTTATCTGGCAGATAATTGTACCGCTATACTGGAGACCTGGTTTTTGGGAACTCAAGCGGGCAATGCCATTGCGGAGGTTATTTTTGGAAAATACAATCCAAGTGGAAAGTTGACGATGAGCTTTCCTAGAAATCTTGGCCAAGTGCCTCTATTTTACAACAATAAAAACACCGGAAGGCCAATGCCTGAAGATGCAAATTTCAAATACTACAGCAAATACATCGACGTAGTGAATACTCCACAGTATCCTTTCGGATTTGGTTTAAGTTATACCCAATTTGAATATTCAGGACTGAAAGTAAGCAAGAAGAAATTCAAGAAAGGAGAGTCGGTTGTAGTAAGCGTTGACATTAGTAACACCGGAAAATATGATGGTGAAGAAACCGCCCAAATGTATATACATGATCTGGTAGCTAGCGTAACTCGTCCTGTCAGAGAATTAAAAGGTTTCCAGAAATTATTTTTGAAATCTGGTGAAAAGAAAACCATTAGCTTTACTATCGGAGAAAAAGAGCTGATGTTATACACCAGGGATAATAAATACACTTCTGAGGCGGGTGAATTTGATATCTTTATCGGAACTGACAGTAATGCAGAACAATCAACAAGAGTTACAATGGATTAAATTATAAAACGAGCATTTAAATAGGTATTATTCATAACAAAACTTTGAATTATGAAAGTTAATTTTTTACGAAAGATCTTTTTCATTATTCTGTTGTGCGGTATAAGCAATTATACTTTTGCGCAGTTTAAAATCAGCGGTAGCGTAAAAGACGCTGTTACCCAGGAGGCTTTGATCGGTGCGTCGATTTTGATAAAATCAAGCACATCAGGTACCGTCACCGACATCGACGGCAATTTTTCTCTTGACTTGAAAAGTGGTAAAGAGATCCTGGTGGTCACTTATACAGGTTATGAGCCGCTTGAAATTTTTGTTGAAAACAGGCAACAAATCGATATCTTGCTTAAAACAGACAGCAGAATACTGAATGAAGTGGTGGTGATTGGCTACGGTACAGTCAAAAAAAGTGATCTTACCGGCGCTGTAGGTTCTGTCAAATCAAAAGAGCTTTCGCAGTTGCCAACCGCATCAGTAGAACAGGCCTTACAAGGACGTGTGGCCGGAGTACAGGTAACTCCGGTATCAGGTGAACCCGGCGCCGGAGCAATTGTCAGAATTCGCGGAATCGGAACTTTAAATAATGCCTCGCCGATATATGTTGTTGATGGATTGATTTTAGATGATATCAAAACACTAAATGTAAATGATATCGAAAGCATTGAAATTCTAAAAGATGCATCAGCTACTGCAATATACGGTTCTCGTGGAGCAAACGGAGTGGTAATGATTACCACAAAAAAAGGTGGAACAGACGGTAAAGTAAAATTCTCTTTGTCCTCTTATACCGGAACACAGCAAGTAATCAGAAAAATAAAAATGGCGGATGCCAGTCAGTTTGCGCAGATGTACAATGAATACATTGGAAATACGAAAACATTTCCAAATCCTGCTGCGCTGGGTAAGGGTACGGATTGGCAGGATGTAATATTTCAAAGTGCACCCATCAGAAACTTGATGTTGTCTGCATCAGGCGGTACTGAAAAAAGCACTTTCAGCCTGAGTGCCGGATATTTCAAACAAAACGGAATTATCATTGGTTCTGACTTTGAACAATTGAATCTGCGTTTGAATGCCAATTACAACCTAAGCAGATTTCTCAAAGTAGGACACAATCTAAATATCGCCAGAAGTAATAGTCAGTTCGCTCCCAATGTATTAATGGGTGCCTATCGAATGCCACCAGTATTTACACCTAAAGATAGCAGCGGTAAATATTCTGATCCAACATTTTTTGGTACGGCCATTGGAAACCCGGCAGCTTCACTGGAATATACGCAAAATGAAGGAAAAGGTACTCGTCTGATGGGCGACGTCTATGCAGAAGTACAATTGTTGAAAGACTTGAAATTCCGGTCTAGTTTTGGAGGAGATCTGCAGGGCAATCAAAATCGCAATTATGAAGGGGTGTACAAGGTATCCTCAAGCCAACTTCGAACGCAGGATTTTCTTTCTCTGGGTATTGGAAAATCTCAATACTGGCAATGGGAAAATACGCTGTCCTACAATAAAGCATTCAACAAAAATCATGTCATCAACGCAGTCGCTGGATACACTTCTCAGGAATGGAGCAGCGAATTCCTGTATAGTTCGAGAGAAAAATTGATTGGAAATAGCAAGGAACTGCTCTATATCGATGCAGGTGATAAAACTACATCCGTGAATGGTGGTGGAGGTTCTGCGTGGGCAATTATATCTTATTTGGCTAGGGTCAACTATACCCTATTCGATCGCTATTTGTTAACAGCATCGATTCGTCGCGATGGTTCTTCCCGTTTTGGTGCCAACAATCGCTATGGCAATTTTCCATCTCTGGCAGTCGGTTGGAATATTGCTAATGAACCATTCATGCAAAATCAGGAAATTTTTGATCGAATCAAGTTGCGTGCCAGCTGGGGTATTGTCGGAAATGATAAAACTGTCGTTTATCCGGGGATAGCGGTTATTAATGCAGGAAATTTTGCAGTGTTTGGAGCACCCGAAAAACTAAATTCTGCAGCCACGCTCACTGCCATTGCCAATCCAAACGTCAAGTGGGAACAAACCAGTCAGACGGATATTGGACTTGATTTTGGCATATTGAAAGGAAGTCTTACCGCGGAAGTAGACTATTACCGACGTATTACCGACGGTATTCTGCTGGATGTGCCTATTCCTGCTTACGTCGGTTCAACTTCCAATCCAATTGTCAATGCCGCAAAAGTACAAAATGAAGGGTTTGACTTTACCTTAAACTGGAGAAAGGGCGAACGCTTCAAATACAATATTTCCCTAAATGCCTCTAATGTGCGCAATAAAGTGCTGGAATTGGGACAAGGCAAAGAAGCCATTTTCGGAGGAGATATTGGCGAAGGGGCAAAATTAGGAACGCGTACTACCGTTGGAAGCGGAATCGGAGATTTTTATGGCTATAAAGTAGTTGGTGTTTTTCAAAACGCTGATGAAATTAAAAATTCTCCGAATCAGGGCAATGAAAAGCCCGGTGATTTGAAATTTGCCGATCTGAACAGTTACGACAGTAAAGGAAAATTAACCGGAATTCCAGACGGTAAAATTGACCCTGCTGACCGTACTTACCTGGGCACTCCTATTCCAAAATGGATTTTTGGAGCCAATATTGGCCTGGAATATGCAGGATTTGATTTTTCAGCATTTCTAAACGGACAAAAAGGAAATAGCATCATCAATGCCAAAGCAATGTCGCGTTTTGCAGTCTACAATTGGGAGCATACTTTTTTTGAAAACAGGTGGACAGGCGAAGGTACCAGCAATACAAATCCAAGGGTTACCTCGCAAGGTCGCAACTATCAGGTTTCAGATTACTTTGTGCAGGATGCTTCTTTTTTGCGACTTCGAACGCTTCAACTAGGCTACACGCTTCCGGAAAATTTAGCAAATAAAATCAAGTTGAGTAAATTCCGTGTTTACGCTACCGCTACTAACTTGTGGACATTACAAAAATTCACCGGTTATACACCGGAAATTTCAAATACCAATTTCAGACAAAGGTATTCTACCGAAGGTTTCACGGGAAATGTTTTGGATAGCAATATCGACAGAGGCACATATCCCTTGAGCAAATCATGGATATTTGGCATTGATTTGAATTTTTAATGATCAACGATTTATTTAATATGTAAATATTTTTCCAAAATGAAGACTTTAATTTTATATATACATACCATTAAAAATCAACTTAGCCAAATCAGCAAATCAGCTGTTATTGTTGTCAGTAGTCTATTATTCCTGTTAACTTTCATCGGTTGTACCAAAGAATTTTTAGACAGAAAGCCATTAGGCCAACTGACTTCCGATACTTTTTTCAGTACTTCAGCGCAGGCGGTAGAGTCGGTCAATGCCATTTACCAACAATTGCGTGTTTGGGAAACCCATGCTTTTGGTTTTCTGGGATGCACTGACATCATGAGTGACGATGCCGACAAAGGCAGCACGCCTAATGATGGAATTTATCAATCGGATCTCGACAATTTTATACACACTCCTGATAATCCCAGTGTAGTGGCTGTTTGGACAGGTTATTTTCAAGGAATTTCAAGGTGCAATATTGCGATCGATAAAATACCTGCCATTGCAATGGATGCTAATTTAAAAAGCAGGCTAATTGCAGAAGCGAAATTTCTCAGGGCGTATTATTATTTCAATCTGGTTAGATGGTTTGGTGAACTTCCACTGATTACCAAACCACTCAGTACGACTGAATTTGTTCAAAAAAGAGTTCCAGCTAAAGACATCTACCAGCAGATAGTCAAAGATCTGACTGAAGCAGCAGCCGTATTGCCAGAAAAATCAAAATATGCTGCCAGCGACATGGGTAGAATTACGAAAGGAGCTGCCAATGGATACCTTGCGAAAGTATATCTTACAATGGGCGACTTCAGCAATGCAGAGCTTCTGGCTACCACAGTTATCAACTCTAAGGAATACAGCCTTTTCCCTAGCTACTACGACCAGTTTTTAATTGAAAACGAAAATTGCAGCGAGAGCATCTTCGAAATTCAAGCGACTTTGATTAATGCTGAGACCCTGGGCAGTGCTCAATGGAACCAGATACAAGGCGTACGTGGTACCCCAAATCTTGGCTGGGGTTTTAACAGGCCTTCCGACAATTTAATTGCTGCTTTTGAACCGGGTGATCCACGCAGAGAAGCAACTATACTTTATGTGGGTGAAGTTTTACCGGACGGATCTGCTATTGTGGAAGACAATCCGGAAACATTTGGTGAGCGCTACAATCAAAAAGCTTGGACGCCCCAACATATCGGTTTTCAAGAAAACAGTCCGGGTAATATCCGAATTTTCCGCTATGCTGACTTACTGTTGATTGCAGCAGAAGCGATGAATGAGAATGGAAAGTCGGCAGAAGCTATCAGCATCGTAAATCAAATTCGCAAACGAGCAAGAGGATCCTTGCCGGCAAACCTGGTGTTAAAAGAACTTGTTTCTCAGGGAAAAGATGCCGATCGTCAGGCAATCTGGAAAGAACGCCGGGTTGAACTAGCGCTCGAGCAACACCGATGGTTCGATTTGATCCGACAAAAAAGAGCTGCTGAGGTGATGCAATTAGTTGGTAAGACCAATTTTGTTAAAGGCAAGCACGAATTGTTGCCAATACCACAAACCGAAATAGATATCAGCAACAATACGTTGACTCAGAATTTTGGATATTGATCATTAGTAAAATCGTGGCTTGCAATCGCAAGCCACGATTTTTTAATTCTTCAAATAAGACTGTACCGGATATGTTAATTTGATTTTATCACTGACGCTATTTTCATCTACTACCAGATTTATTTGTAATTTGCTGATATCAATGTTAAAACTATTATTGGAATTTTTCAATTCTACAATCAATTCATTGTCTTTAATTTCCGCTGTAAATTCAAATATCGAAAACTCTCCTTTTTGATACCCAAATCCTTCCCCTTTATCGACGTACATTTTACCATTTGCTTGGTCCTTTTCATTTAATGCAATCATCAGCGTCATGGAATCCAAAGAATATTCAGTTGTGCTTTGAATTACTTTACCTATCGGTAAAATTGAACCTGCTCGCAATTTAATTTCCGGCTGATAGGGATCATTTTTACTGTCTTCACCAACTAGTGATATCGTGCGCCAATTTCCTTTTGGTAAATTAGGTTCTGATGACCACTTCGGTATCACCAACAAATCTTCTCCCAACAAAAAAGCACTTTCTTCTCCCCGGAGTTCGGGATCTTTTAAATCTGCAAAATATACAGGTCGCATGACCGGCATTCCATTGTGTGAAGCCTCCTGAAACAATGTGTACAAATAAGGAAGTAAACGATACCTGCGTTGAAGCGCTACCCTGGCAACATTTTCAACTTTTTTACCAAAAGCCCATGGTTCATGTGGGTTACTACCCGCAATGCTGTGTGCCCTGGAAAATGGATAAAACGCGCCCAATGCAATCCAATGGGCAAATAGCTCAGGACTCGCATTTCCACCAAATCCTCCAATATCCGGTCCATTAAATGGTTGTCCCGAAAGTCCGAGGTTAATGCTCATCGGAATTGACATTTTCAAATGTTTCCAATTCGAATTGTTGTCACCGGTCCAGGTTGCGGCATATCTTTGTCCACCCAGAAAATTGCTCCTACTCAACACAAATGGCCTTTTGTCAGGATTCGCATTCAAAATACCATTCTTACTGGCTTTAACCATCATCATACCGTATACATTGTGGTAACGCAAGTGAGTATCTTTCGGAAGTCCGTCTCCGCCGAGGTGAACATTGTCCAAAGGCATTGTTTTGTCGGGACCTTCAAAAACTGCCGGCTCATTCATGTCATTCCAAACACCATCAACGCCTTTTGCCATGAAACTGCGGTATTGTTCAGCCCACCATTTATTGGTTTTGGGTTGGCTAAAGTCAGGAAAGACACAATCTCCCGGCCAAACTTTGCCGACAAAATCTTTGCCATCCGCTGCTTTTACCCATACCCCTTCCTTTGTTCCGGAATCATAAACGGAGTACCCTTTTTCAACTTTTACACCAGGATCAATCATCCAAACTGACTTAAATCCTTTTCTATGCAGATAATCATTGGTTTCAGCAGGATTGGGAAAATGCTCAGGAGAGAAGCTAAAGATTTTGTATTTATCCATATAGTGAATATCCATCCAAATAACATCGCAAGGTATTTTTTTGAACCTAAAGGTATCGGCGATTTCTTTCACCCTACTATCGGGATAATAGGACCAGCGGCATTGTTGAAAACCGAGGCTCCAAAGCGGAGGAAGTTCCATTTTACCGGTAAGTTCTGCCAGCATTTGCAGCACTTTTTGAGGCGTCTCGCATTCGAAAACGATAACCGAAAATGCCGGCCCTTCGGAAGAAAATTGTATACCTTCTCGCAAGGTTAGACTTTGTTTCCAGGTATTGTCGGCTAAAACACCAAAAGCAGTTCCATCGGGACGAACGCCCAGTACCCAGGGGTGACTTTGATACAGTCGCTGACCATGATCGTTTCGATATTCAAAATTATCGGTATTCCATAGTTTTCTTGTAGTGCCATTTCTCAACAGCGGTCCTGTCACTTCCCCTGTACCATAGAGATCAGTGTTTTCTTCAACGTTGATGAAAGCAAGATTTTTCCCAAACGCTGAGCTGAAACTTACTGTATTTTTCCAATCTGCAGGCAATTTTCCAATTTCAACAGGTTCTTTCAGTAACGCAAAAGAAGGGCTATGCTTATCCTTATTGTATTTGGCAGGATAAAAAATGGCCGCATTGCTGTGTATTAGAGCAGCTCGTTGAGCCACTACAGTACTTGCAAAAAAACTACTAATTACAAAACAAATGGCGATCGGAAAATGAGATATTGCTAGCATAAATATTTTATTTCTGGGCTTGAAAATAGGCCTACAAAGAAAATTTAAAATCGTGATACAGCCAAAGGAAAAGTACATTTGTTTTACCGAATTGATAAAAAGTAGATACACGATAGGAAATAAAAAGATGATTAGAAGCTCCTAAAAGTACAAAAAAAACTCCGCAATTAACGATTTGCGGAGTTTTTTTAAAAGTAATTGCCAGCAGATTATTTCTTCCAAGGTAAGTCGTTCACTTTTCTTCCTACCCGATATCCCAATTTAACACCTTGCTCTGAATCCATTCTCCAATGTACACCAATTGGAATTCGGGAATAGGCGTTTTCTTCGGCCATGGAATAAAAATTCGGAAAAGCACGTGGAGTTCCAAT
The DNA here is from genome assembly GCA_049316985.1 of Saprospiraceae bacterium. Lineage (GTDB taxonomy): Bacteria > Bacteroidota > Bacteroidia > Chitinophagales > Saprospiraceae > CANHEE01. The sequence goes on along the minus strand of JBMOJB010000011.1, from coordinate 36,669 downwards.
AAATTCAGTCCTCCCTTCGTGGCACCTGTCTGTCATACTTACGTTAATACCATACTCTGCCGTAAGCACCTCTGCTGCAGCTGCACCAAAAGTAGCATGTCCGGAAGGATATGCCGGAAATGGAGGCGTAAAGTAAGCACCATTACCATCCGGACACATGATGGTATTCCAATTTTTATCACCAAAAACAGTCCTGATATAATCAATAGGCCGTTGTACTTTGTACCTGTATTTTTCATTCCATGCAGCAATACCCGCATCTGCCAAAGCCATACCCATTTTACTATAAGTAATAATTGCCTTATCCAAGGTTTTTGCATGATCTCTCACGATTTGATTAGAAACAGCAATCCATCTGCCCGCAGGAGTAAATGTTAATTTAGCACAATCATCTGACCAAAATATGGCTATCCAATTGTTCTCGTAATCTTTGCCTGATTTAACTTCATTTACGATACTTTGAACTTCTTTACCTTGTTGATAGTAGAGAGAAGAGGCACTTTCACTATATTTGATAGGCGCGGGAATTTTCTTATCATCTTCATTGATGGCAAAAGTGCGTACGCGTCCCCAATTCGGTAATAGAGGGTTTGTAAAATCAGGAGCAGTGCGTCTCCATTCTCCTGCTTGCGTTCCATCGACGTAGTTTTTATCTGTTGGATTCAAATAAGCATCATGACCGGTAGCGTCAGTTTTAGAAAATGCATAAACTGCATCTGCCATTCTTTTTCCATAATCTATAGATCGATTGTAAACATCATCGCTAAGATTAGTTTTGAATTCCTGGTTGAAGCTACTTTCAAGGGTGTAAATTTTATAAATCTGACTAGCAGGCGCAGTTGGGAAGAAATTCCTCAAAGAAGTAGAATAGCAGGTGTTCAGAACGGTTGGCCAGTGATATACCGTATTCGAAGCAGCAACCGGTACAACCAAACCTGCATATCTCCCGGAAAGCGACTTATATTCCGGCATTCCGTTTACCACTGATTCGTAGGTAGCTAATCCGATATAACCCAATGTACGGGCAGAAATCGGAGGGCGATACCCATCTGTATTTCTTTCGACATCTAAATACAACTCGTTCCATTTGAGTGCAACAGTAGGCTCAAACTCAGAAACTTTTTTTTGTTCAATGATATTATCCGCCGGAATTGAAGAGTCAACACAACCCTGTAAAATAAAGCTCAGTACCACACCTAAACACAGTAACTTCGCTGAAAACTTAGCATTCATTTTATAAAATTTTGTTCATGAATAATTACAAATATGGTTTACTTGATATTTAGCAAATTGTGCGAAATACCAATTTTTTGTCCTGAACTGAATCCCATCTCATTTCCCATTGGATAATGTATTCCTCCATAAAGTCGCGAAACAGCAGCTTCTTGGGCAAAATCAGTAAATGAGTTAAACTTTCTCGGTTTTCCATCTATGTCTTTTCTAAACTGATGGGTTTTATCAGTAAAACTATAATTTTGTCCAAACAACTCAGTAAGTACATAAGCAGCAGCACCGGCTTGAGAAGAATGCCCGGAAGTATATTCAGGAAAAGGTGGAGTAGCTATCAAAGTTTTCCACGATGGATCAATGTACTTTTGAATATAGGTTACAGGACGCATCAGATTATACACATATTTGCACCTCCAGCAGCATATAAAAGCATCTGCAGTAGCAATACCTACGCGCATCATTATCTCAGCTGCTCTATCCAGTTTTTCACCGCGTTCATCCATCAATTGTTTTGCAATTGCGATTGAATGACCCGGCGGAGTTACCGTATTTCCACCATCTGCCCAATATAGAGCAATTAACTTCTGCTCTGGTGTAATAGTTTTGCCGGTTTGATACACAATATTGGCTTGAACATAAAAATCGCTGGAAGGTGTAGTGCTAAAAGGAATATGATCCGGCGGAGTCGCAAATGTTATACTTCCGGGCACAAATGCTCTTACAGTTCCCCAATAAGGTTGTAAGGGTATCAACTGTGGACCGGTAGGCACCCAAAAACCTGTACCGGTGGGCACAATGTAACTCGCGGGAAAGTTCTTTCTAAACGCTTCATGGCCAATTAAATCAGTTGTTGACCATTGAAAAATCGCATCAGCCATCTTTTCACCAAATGTCTCAGACCTGACCAACACTTCTTCTTCAACACCTGCTTTTCTATGTTCGATTTGATAATAATTCTTAATAATATGAATGCTATCAAAAAGGTTCTTTTTTGACTCCGGGCGGGGAAAAAGCAATGTATTGATTCTGGCTAATGCAAAATTAGCAACCGCAGGCCAATAGTACTCCTTGTCATTTTCAGGAAGCGGCACATTGGACAATTGCGTAAGCTGACCATCCATCGTTTTGTAGTCCGGATTTCCGGGTCTCAAGGCTTCGTACAACGCAACACCGATATAGCCTAAATTACGGGAAACAACAGGTGGCGTATACCCTCCGGTTGTCGTTATTAAATTTAAGGTATGTGCATAATAATCAGAAACTATCTTGGAATCGTATTCGTATGATTTCTTCCCAAGATAATTTTCAGGCACTTTGTCTTCATCCTTTGTACATGACGTGATAGTAAGCAAAAAAACAGCGAATAAGAAAAATGAAATTTTTGAAAATAAAGTTCTCATATTAGGGTCCGGGAATTAAGTTCATCACTTGAAAATCATCATGAAAAACATTAGGTTAAAATAGATATAAAATTAGCAGTAAGGAATAAATGCAATTTGATATTCAAAATTTATACCTAAGTTCGCAAAATAAAGCAAAATGAGAATAAAAACAAATTTTTTATCGCGTTTTACGTTGATGTTCAGGAACTTATTTTATTTATTGAATTGACAAATATTTAACATTAATTGGCAACACACAATATTATTTGCTAATACTGCGTATTTTTGACACTAACTTATATTCCATATCAATGACAAAAATTAATATTCCTGAGACTGAGCTGAAAAGAGTAGTGATTATCGGTGCCGGTTTTGCCGGCTTGGAACTGGCCAAATTGCTTAGTAAATCAAACCTGCAAATAGTCCTGTTAGACAAAAACAATTACCACCAGTTTCAACCTTTATTGTATCAGGTCGCGACAGCGGGTTTGGAGCCAAGCTCGATCGCTTTTCCATTAAGAAAATTATTTCAGAACAATAAAAATTTCTTTATCAGGGTGACGGAAGTACTGCGAATTGAACCTGAAAAAAAGCAGATAATTACAGCATTGGGTACCTGTTGGTACGACTTTTTAGTGATAGCGAGTGGTGCAGATACCAATTATTATGGCAATAAGAATATTGAAAAATATACAATTCCAATGAAATCCGTTTCCGAAGCACTTTACTTAAGAAATCTGATCTTTGAAGATTACGAAAAGGCGCTGACTTCAACAGAAATAGCTGATCAAGATACTTTTACGGATATTGTTATTGTTGGAGGCGGACCAACCGGAGTTGAATTGGCGGGAGCTTTGTCGGAAATGAAGAAATATATCCTCCCAAAAGATTACCATGAATTAGACTCGCGAAAAGTTGATATTTATTTAATACAAAGTGCGGATACTTTACTGAAAGGTATGACGACACAAGCAAGCGCTGCCGCAGAAAACTTTTTGAAGAAATTGGGAGTCATTGTAAAGAAAAATACGCGGGTAATCGATTACGATGGTACGACATTGACGATGAATGATAATTCAGAAATCAAGGCAAAAAAAGTAATTTGGGCGGCCGGCATCAAAGGTAACGTTTTAGAGGGCATACCTCAAAGTTCATTGGTCAATGGCAGAATTAAAACAGACCACTATAGTCAAGTAGATGGATTAGACAAGGTTTACTGTATTGGAGATGTAGCATACATGGAGGAAGCTGCGTACAAAGGACATCCTCAGGTTGCGCAAGTAGCCATTCAGCAAGCAAAAACCTTGGCAAAAAATCTCGTAAATCAGCTGAACAATAAGGAATTAAAGGCTTTTCGCTACCGAGATCTCGGTAGTATGGCCACCATAGGTAGAAATCATGCAGTCGTAGATTTTGCTCATATTAGGTTTCAAGGTTTCTTTGCCTGGATTATTTGGCTATTTGTACATTTGTTTTCTATTATTGGCGTAAAAAATAAAATCATTATTTTTCTGAATTGGGTCTGGAACTATTTTACTTTTGATCAGTCATTGAGATTGATTATTCGTCCTAGACAAAAAAACAACTAATCTCCCAAAATATACATTATATGAAAAAATTTCTGGCAATCATAATCTTTTTAGTAAATATTAGTGAAAACTCCCATGCTCAAGCTTACCTCAATGCAAAAGACAGTGTATTTCTTACCGTAAATGAATTTCAAGAAAAACTGATTACACATCGTATTGAAGCCAAACAAACTGTCTATTCTTTGGGGAAATTCTACGGACTCAAAGTGAACGAGGTCTACTATTACAATCCGGAAATTGATGGTAAGGATCCTAAAATCGGACAAGTAGTGAAAATTCCTATTCCGAATAAGGCCATTGTCAGGGAACGCGATAAAAAATTTAATGTAAAAAATTATGTGCCGGTTTACTATAGGGTTCAGAAAGGGGAAGGGCTAAAAAAGGTAGCAGAAGGCTATTTCAATATGAAAATTGATACACTGAAAAAGCGAAATAAAATTTGGAGTGGTGATCTGAAACTTGGTCAACTGATACATATTGGCTGGATCAGTATTAAAGGCGTTCCTGGAAGTTTGCGTGAAGTAAAAGGACCTCCAATAATCAGCACTTTATATGATCTAAAATCGACACATCAGGCAGAAAGTATCGGCAGGAAAATAATAAATAAAAGTGGTGTAGCTTTTTGGCAAAAAGACTCAAATACCAAGGGAGATTTGTATGCCCTACACCGCGATTGTCCCGAAAATACGGTCATCGCAATACATAATCCCGCTAAAAACAAAACGATCTACGCAAAAGTGATTGGAACGATTCCGGCTGGTGGATACGATAGCAATGTTGAAATAATTATTTCACCAAAAGTTGCAAAATTACTGGGAGCAGTAGATTCCAAATTTTTTGTAAAGATCAAGTATTTCAAGTAAAAAGTGAATCAAAAGTGATGATAGCAAGTTTGCTAAATGGTAGCTTGTGTTGCTAAACCAAACTAAATATTAAATTAATTTAAAATAAGTTTTGTGTTATCACAATTAGCAGCTACTTTTGTAAACAAATCCCACCGCAACACAATCCCTGACAAAAAAAATATTACAATTTCCTATTTGCCCTTAATGGTGCCATCCCAAAACCGAGTTATACTTAAAGGTATAATTTAATTCAATCCAAAACCGAATACCTGAGGCTGACATGGTAATACTATGACAGCCTTTTTTAATTTAGAAGTCCCCATATTTTTCGCTTAGAAAACTATGGGGACTTTTTTTAACTATGCATTTCTGTTGATACAATTTAGATCTTCAAATGCTATTTTTAATCTCTCAACAAACGACTTTTCGCCTTCACGCATCCAGACTCTTGGATCATAGTATTTCTTATTAGGCTTGTCGTCTCCTTCCGGATTACCGATCTGAGCCAGAAGATAAGCCGATTTTGAACTCATGTAATTTCTAATCCCTTCCATGAATGCCCACTGCATGTCGGTATCAATATTCATTTTAATTGCACCGTATTTAATTGCCTCCCGTATTTCTTTTCTCGAAGAACCCGAACCGCCGTGAAACACGAAATTAATAGGTGTTTTTTTGCGAATGCTATGTTTAGCTCGCAAGAATTCCTGACTATTGAAAAGTATCCTTGGAGTCAATTGAACATTTCCAGGTTTGTATACGCCGTGGACATTACCGAAAGCTGCGGCTATAGTAAAATTCTTGCTGATTTTAGACAATTCTTCATAAGCATAAGCGACATCTTCCGGTTGGGTGTACAATTTCGCATTGTCGACATCAGAATTATCTACACCATCTTCTTCTCCGCCGGTCACACCTAATTCAATTTCAAGCGTCATCTTCATTTTATTCATTCTACTGAAATAGGTTGAACAAATTTCGATATTCTCATGCAGTGGCTCCTCAGACAGGTCGAGCATGTGTGAGCTATACAATGGTTTTCTGTTTTTTTTATAAAAAGCCTCTCCAGCTTCCATCAATCCATCGATCCACGGCAATATATTCTTAGCGCAATGATCAGTGTGCAACACGACCGATACGCCATAAGCCTCAGCCAGTTGGTGTACATGCAATGCACCTGCAATTCCACCTTGAATAGCAGCCTTTTGCGCATCATTGCTTAAACCTTTTCCTGCATAAAAGGCAGCTCCACCATTTGAAAATTGTATAATTACAGGAGAATTGACCGCTTTCGCCGCTTCAAGCACCGCATTTACTGTACCTGAGCTGATTACATTTACCGCCGGAATTGCAAAATTATTTTGATTGGCATAATTGAAAAGGTCGGTAACCTCTTTACCATGCAATACACCTGCTCTGAATTTTGACATGATTTGTTAATTTGATAATTAATTTGGTTTGATTTACCTATTAATCGATAAATTCGGTTTTGAAAACCAGACTGTTCCTGTCCGGACTCGTCGAAATTATAGATATTTTTGTATTTAGTTGTTTTTCCAGGTACTGAACAAAAGATTGAGCTTGTTTTGGAAGCTGCGAGAAGGTCATCGCATCTTTAAGGTCTGTGTTCCACCCGTTAAACATCGTGACATTTGGTACTATCTCCAGGGAATTGATGTCAAACGGTATCGTATTGTATTCCTTGCCATTGACAGAATAGGAAGTACAAACGCCTATTTCATTAAAAATATTCAGCACATCTATTTTTGTCAATACGATCTGAGTTACTCCATTCAACATTATGGTATATTTTAGCTGTACAAGATCAATCCAGCCACATCTTCTAGATCTCCCGGTCGTTGAACCAAATTCAAAACCTTCTTTTCTTAATTTTTCACCAACTTCATTGTCTAGTTCACTTGGAAATGGACCTGAACCTACTCGTGTACAATATGCTTTAGTAATGCCTATGACCTCACCTATTTTACTGGGTGAAACGCCCAATCCGATGCATACACCCGCAGTCAAGGTATTGGAAGAAGTCACGAAGGGATAAGTTCCAAAATCAATGTCAAGCATTGAGCCTTGGGCACCTTCGGCCAGTACTTTTTTCCCCTGAGTCAAAGCCTCGTTGATATAATACTCTGCATCAACTAGGGTCAGAGACTTAAGACATTCTAAAGCGTCGAACCACTTTTTTTCTTCTGCTTCAATATCAAAATCAACTTTGGGATAAATAGAGGCAAGTTCAAGGTGCTTATTTTTTAAAGCCTTGTATTTTTGAAGAAAATCAGTGCTTTCAATATCGCCAACTCTTAGTCCATTTCTACCGGTCTTGTCCATATAAGTCGGACCGATTCCTTTTAAGGTTGAACCAATCTTTTCCTTTCCTTTAGCGGCCTCAGATCCTGCATCCAATAGTCGATGGCTTGGCAAAATGAGGTGTGCTTTTCGAGAGACCAGTAATCTATTTTTGTAACTGATATGGTTATCCTCGAGGTTTTTGATTTCCTTTTCAAAGGTAATTGGATCGAGTACCACCCCATTACCGATTAAATTGACCTGTTCAGGTCTGAATATTCCTGAAGGTACAGTGTGCAAAACGAATTTCTTATTGTCAAAAATCAGCGTGTGTCCTGCATTAGGACCGCCCTGAAATCGAGCAACGATATCGTACTTATCTGCAAGATAATCAACAATTTTCCCTTTCCCTTCATCTCCCCATTGTAATCCTAGAATTACATCAATTTTCATATATATAATAATTTCAAAATTTTATCAAATGCACCAACTTCGGAAATGTCTGTTCTAAACCGCCGAAAAAGCTTCCGCTTTTTGACAATTACCACAGATTCCGTACAAATTAAGAGAATGATGAGTAATCTCAAAATTCAACAATTCTGCGACAAGATTTTTGATTTGCTGAACACGTGGATCGCAGAATTCGACCACTTTTCCACAATGCGCACAGATAACATGGTCATGTTGCATGTAACCATACGATTTTTCATATTGTGCGAGATTTTTCCCAAACTGGTGCTTCTTAACTAAGTCACAATTAACTAGTAAATCAAGGGTGTTGTAAACAGTGGCTCGACTAACTCTATAGTTACAATTTTTCATATGGATGTAGAGCGCTTCGGCATCGAAATGATCATTTCTACGGTAAATCTCTTCTAAAATCGCAAATCTCTCCGGAGTTTTTCGATGCATGTGATTTTCTAAATATTTAGAGAAAATATTCAGCACTTCCTTTACAATGGTTTCTGTGTCGCGCAACATGGGGCAAAGATATATATTTTGACTTGGTTAAAATAATAATCACTTAAAATTAAAACAAAAATTTACATTACTATAATCAGCAAATATTTCGAATTAAATTACAAAAAGCGCAGCACTTTTGAGAATTTGAATATATTTGTTCGCTTGTTTACATAAATCAATTGTACTGATGAAGATTTCATTTAATGCTATTTCTATTGCTATCCTTTTTATGTTTTTTACTGAATCTTGTACGAAGGACACGGCTATCCTTCAACCAGATAGCAACACAAATGCTAACCCTGCAATTTTTCAAAGTCCTCCTCCGGATACCAGTTTTCGGCCGATCGTTATGATACATGGCCTCTTAGCCTCTGGAGACACGTATACGTCTTTTGCACAACGCTTTACTTCAAATGGTTACAAATGGTCGAAAATATATGCTTATGATTGGAATACACTTGCACAAGGTGCAAACGACGTGCTCAATCTCGATAAATTTATTGATCAGGTCAGGCTTAGCAGCGGTTATGCTCAGGTAGAGTTGATTGGTCATTCAGCCGGTGGTGGTCTCGGTTATAATTACCTTAAAGACGCCTCAAGAGCGGCTAAAGTCGCCCATTATGTGCATATTGGTAGCAGCGCACAAGCAGGACCAGCAGGGCCAAGTGCTAATATTCCCACTTTAAACATCTGGTCGGACGGAGATAAAATTGTGCAGGGAGCTGACATAAAGGGTGCCATCAATGTTAAATTAATTGCGCTTGATCATTACCAAGTCGCTACATCGGCTGCAAGTTTCGAAGCTGCCTACCAATTCTTTAAAGATGAGAAGCCAAAAACAACTGAAATAAGCTGGGAAAATACACCCTGTATTGGAGGGCGAGTGCTTACGTTCGGAGAAAACCAGCCAGCGGCTGCTGCAACAGTTAAAGTATTTGAAGTAAATAGTGTAAGTGGTGAACGAATCTCCGACACACCCATTTACGAAACAATTACTGATGCAAATGGCAACTGGTCTCCAGTAATAATCAAACCAGCTGTAAATTATGAATTAGAAGTTAGAGAAACGGGTGCGGGCAAAAGAGCGTTGCACTATTATAGAGAAGGATTTATTCACAATAACTTACTCGTATATTTAAGAACGATACCTCCTCCCACCTCACTTGCCGGATTATTATTAAGTGGATTGCCTAACAATTCCGAACAAAGTGTTCTCAATGTTTTTTCTTCCAGCCAAGCCATCATTAATGGAAGAGATAGTCTGATTGTTGACAATAACATCTTATCAACAGCCTCAATTGCACCAGCGAGTAAAACAATGATTGCCCTGTTTCTTTATGACAATAATAGAAACAACAAAAGTGACTTCACCCCAATCACATTATATGCGTCACTTTCATTCCTGAATGGTATCGATCAGTTTTTCGACACAAAGAAAGTAGGGCCAATAGAAGTATTGATGAATAAAAGAAAACTGGCGGTACAAAGATGGAAAGCATCGGAAGACATTGTCGTAGCTGTATTTGATTAAAAATTAAAAAAATGTACTTTTGCAGCTTAATTGAAGTAGATAGGAAATATGAAAATAATAAGAGCGCTGCAATTGCAGACAACCGAAGCCGTAAAATCACTGTATAATGCAGAAATATTGGGTGATTCGATCAAAATAGACGTCACAAATAAGGAATTCGAAGGTGACTACACCGTTGCAGTTTTTCCGTTTGTTCGATTTTCTAAAAAATCACCAGAGCAGACCTGTTCCGAAATAGGTGAGTATCTGAAAAATACTGTGCCCGAAATTGCAGAATTTAATGTTATTAAGGGATTTTTAAATCTTACTTTAAGCAATGCTTACTGGTGTAATTATTTGTTACAAATAGCCGAGGATTTGAATTTTGGTAAAGGAGATAAAAAAGATGAACGAATTGTAGTTGAATTTTCTTCTCCAAATACAAATAAACCGCTTCACCTTGGACATGTTCGAAATATTTTATTGGGCTGGTCCTGCATAAAAATTCTTGAAACAGCGGGTTACAATGTAATAAAAACCAAAGTAGTAAACGACAGAGGTATTGCAATTTGCAAATCAATGCTAGCATGGAAACTTTTTGGAAATGCAGAAACACCACAAAGTTCAAATAAAAAAGGAGATCATTTGGTAGGTGAATACTACGTGATGTTCGAAAATCAATTTAAGAAAGAATACAAAGATTGGCAGGTAACGGAATTTGCCCAAGTCGATGTTTTTCAAAAACTGAAAAAACCAGAACAAACAGCCGAAGAGTTCTTCATAAATTACAAGAATACGTATTTTAATGAATATAGCCAGCTCGGCAAACAAGCTCGAGAAATGCTACTCGCCTGGGAGAAACAAGAACCTGAGACAATCGCACTTTGGAAACAAATGAACGGCTGGGTTTATACCGGATTCAATGAAACTTACAAAAATCTAGGTGTTGACTTTGACAAGATATATTATGAATCGGATACCTATGCCCTTGGAAGGGCAACCATAGAAAAGGGACTCAAAGATGGCGTATTTTACCAAAAAGATGATGGTAGCATATGGATTGATTTAACTGATGCAAAATTAGACCACAAGGTCGTATTAAGAGGAGACGGCACATCGATTTATATCACTCAGGATATTGGGATGGCGCCTTTGAGATATGAAGAATTTAAGATGAGTAAAATGGTATTTGTAGTAGCTGATGAGCAGGATTATCATTTTAAAGTTTTGTTTGAAATTCTGAAAAGATTAGGCGAACCATATGCTGCCGGAATGTATCATCTTAGCTATGGAATGGTAGAACTACCAACAGGGCGGATGAAGTCCCGAGAGGGAACGGTTGTAGATGCAGATGATTTAATTGCAGAGGTAATAGAAACCAGCCGCAAAAAAAGCGAAGAAGTTGGCGTGGCCAAAGAACTAGCTCCTGCTGAGAAACAAGAAGCTGTTAGAAAAATTGCGATGAGTGCTTTGAAATACCACTTACTGAAAGTACAGCCCAAAAAGAAAATGATCTTTGACCCTGAAGAATCTGTTCAATTTGAAGGGCAAACAGGGCCATACATTCAATACAATTACGTGAGAGCCCAGGGTGCTGTAAAAAAAGGAACTACAGAAGGAGTGAAAATTTCGGAATCAAATAAGTACAGTACATTAGCGGATTGTGAAAAAGAATTGATCATTCAATTGATTGAATTACCGGAAGTCATACTGAGAGCTGCTAATGAATATGACCCTGCTGCCATCGCCTCCTTTGCCTATCAATTAGCAAAAGCGTATTCAAAATTCTGGAGTGAAGTAAGTATTTTCAGAGCAGATGAGATCGAAAAGGCGTTCCGTTTACAACTCAGTGCGGCTGTAGCACATGCACTTAAGCTTAGCATGTCGTGTTTGGGTATTGAAATGCCCGAAAGAATGTAATTCAAAATATTTTTTTAATAAACTACTATCTTAAACAATACAAATTTTTCACTTTATGAATAAACTGGCAGAACTTCATGCTCAATCCTCGGTGGATACCTTCCCTTTAAAAGGGACTGATCATATTGAATTCTATGTTGGTAATGCAAAGCAATCCGCAATTTATTACCAAGCCGCTTTTGGCTATAAACTAGTTGCCTATAAAGGTCCTGAAACTGGTTGCCGTGAATACGCTTCTTATGTGCTGGAACAAGGCAAAATCAGAATTGTACTTAGTTCAGCATTTACTCCTGATCATCCGATCAGTAAGCATGTAGCTGAGCATGGTGATGGCGTAAAAGTACTGGCCTTGTGGGTTGATGACGCAGAATATAATTACTATACTGCTATCGAAAGAGGCGCAACTTCGGCTTTTGCTCCTCAAAAACTGGAAGATGAGCACGGCACAGTTACGATTGCCGCTATTCAAACCTATGGCGAAACCATTCACACTTTTGTCGATAGAACCAATTACAATGGTGCTTTTATGCCTGGTTTTCAGCCTAAAAGGAGTGAAAGAGAAGTGACGCCAGTAGGGCTGCAATATGTGGATCATTGCGTTGGCAATGTCGAGTTGGGCGATATGAATCGTTGGGTCAAATACTATGAAGAGGTCATGGGCTTCAAATTGCTCATTACTTTTGATGACAATGATATTTCCACCGAATTCACCGCTTTAATGTCCAAAGTTGTATCTAATGGCAATGGTTATGTTAAGTTTCCAATAAACGAGCCCGCTAAAGGTAGAAAAAAATCACAGATCGAAGAATACATTGACTTTTACAGAGGCGCAGGAGTCCAACATATCGCCGTTGCTACCAATAATATCATTGAGACCGTATCTCAGTTACGTAAAAATGGTGTGGAATTCTTGTACGTACCGGATAATTATTACACTGATGTAATCGAAAGAGTAGGAAAAATTGATGAAACTATTGAAGATCTAAAAGCTTTGAATATTCTTGTCGATCGCGATGAAGAGGGCTATTTGCTTCAAATATTCACAAAACCTATTCAGGACCGCCCAACTGTGTTTTTTGAAATTATCCAGAGAAAAGGGGCAAAATCTTTTGGAAAAGGCAATTTCAAGGCGCTTTTTGAAGCGATTGAAAGAGAGCAGGAATTGAGAGGAACGCTTTAGGTAATTGACAATTAATAATTGACAATTGACAATTAACAATTTAAGAAACCACCAATCACTCATTAGAATTGTGATTGGTGGTTTTTTATTGTATTGTACTTATTAAAGGATCAAGCCATTATTTTTGAAACACCCTTACATAATCCACTTCCATTCTTTGTGGAAAAACAGTACTGGCATTCGGATATCCAGGCCATTTCCCTCCCACAGCAATATTCAATATAAAAAAGAAAGGAGCATTAAACGGATAAGGATTGGCATTCAATTTTGATTTGGTAGTTGTAAAAAAAACTTTATCATCCAGCAAAATGGTAATCTTGTCAAGGTCCCAATCCAGTGAAAATACGTGAAATTCATCAGAAAATGTTTTACCGCCAGTTAAGTTGTAAACACCCTGAGCTTGAATTCCCTGTGGACTATGATGCAAAGTGGCATAGACTTTAGAGGGATTTTGCCCCAACAACTCCATGATGTCAATTTCACCACAAACGGGCCAGCTGACTTGGTCTATATTGGCACCCAACATCCAGATGGCTGGCCAGATACCTTGGCCTCTTGGCAATTTTGCTCTGATGTCAATTCTTCCGTACAGGAATTCACGCTTTTTTTTCGTATTCAATCTTGCAGAGGTGTATTCTTTACCCTGATATTTCTCTTTTATTGCTTCAATAACCAGTTTGCCATTTCGAAAATAGACGTTGTCACTTTCATTTGTATAATACTGAGATTCCTCATTTCCCCAACCATTATTTCCAGTTCCAATATCAAAATTCCAGTCAGCAGTATTCAGGCTGTTGCCATTGAATTCATCTGACCACGATAATTTATAGCCGGCATAGCTGTCAGCTGAAATATAACCATCACTTGAACTGGGAACATAAGTATCGTCATTTCGAATGGTGCAAACCACCTCTTTTTGACTCAATTCCGCATTTTTCGGGTTGGAAAAAACTAATTTGAAATCTTCCTCTGCTTCTTTTATCGAATCTGCTACTACCTCAATTACAATTTCAGCACTAATTACTCCTGCTGGCAAAGTGATATTTCCCTTTTTCTCAAGAAAATCAACACTGGCTGTTGCACTTAAAGCTTCTGTAGAATAATCGAATGAGATATCTGATTTAGAAGCGGCATTCAGATTCACTTTCACTCTGAATGGGGTCAATCCACCATTACCTTCAAATAAATTGATACCAGAAACAGCGATTTTGGATTGTAATTCCACAGGCTTCGCACTCTCTTTGTCACATGAATAAAGTAGAAACAAAATGGTTGATAAAATCAAAATATTTAGTTTTTTTAATACGAATCTCATTGAATAATTATTTAGATCCAACAAAGGTTAGAGTTTGTAGTCCCTTTTTTCAGATCTACTTCGCTTCGTAAGTAAATCTCCATTCTAGTGCAGCGTAAACAGCGGCAATTACCAGTTTTGTCTTTGACACTTCAATAATCTTAAACTCAACTGATTGCTGTGGTGTACCTACTTCAGCAGAAGTGCCTATTTTATATAAACCCATCCATGCTCCTTCTCCGGTCAAAATCAATTTATCAGCAGTGGCATTATACTTATGCTTGCCGGAACCCCAGACTGTGTATGGCGCCTTCCAGGCACTACTCGGATTGCAACCCAATGGAATACCGGAACCTGCCGGAATTATATTTCCGTTACCATCTGCATCGCCCCAAAAATCACCTTTGTTGTCGTATTCGAAAACCCCTTTTGAGGTGAATTTGAATTCATCATTAAAATGGCATGCACGTTCAAGAACATCTTTATCGGAGTTTGCCCAGTAAACGGTAGTTAATCCAGGAGTTCCAACGGTCATTGAACCCGCTGCCGGTTTTAATTTCCAGACTTTCTCCTTACAATCACTTAGTAAAGCAACTATGCCAGAACATGAATTCGGATCATCCTGATTAATAGTCACTTTTTGCTTGGTTGTACCGTAACCGCCTTTATTAAAGGCAACTAGAGTTACCTCAAACTCACCTTTAAACGGATAGTAAGCTTCAACAGAAGCTTGATCGGACTTTGTACCATTTCCAAGATCCCACTGAAACATAAATGCTCCCGCAGTAGAATTCGATAATAATAAGTGATTGGCATCTTTACCAGGTGCAACACTAAAAGACGGCGTTGGAGGTGCAGGTAGCTCAATCTTGTCATCCACTTCAGGCTTACAAGCAGTAAATAGTGAAGCTATCGCAACAAAGGTCAATAAAAAATATTTTTTCATCTTAATTATATTTTTGAAACTTCTTATCTGTGGTACTTGCTATAACGAAAATATTCAAAAATCGTTTTAGCAAGTACGACAAATAGGTAGAAAATTAATAATTTGGATTTTGTTTTATCGCACCATCTACGATATCAATTTCTTGCTGAGGAATTGGAAGTAATTCGGACTTGCCTTTTACAAAGCCTTTTAAAGTACCTTCAGCTTTTCCAGTGCGCACTAAGTCAAAGAAACGATGTCCTTCAGTAGCCAATTCAAATCTTCTTTCATTATAGATCAATTCCAGCAATGCGGTTCCTGATTGGAAAGCGTAAGGTTGCAGACCAACTCTCGCTCTGACTTTGTTAATGTATCCTCTTGCTTTCGCTGCATCGCCATTCGCTCTAACTAAGGCTTCTGCAGCCATCAGATAGACATCTGCAAATCTGATTACACGGATATTATTGTTCCAATTCAGTGCCGGTTCACCGCTTTTAGCCTTATTTTCCGCTAATGGAGCATACTTTCTTATAAAGTAGTCGGTATTCTGAAAACCTGCGCTATAAGAAGCGCCTACCAATTTTAGGGCTCTTCCGTCGATAACTGTAGACTTAAATCTTGGGTCATTTTTCATGGCATCTACGAGTTCAGTAGCGACAGGACAAAAACCCCAGCCGGCAGAATAAGCTGCTCCAATGAAATCACGCATACCGCAGAACTGGACATTGTAATTTCCCTCAGTTTGATTGGTAAAATTCTCCCAACCACCGGTTTGATTTCCTGAAAAATTAATCTCAAATACCGATTCTTGTCCCCATTCGCGATCATTTTTAAATATATCTTCAAATTTAGGTTCAAGTTTGTAGATGTTTGAATTAATTACTTCTTCGAAATAAGTTGCAGCTTCGGCCATTCTACTGTCCTGATTTTGATAAAGAATCACTTTACCAAGTAATGCCTTCGCAGCTCCCTTTGTAGCACGACCCAACTCAGCTGAAGTCACTGTTTCAGGCAATTCAACAGTAGCTACGGCATCTTTGAGGTCTTTTTCAATTTGCGCATAAACTTGAGCAGCCGGTACTTGTTTTTGCTTGTAGATGTCATCAGCAGAAATTGAGGTAGTGATCAAAGGAATATTTCCAAAAAAGCGAATCAGATCAAAATAATAATACGCTCTGAGAAATTTTAATTCCGCAATTGTTCTCGCTTTGAAAACTGCATCAAGATTTTTTACCTCTTCAATTTTATTCAATATCAGATTGCAACGATAAATTCCCGAATAATACTTGTTCCAAAGTCCACTCTGCGGTCCAAGCGTTGGTGTCAGTGTAAAAGCATCCCAAGCTACCCAGTTGGGTTGATCACTCGCATCCGATCCACCAGCATAGCAATCATCAGATGCTGTGTTCAGTAAACCAAGATCCATTGCCCACATACCAGCTGTACCACCCCATTGCAGGCAATCGTAAGCGGCAACAACACCTTGAAAAATTTCATCCCGAGTCTGATAATAGTTACTTTCCAGTTTTATCCCTCTGGGATTTAACTCGAGAAACTCCTTCTTGCAGCCTAGTGAAGAAGAAATTAGCACTATTGTTATAAAAGCAATATTTATCTTTTTCATTATTAAAAACTTTAATTAGTCATATAATTTAAGTTGAGTATTTTTAGTTCAACAAAATTCATTCGAAGTTGTAAAATCTATTAAAAAGAAATTTGAACACCTCCTAAATAGAATCTTGATTGAGGATAAAATCCACGATCTACACCAAAACTACCGCCACCAATTTCAGGGTCAAAACCACTGTATTGAGTAATAGTCAATAAGTTATTACCAGAAACGTACAAACGACATTTATTTAAACCTACTTTCTGAGAAAGGCGCTGTGGAACTGTAAATCCCACTTGCAAAGTCTTAATCCTGAAAAAATCACCTCTTTCTACATAGAAATCGCTACTCCTGCTGAAGTTCTGATTAGGATCGTTCATTACAAGACGAGGATAAGTATTACTGGTTCCCTCTCCTGTCCATCTGCCTAATGCGTCAGACGTCATATTTGCCATTTGTAAATCGAATCGACGGGTGGCTTTAAAAATCTGATTTCCTGCTACACCTTGTCCAAAGACTACGATATCAAATCCTTTGTATGCTGCAGCGAAATTGAATCCATAGGTCCAGTTTGGCGTCGGATCACCAATATTCGTTCTGTCATCAGCATCGATCTTGCCATCGGAATTGATATCCTTAAAGCGAAAATCACCCGGTTTTGCATTTGGCTGCATAGGTTTACCATCTGTACCTACCCATGCATTGACTTCATTTTGATTCTGGAAAATTCCATCCGTTTTATACCCGAAGAAATATCCCAATGGTAGACCAATCGCCGTTCTGGTAATTTCAAGATTTTGAGGACTAAATCTTTGTCCAACAAGGAACTTTTTATCTTTGCCAAGAAAAGTAACTTCATTTTCAATGTAAGAACAGTTACCGGCAAAACTAATATTCCAATCTGTCATTTTCTTGCTGAAACCTAACTCCAGCTCAATACCTCGGTTGGACATTGTTGCAATATTACCAATCGGTCCTGCATTTCCGATATAACCAGGTACGGCAATATCCAACAACATATCTTTCGTTTTCTTGCTGAACACATCCATTGTCAAAGTCCAGTATTTGGCAAAACGTGCATCAAAACCTAAATCGGTCTGTTCAGTTTGTTCCCATCTTAAATCGGGATTCGCAATTGCATTCGGACTTACCCCGTTTACCAAATCATCTTTTGTTCCAAAAGTGTAATTTCTAAAACCTCCAACTGTACTTACATAACGGAACGTTCCAATATTGTCATTACCGTTAATCCCCCAGGATGCACGTAGTTTTAGGAAATTGATTGCAGGAACTGATCTTAAGAAATTTTCTTCTGAAACTACCCAACCTGCAGACAGAGATGGGAAATTACCATATTTGTTATTAGAGCCAAATCTGGACGAGCCATCTCTTCTCAAAATCGCAGTGAAAAGGTATTTTTCTTTGAAATTGTAAATCAAACGACCAAAATAGGAAGAAGTAGTTTCTAAATATTCAAAACCATAAAAAGACTGAGTTAATTTCGGAGTAGGAAATCCAAGTGAGGCATCTTTGATATTATCTACCGGTATATCTTCTACTCCCCCTCCAATTCCTTGTCCCTTATTTCTTTCACCTACCGTACCTCCTAAAATCGTAATATTGTGATTTTCAAGGTTAACATTGTAAGAAAGCGTATTGGTCAGATTCCAAACCAAACCTCTATTTTGTGATCTACCATAGCGAGTAATACTATTCGTATTGGTTGCATTTAAGTAATAAATTGGCTGAAAACTTTCATTGC
Organism: Saprospiraceae bacterium; assembly: GCA_049316985.1. Taxonomy (GTDB): domain Bacteria; phylum Bacteroidota; class Bacteroidia; order Chitinophagales; family Saprospiraceae; genus CANHEE01. The sequence goes on along the minus strand of JBMOJB010000011.1, from coordinate 18,159 downwards.
CCCACGTTGCCATATCCGCTCCCAATGTAGATTTGAAATTTAATCCTTTGATTATTTTTACATCTACATAGGCATTGCCCACAATTTTATCTGCGGTATTTGATCCTTGCGCAACTCTCAAAGCTGCTACCGGGTTTAAAACTTCCGAAGTAACGTATTTAGAGATGCCATACATGTTTCCATTTTCATCTTTCACGACAGGAAAGTTATTGTAACTCTTTATCACCGTTGGATCTGTTTCGATAAGCGGAGTAATCGGATCCAGATTCATTGCTCTGCTGAGCGGACTTCCGTACTCTGAATTGGTTGAAACGCCTATGTTAGTAGTATTTGCATAGGAAATTGTATTGCCAAATGTAATTCTGTCGGTGATTTTGTGGGTAGAGTTAAATCGCATCGTAAACCGTTTCCAATTTGAATTTCCTCGGGCCACAATTCCATCCTGATCAAAATAACCCGCTGATGCGAAGTACTGCGATTTTTTGGAACCAGCTGAAATACTTAGTTCGTGGTTTCTCATCAATGCTCCATTGTTGAATATTTCATCTTGCCAGTCAGTTCCTGTACCCAATGCAGTAGGATCTTTGAACAAGATACCTCCACCACCAGCTACAGAAGCTTCGTTCATCAAAGTACCATATTCACGGGCATTGAGCAACGAAAGTTTTTTCCATGGATACTGTTTCCCCCAATAGGTGTGATAATTCACCTGCATTTGTTCAGTTGCACCCTTTTTGGTAGAAACGATAATTACTCCATTTGCGGCACGCGCACCATAAATTGCTGCAGAAGCTGCGTCCTTTAACACCTCAATGCTTTCAATATCACCTTGGTTCAGGTACTCAATACCTCCCAAGATCGGAATACCATCCACGACATAAAGCGGTTCACTATTGTTGATCGAAGTAGTGCCTCTTATTCGAACAGTAGCACCTTCACCCGGTTGACCGGAGGCAGTCGTTACACGCACCCCCGAAGTTCTACCCAATAGACTTTGTTCAATTCTGGTAACGGGCATATTTTCAAGATCTTCTGCTTTTACTTTAGAAATTGCACCGGTAACTACCGATTTTTTTTGTACTCCATAACCAACCACCACCACTTCTTCAAGCAGTTTCAGGTCTTCCGACATTTGAACGTTTAAGCTGTTTTTGCCCTCAACGTTTACTATTACTGTTGTAAATCCGATATAGGTAAACTCAAGAACCGCATCAGGGGCACATTCCAAAGAAAACTTTCCATCAATATCTGAGGTAGTACCTTTTGAACTGTCTTTAATTTTAATATTTACTCCAATCAGGCTTTCCCCCTTTTGTGCATCTGTTACCACTCCACTCACTTGTATCTGAGCAAAAGCAGACATGCTTGCAAACAGGAAGAATAAAATAATGTAAATATTTCTTCTCATTGTCTTAATTTTGATAATTTAGAGAATTTATTTATGAAGTTGTTTCGTACGTTTCTGATTTCAAAAAGTCATCCCGGAACAATTCCGGGATGACAAAAAAATTAAACTTTTTGGTATGAACACTTTTAGTGATTTACAACAATTTTCGCAGACTGCATGAATTGACCGGCCCTAACCTGAATAATATAAAGACCATTTTGTAAATCTTTTGTAGATATTGATTGAATAGCGGTGTTCGGGGCAACTTCAAGATCAAGTACATTCCTGGAATCCAAGCCTATTAAATAAACTCTTTTAGCAGTATCAGCGAAATTGTCACCAAAAATAATTTGCACCAGATCGTCAGTGATGGTCGGCTGAACTTTAACCAAGTCTGACGCTAAAATATCAGTAGTTCCTACTCCCTTACAAGTTGCACATGAATTGTAGCAGAATTTTGTCAGTACTTCATCGCCATTTACGGTAATTTTACGATTTATAAATTGACCTGAAGGGTCAGTTATCGTACATGGTTCTCCACCTTTAAAAGCTTCTTGTTTGGCCCATGCATCCAATTGGAATTTAAATTCATGCACGCCTGCTGGAATGTTAGGTAAAACTACTTCATAAATCTTGTCCTTATCCGGATCTAACAATTCGTTAGCATCTGCTGACCAACTATTGAATGTGCCACTAACATATACTTTAGTAAATGTTTCTTTAAATTCTGACATGTTTACACTAAAAGTAATCTTACCAGGTTTTGGCGCATTGCCACAAGTAGCAGTAGCTGAACAGAAACCGAAACAAGTAGAAATGACTGTATCTTGCGTTACAGGAGCTAATTTTCTGTCATTAAAATTATCGGGATTCGCACAAGATTGTCCTGCAATGTTTTCCTTACAAGAATAATCCGGACACTTGCCATTTGCAAAAGTGTAAAAAGTGTTAAATCCTTTCTTGCGTTCGAATTTGATCGTATAGATTCCGTCTTTATCAGGATCTTGTAAACGGTGCTTTCCTCCCGGAGCATCAAAATTACCACCACCAGAAAGGTACACTCCATCCGGGCTTGCGGTAACTGAGCTGGTCGCTAAATTTATAGTAATTCGAACACCTTCGCCACATTGGTAACAACTATTAAAACACACTGTGGGTAAGACTACATCAGCCGCTACAGCTAAAGAACGATTGTGAAATTGGCCACTCGGATCTGTAATGGTACACAAATCCATTCCGTTGAATTCTTCCTGCTTCTTCCAGTTGTCCATCGTAAACTTGTACTCGTGTGCGCCTTGAGGAATTGTCAATTCAGCAGAGTATACTTTATCGCCATCAGGGTCGGTCAATTCATTCGCATCACCTGACCAGTTGTTGAATGTACCACTTACGTAAGCTTTTATGAAATCCTTGACATCCTTCAAGTTAACATTGAAGGTTACTTTTTTTGGTCCTACTGAACCGCCTTTCACGATCAAATCATCTAGGTACCAAGTTTTCTCAGCAGGAAGCACTATGTCAAAATCCATAAATAAGGTAACCCTTTTGTACACATGACCGGTCGCCTTATTGTTTGGCGCTTCAAAGGATGCCTCATTTGGGTCGAAGCAAAGTTCAATCCATTTATTTGCTTCAGTGACGGCCACTTTAGTTACCCAGTTCGGAGATGCATCATCAGCTCCTTCAAGCTTCAATGCAACGTTGCCTACATGGTCTGACCAAACTTTCATGCAGATCATTGTACCTGTGATCAAGTCAACTTTAGTAGTTGGATTGGGTTCAGAGAATGCTCCTGCCCAGGATTGTGAAGCGGCAGGTTTTTTAAACTCGCACACTTTCGCTGAAGTATTGATTCCACTTTTATCAGGATTGTCAATGACAGCAGTTAATGTTGGCTCAAGTGTACTTCCAAAATGTTGGAAAGTAGTTGACGTAGAAGGTTTTTCAAAGTCCAGAATTACCGTCTGGGCTGAAATTGCTGTGCTGATTAGCGCAAAACAAACAAAAAGTAAAAAGTAAAATTTTTTCATACCGTAACAAAATTTTGTTTTAAGATTAAATTATTTGTGTTTCATTAATTTTGATTCAAAAGTATATTTAACGTTAAATAAATGTAAAAAATCATACAAGACAAATACCGGACACATGAAAATTCTCGCTAATTTAAGTGAAATTAGGATAGCAGAGCAATAAATTATCCAAATTGACCGCCTTTTACTTGGTTCGAATGATTAGTTATTATTCAAAAGTTCTGAGAAACTCGGTAAGATCATCTTCAGAACTTAAAAACAAACGTTTCTTCAAGCGGTATTTGCTTTTTTCGATTCCGGGAACAGATACATTTAAAAGCGAGGCCATCTCTTTTATGGACAAGTTCAATTTTATCAAAATACATATTCGCAGATCATTTTGAGTAAGGTGCGGGTAGGTCTTTAATAGCTTCTCAGTAAAATGGTGATTTACCTGATCGAAGTACAAGTTTAGTTGTGTCCAACTGTCTTCATTTTGAAGTTCCATATTTACGATATTTTCCAAAACTCTTATTTTCTTCAGGTGCGCATCAGTTTGTCCGGTTCGCAATTCGCTTAATCCATCTTTTAAACTTGACATTACTTCGATCTTGTGACCCATCTGAATTGCTTTGGACATCAATTCAGTTGTCTTGGTTTCGTTCTCGGCTGCTAGCTTTTCATTTTGAAGACTTAAAATTGTTTTTTCTCGTTCAACCAAAGTAATTTTCCACTGTTCTTCCCTCCTTTTACTATAATATCGCGCAGCGGCTCCAGCAATAAGCACGAAAAAAGCAAGCAACAAAAGCCTAAACCACCAGGTCTTATAAAAGGGCGGATGAACAAATATCTTGAGTTTAGTCACTTTGTTGCTCCATAATCCATTGCTGTTTGTAGCTTTAACATTAAAAATATAGCTGCCCGGCGGAAGACTATTGTACGTGACCAACCGCGATCCTCTTTCTACGATTGTCCATTGATCGTCCAGGCCTTCCATCAGATAAGCATAGCTAACATCCAGAGGATTATCGTATTGCAGAGCTGAAAATTCTATAGAAAATAGGTCTTGATCGTAGGAAAGATGAATTTCTTCCACTTCATCCAACGATTCCTTCAAAATATTGCTACCATCAAAAGGCACAACAGAAGTATTGAATAGCTTAAAATCGGATAAACGCACTTCTGACTCAACAGAATTTTCCAAAACGTTCAATGGTTGAAAAAAACTAACTCCATTGATTCCACCAAATCCAATGGTACCATCTTTAAATTTAATCGAGGAACATTGATTGAATTGATTGGCTTTGTCCGGCACGTGAAAATCGTAATTTACAAATGTTTCCTTTTCAGGATCAAATCTGGATATCCCTTGAAAACTGCTGATCCATAAAATTCCCTCCTGATCTTCTACAACACTCATCACAGTATTGCTTAATAAGCCTGAGGAACGATTATAAGACTTAAATTTATCGCCATCTAATAGTAGATTTAATCCGCCGCTTTCAGTTCCAACCCAAAGCCGGCCTTTTGCATCTTTGAAAAGGCAACGAATATCATTTGCACTCAAAGCACCTTTTTCTTCCTTCTTGATATAATGAAAAAACTTATTTTGTATTCTATCAAAATAATCGAGTCCATTATTTTGCGTCCCTATCCATATATTGGTGTCCTCTTCAACCAATAGCGTGAAAATTCGATTATCCAGCAAAGAGTTCGCATTGTCTTCCTGATGCAAGTAGCGGGAAAATTTATTCGTGGCAGGATGAAATATATTTAACCCACCATCTAATGTACCAACACAAATATCTCCGTTTTTATCTTCCTTTAATGACCAGATAATTTCACCACTAAGACCTTGCGGATTATTAACTTCAAAAGCATAATGTTGTAAGGATGCTGTTTGCGGGTTATAACAATCCAGGCCTCCCCCAAAATATCCCAGCCAAATATTACCTTTCGAATCTTCGAGTAACGATTTAACAACGGCTTTAGCTAAATAACCTTCTGCTTTACCTTTCGGTTTAATTCGCGACCACAATTTACTGTCATTGTTCCAGACATTGACTCCACCTCCATCAGTGGCAAAATATACTTTACCACTGCTTGATTCACAGATATCCAGCACACTGCGATTACTGAGATCAAAATCTTGTCCCGACCATTCCTTCAAATTATGAAATCTCTTTTTGTTTTGCTTTCCAATATTTAAACCGCCATTAAAAGTAGCTATCCATAATTTCTGCTCCTTATCAACAAACAAGTTGAGGAGATTTTTAGTGTTTAAGGATGCTGTGCTGGTATTGAAAACTGGATGGAAACTGAAGTTATCAGCAGAAGCGTTGCATTCAAATAAACCACCGCCATCAGAACTTAGGTATATCTGACCGTTGGCTAAAGGCTGAATATCAGAAATGGAGTTGACAGGGATATCATTCTTTGTTCCTTTTTTGAAGTGCAGAAAAGACTTTTGTGCAACATCAAGAATATACAAACCATCGCCTTCTGTTCCGATCCAAAGTGAATTATTTTTGTGTACATACAAACATTTTCTAAAGGAGCTCAGATCTTCTGCGGGCGAACTTACATTGTGCAAGGATTGCAATTGTTTGGTGTTTGTGTCTAAATAATAGATCCCTTTGCCTGCAGCGGCTATCCAGATTCGCTGATCATCAGTTTGAGCAAAAGAAAAGACATTATTATTGCCTAGTGTATTGCTTTCAACTGAATAGTGTTCTTCTAGTTCTCCGGTAGATTTTAAAAGAAAACAACCATTTCCCATAGTTCCGATCAATAATCTCGATCGCTTGTCTTCAAATACAGCATTTATTCTTGCTTTGATTATTTCATAGGAAATAAACTGCGACCACACCCCGGTATGCAAATTGTAAGTTACTAAACCATCTGAATCGGTACCGATCCACATTACACCTTTAGAATCTATTAATATGCAATGAACAGATCTAATTAAAATCTCCTCGCCCTCCTTGCTTTTAACATGAGAAAATGTCTTAAAATTATACCCGTCATACCGCACCAGTCCTCCTTGCGTTCCAAACCACATAAATCCGGATTGATCCTGACAAACGGCATGGACAGAATTGTGAGGTAAACCCTCTTTAATGGTAAGTGGACTAAAAACTAAGGACTGACTAAATATGGCAGTGGCACTTAATTCAAAAATGAAGATAAGATATAGCAATATCTTTGTCTTGCCATTAATGCTCATAAGCATTTTCTCATTTATCGGTTGATTGCACGATAGCTTCTGTTGAACCTTAAAGAAAACAAATATAAGACAATTAGTTGCTACTTTTAAAATATGCAGGAATAATAAATTAGCAAGCCTTAATCCTCAAATTTAACAAATATGCTTTGGGAGCATTTGATAAAAAATAGCAAAAGATCAGTTGCCTTAATTGCAATCATTTCGCAAGAGCGAAATGTCACTATTTAGAATAGTTGAAATCGCATATTTTCAATAATCAACCACAGGGTCAAAATTGTTGGCATCCAATATTTAAGTAAAAAGTCAAACAGATAAACTTTTAACTCTAATTCAGCATCCTATAAGTAGGCGCTCCTGAGTAAGAAAGCAATCAAAAGACAAAGCAATATTAGTGCGTTCGTCCTGACAAAACTACCCACAAGTAACAAATGTTACAAAACGTCTTAAATCACCTACAAAATTGTGTAAAAAACAAGTATAATTCAAAATAAAAAAAGCGTTTTTACTCTGTTTTATTATACTGACTTTTATCATGTTCATGCGAAACAATTATCATTCCTATCCAAATGTCGTGCACATAATATTGCATCATAATTAAAAACAACAGAAATAAAATCACAATTATGAAAAGAATAGTCATATTAGGAGCAGGTACTGCGGGTACCATGATGGCCAATCACCTCCGTTCAGAACTGAAGCCCGAAGCTTGGGAAATCGATATTATTGACGAAAGAGAGGAACATCATTATCAACCGGGTTACCTTTTTTTACCTTTTGATATCTATACGCCCGAAGATATTATCAAACCCATCAGAGATTTCATACTTAAGGGAGTCAATCTTATTAATGACAGAATAGAGAAGATCGCCCCTGAAGAGAATTTCGTCAAAATGTCAAATGGTGATCAATTTCATTATGATATCCTGATTATCGCAACAGGCGCCAAAATTGCGCCCGAAGAAATTGATGGAATGGCTGGTGAAGAATGGCAAAAGTCTGTTTTTGATTTTTATACTTTCGAAGGTGCATTGGCTTTGAGAAACAAACTGAGAGAATGGACGGGTGGAAATCTTGTAGTTCACATTACCGAAATGCCAATTAAATGTCCGGTTGCACCATTGGAATTTGCATTTTTAGCGGATTCATTCTTCAAACAAAAAGATATGCGCGACAAGGTTACGATTACCTATGTCACTCCTTTAAGTGGCGCATTTACCAAGCCAAAAGCGACAGAGGCATTGGATCATTTGTTGCATGAAAAGAATATTGCTATTGTTAGTGATTTCGCAATCGAAAAGGTGGATAATGAAAACAAAAAAATTATTGATTACGGCGGACAAGAAGTTGCGTTTGATTTATTGGTAACTGTTCCGACCAACAAAGGAGATGAATTAATTGCAAGATCCGGTATGGGCGATGACTTAAATTATGTGCCAACCAGCAAAACAAGCTTGCAATCTGTCAACTACAGCAATATTTTTGTATTAGGTGATGCAAGCAATATTCCAGCTTCAAAAGCAGGTTCTGTTGCGCACTTTGAGGCCGAAATTCTTACAGAAAATATAGTGAGATTTATCAATGGAGAACCTTTAAAAGAAGAATTTGATGGGCATGCCAATTGCTTTGTAGAAACAGGCGGTGGGAAAGCACTGTTGATCGATTTTAACTATACACATGAACCGGTGGAAGGAACCTTTCCGTTCCCAGGTGTAGGTCCGCTGAGATTACTGAAAGAAAGCCGCATGAACCACATGGGTAAACTCGCCTTCAGATGGATTTACTGGAACATGTTATTAAAAGGTGTTCATATACCTTTTGTATCGACAAATATGCAAGAATCAGGAAAAAATTTCAATTAATCAAATAAATTTATTTTATGGAAAAGTTAATAGCTGGAATAAATGTAGCTGTAAATGAAGAAGGCTACCTAATCAATTTTGCCGAATGGAATAAAGATATCGGTTATGTAATTGCTGCAGAGGCTGACATCGATATGACGCCTCGCCATTGGGAAGTTATCGAATACCTGCAAAAGGAGTTCAAAAATGACGTACCATTAAGTATTCGAAAAATCGGCAAAAGCGGAGTCACAGATATTAAAGAATTTTATCAGTTATTCCCACACGCACCTTTAAAAACCGCGTCAAAAATAGCTGGAATCCCAAAACCTGCAAGTTGTATTTAATCACCCTAAACAAATTAAATAAAATGGACCAAAATAATGGTGAAATCAAAAAAATGATGATTATTCTCTCTAAGGCTACTTTAGAGAATGTATATGCTGCTTTCGTGCTTGCAAACGGTGCCAGAATGGAAGGAATCGAAGCCGAAATGTTCTTCACTTTCTTCGGATTGGAAGCCATACACAAGAAAAAACTGGAGCATCTGCATGTGGCTACTGTTGGGAATCCCGCTATGCATATGCCAACCATGCTGGGTGCATTACCCGGAATGGAAGCATTGGCAACTATGATGATGAAAAGAGAAATGGAGAAAATTGATATGCCCGATGTACATGAGTTTCTCGATATTCTAAAAGCTTCGGGAGTTAAACTGTGGGCTTGTAAACTGGCAATGGACATGTTCCACTACAAGAAAGAAGATATGTACGAAGATATTGACGACATTATTACTGTCGGCGACTTCTACAAACAAGGTAGTGGAGTCGGAACTCACATGCTATTCATTTAATTAAAAGTTGAAAGTTGAAAACTGAAAAGATTTTACATTTTCAATTTTCAACTTTCAATTTTCAACTTATTTGCTTTGCTCTTTTGAAGGCGGAACTTCTACAAAACCTGAAATAGAAATATAAGTTTCAAATGGTTCTGTATTTGCCGTAACTGTTACGACTTTCTTTTGATCGTTGGATTTACCGGCTGTATTAAATTTCGTAGTGATTTTTGACTTTTGACCAGGCGCAATTGGATCCTTGGGCCATTCAGGAACTGTACATCCACAAGATGCATGACATTCGCTGATAATCAATGGCTCTTTTCCAATATTGGTAAATTCAAAGGAATGTTCTACTACCTGGCCCTGCGTAACTTTACCAAAATTGTAGTCTTCTTCTTCAAATTTAATCAATGTAGTTGGCCCTTCCGGAACTTTTGCTTCAACAGTTGAACCTTCAACTTTCTTATCAGATTTGTTTCCGCAACTACTTGCTAAAAGTGCTATGAATAAAGTAGCAACAATAAAATTAATCTTCATATGTTTTTGTATTTATTTAATGGTTGCAAAAGTACCAAAATATCAATATTTAAAGTCTTAATATTTTATTAAATCTTTTTCTTTTTGCAAAATCTTTCGAATTCGTCTATTGAAAGTGCGTTTAGACAATTTTCTTTGGTTAATCCTCCTTTTCTAGCCGCCAGCACGCCAAAATGTATATCTCTAATACCTTCTTTAGAATGTGCATCCGGATTAATTGATATCCAAACCCCTTTTTCCAATGCGTAGGGAATACAAGTCCAATCAATATCCAATCGCCACGGATTTGCATTTAGCTCGATAGCTACCTGGTTGGCCGCGCAAGCATCAATGACCTTTCTGACATCTATTGGATAACCTTGCCGGGACAATAGCAGTCGACCAGTCGGGTGGCCCAGAATTGTTGTAAAAGGATTTTCAATTGCTTTTATTAGTCTGGAAGTGGCCTTTTCGACGTCCATGTTTAAAATACTATGGACAGAAGCGATAACCAAATCAAATTTACTCAATATTTCAGGCTGGTAATCAAGATTGCCATCGTAAAGGATATCACTTTCTATGCTTTTGAAAATCCGAAAATTACTCAAGCCCTTACTCAAAAGATCAATTTCATCCATTTGGGCCAATACCCTGTCAACTTTAAGTCCATTGGCATAAAATGCAGATTGGGAGTGGTCACTAATAGCGATATATTCATAATTAAGGGAAATGGCTTGTTCCACCATAACTTTCAGGTCATGAAGGCCGTCGCTGTAAGTGGTATGCGTATGCACTACACCTTTTATATCGCTATCTAATATTAATTTTTTACTACTTAGCGAAGTAAAATCTTCATGGATGGACTCGCGCAATTCAGGTAAAAGATAATTCCATCCCGCTTTCTCAAAAACATCAGTTTCTTTGCTCAGATTTTTAAAATCAAGTCCTTTGTTACTTGCCAAAAAATGATCGAGAAATCCTTTTGAGGCACTGTATAAAAATTGCTTTGAACCAAACTCAGCGGGTTTGCAAACGTATAGCGTAACCGGTAGTTCGTCAACAACAGTCTTCGCATAAAAAGTATGCTCGTGTACACTTTCTAACTCAAGTAGTTCTGGCGAAAAAACCGCCTCTATAGAAGATTCTGTTCCAATCAGGTATTCCAGTCTTTCAATTGTTGGATTTAATCTTCTGATTGCCCCGGTAATTTCAATTTTTGCATCCGGCAAAGTATTTTTCAATAGATCGAGAACGACGCTAATTGATGCTTCAATGTCGGCGTATAATTTTTTATTTCTGGATTTCTGAAAATACTCAATCTTCTTTTTTAAGTCTTCCTGGGTCTTAGTACCAAAACCACTCAATTCAGTTAACCTATTTTCATTACAGGCGTACCACAATTCACCAATTGATTCAATCTGTAAATCTTTCCAGATCTGATAAATTTTCTTGGGTCCGAATCCAGGCAACTGGAGCATTTCCACTACACCCTCGGGCGTCGCACTTTTATATTTTTCAAGCAGCGCCATCTTACCAGTTGATGTTAATTCCTGGATTTTCTCCGCGATAGCTTTACCAATTCCTTTGACTGACTCCAATTCAGCCAAACTCATTTCTGCCAAGGCATCATCCATTTTTCTAATGATGATATAGGCACTTTGGTAAGATTTAATTTTGAAAGGGTTTTCTTTATGGAGTTCCATCAGATCGCCCAATTGCGAAAAACTTTTGGCAATTTGCTTATTAGTCAATGGTAACAAAAATTAAAGATGATCGATTAATAATGTCAAATTTTTCCGATCTGCTTTTGACACTAAAGTATATATTTTGCAATTCAGATCAGTGCTCAAAACTGATGCAAACATTTTTAGGATCGGTGAAGAATCGAATAGCTTCCCAGCCACCTTCACGTCCTACTCCGGAATCTTTTTTTCCTCCAAAAGGCGTTCTCAGATCGCGTTTCATCCAGTCATTGACCCAGACGATGCCACTTTGCAAATGATGACTCATCCGCATTGCCCGACTAAGATTTTCAGTCCAGAGAATACTGGCCAGGCCATATTCTGTTGAATTGGCCATCATCAATACTTCTTCTTCGGTATCAAAAGGCATAATAGTAACCACCGGACCAAAAATTTCATCCTGGTTGGTCGAGCAGGTATATGACAGGTTTTCTATAATAGTAGGAGCAATAAATTTGCCTCCGCTTAAATGAGCTGGCATCTTCAATTCAGTGCCTCCACACAAAATATTACCTCCTTCTCTTTTGGCAATTTCTATGCAGGACATCACTTTAGAAAAATGGGTTTCGGAAACAATAGCACCGAGATAACTTTCATCAGACATGGGATCGCCAACTTTTATCAGTTGAACTTTTTCCAAAAATGCAGCCTTGAATTTTTTATAAATACTTTTCTGAATAAATATTCTGGAACCGCAAAGGCATATTTGACCGAGATTATTAAATGATGAACGTACAGTTGTCTCCAGCATTTTATCAAAATCACAATCTTCAAAAATGATAGTCGGATTTTTGCCTCCAAGTTCAAAAGACAACTTTTTAAATAAGGGCGCAGCTTTTGCCGCAATCAATCGTCCTGTAGCAGTTGATCCCGTAAATGAAACTGCTTTAATATCAGGATGTGTTGACATTGCATTTCCTACTTTTCCACCTAAGCCATGTACAATATTTAGTACCCCTGCAGGCAAACCAGCCAACCGGCACACTTTTCCCAATAAATAGGCCGTCACAGGTGTAACTTCAGATGGTTTGGCAACTACGGTACAACCGGCTGCAAGTGCAGGTGCAATTTTCCAGGTGAAAAGGTACAGGGGTAGATTCCAAGGTGAAATACAACCCACTACGCCTAAGGGTTGTCTAAGCGTATAATTAATCGAATCACCATTCATATAGTGCGATTCGGAAGAAAACTGCAGTGCTGCCGCAGCAAAAAAACGGAAATTCTGTGCAGAACGTGGAATGTCTATGGTCCTTGAAGCTGTAATCGCCTTGCCGGAATCTATAGTTTCGGCCAGCGCAAAAGCTTCGAGATTTTCCAGAATCAATTCGCTGATTTTAAGTAAAATAGCAAAACGTTCTTCGGGTTTGGTTCTCGACCAATGTGTAAATGCATTTTTAGCCGCCATTACGGCCGCTTGTACGTCATTTTCATCTGAATCAGGAATAGAACCGATTGATAGTCCAGTAGCTGGATTGGTATTGGCCATTTTATTGCCGGAAAGCGCTGCTACAAATTCTCCGTCAATAAAATTTTGAATGTCCGTAATCTGATCTTTTTTAAACACGATCAATTATTTACAAATTATTTAAAATACAATTTATCTCTAAGCTCAAGTAAATCGAGTGAGTTAATATCTTCTGTCCGTTCACAGATTTCCATTAATAGGGCATCTTGTTTACGCCCCCTGTTCATGGCTTCTTCATAAGGAATATCCGCTCTGAAAGTGACCAAGGAGTATTTGGAAAAGTAATCTTCGAATTGCTGCTCGAGGCGAGTTTCAACCATGCGCTTTTTTTGAAAGATGGGATTAGCAGTATGGTCACGCATCTCGTAAAAATTATCAATTGCCAGATCAGCGATTGCATTCGCATTCGGTATTCTAAGGTCCTGAAACTCTTCAAAAAGGGCATTAAAATCAGCTCCATGTTTATCCAGCATTTGATCGAATACAAATACATCTTCGAAAGCGCAGTTCATACCCTGCCCGTAAAAAGGAACAATGGCATGCGCAGCATCTCCCAGCATCAATGTTTTCCCATTTGCCTGCCAGGGCGAGCACTTGATGGTGATCAAACTGCCTACCGGATTTTCAAAGTACTGTTTTGCAATATCCGGAATTAGCGGGAGGATATCAGGAAAAAATTGCATGAAAAAAGCGACAACATCTTCCTCATTACTAATCTGCTCAAATGCAATTTTACCTTTGTGACTCATGAAAATAGTAGCAGTAAAATCACCCTGTGGATTAGGTAGCGCAATTATCATAAATTCACCTCTTGGCCATATATGCAGCGCATTTTTCTCCAGCACACCTGACGTTTCAGGGGGAATATTCAATTCCTTGTACCCATGTGATAGAAAGTCCTGCGAGTAGTTGAAAAGAATATTTCTATCTGACATCATAGATTGTCGCAGGGCAGAATTCGCGCCATCGGTACCAAGTATAATGGCACCTTTTACTTCAAAAATCGATTTGTCGTTCAGGTCCTCAAAACGAGCAGTAGCCGTTTGGAGGTCCACATGCTGACAATTGCAATCAAATTGAATTGATAAATTTGGAAATAACTCTGCTTTATCCAATAAGATTTTATTGAGTTCTCCCCTGGAAATTGAATTGATAAATTCATCTTTCCTTCCGCTGTAGGTTGAGAAAAAAGAGTCCCCACCCAGTGGGTGAATCATTCTGCCTTGCATGGGAACAGCGATCTTCAATAAATCCTCCTCTAAACCAACCATTTTCAAGGCATTTATTCCGCGATTGGATAGCGCCAAATTAATCGATCGACCGGCACTAATGGAAGTCTTTCTCATGTCAGGCCTTCTTTCGAATACCCTCACCTCATATCCTCTTTGTGCCATTCTCAACGCCAATAATGAGCCTGACAATCCTGCACCAATTATTACAACTACCATTGTGTCAATATTTTTTGTTTGGCAAAGGTAGCCAAATATTAGCAATTTACAAACGTTAATAAAGCCCTGAAAACGTGAAATTCCTGCTCTTATTGTAAAAAATACAATAACTTTCAAAAACGAATATTAATTTGACAATAAACCAAATACACTATATATATTTTGTAGGAATAACTCCAACAATTAATACTACCACATTTCGACATTAATTTAAAATTTTTTAACATAAGATTGATGCAAATTTCAAAACTATTTGTACATTTGTTACCATTCTATACCCAACCTTTCAGTACACCTAATCTTAGATTTGTTAACAAATAAAAATTTTTAGTATGAAATTTAAATTACATTATTTTTTGATGTCGTTTTTGATTCTTTCGGGAACCAGCGTCTTTGCACAACTAAGCGGGACAATTTCGGTTCCAGGAACTTACCCGACCTTGGCTGCAGCAATTACTGCACTAAACAGCAGCGGTGTGAATGCACCGGTAACCATAGAAGTTAGTGCGGGCGAAACTGCACCGACAGGTGGTTTTGTAGTCAACACTTTTGTTGGAAGCAGCGCTGTCAATACCGTAACTATTAAGGCCATAGGCACTATTACTTTAACCGCACAAGTGGGAACCTCTACCACGGTAGATGGTATTTTCAAATTCAATGGTGCCGACAATATAACACTTGATGGATTCACCATTGAAGAAAATACAGCGAATATTACAGCTACCACACAGATGGAATGGGGAATTGCCATTTTAAGTGCGTCCTCGAGCAATAGCAGTCAAAATATTAAAATTAAAAATTGTAGTGTCAATTTAAATGGAGTTACTAACACGACTAATGAAATTGGTATTTATGCAGCACATCATGGTATTAGTGCTACTACTGCAATGACCCCTACTGCCGTTGGTGGCGCTTATACGGGTCTTGAAATTACAGGATGCACAATAAATAATGCATATACCGGTATTTCAATTGGTCTAAGTGGATCAGCCTCTTTCTTTGATGGCAATATCACAGTAGGTACCCTTGGAGCAGGAAATACAATTACTAATTTTGGTGGTGGAGCGATACAAGCATATGGTATCAGGCTTGAATTTGCTTCAAATGCTAATATCAACTATAATATCGTGGATAATACCGCGATAAGTACTCACACTTTGACATTAGATGGAATTTACAATGCCAATGGAACAGCGCAGAATTTAACTGTTACCAACAATTTAGTAAAAGTAAGAAGAGGTAGTTCTACTTCTCAGGTTTGTGCAATTAGAAATATAGGTTATACTGGTGCAGTAACCTGGAATAATAATGAAATTACCGGATGTGTAGCGGAAGGAAGTTCGGGTGTATATTATTTGATGTATAATACAGCAGCTGCTAACAGCTTAACGGTAAACAACAACAATATTCATGACAACATTGGTTTAAATACTACTGGTACAACTTCTATGTTTTACAATATCGGAGCAGTACCGAGCCTTACTTTCTCAGGAAATTCACTCAGCAACAATTCGAAAATAACAGCTACAACCGGTACTATCTATGGGTATTGGAATACAGGCACCGCTGCTAACGGAACCGAAACAATTACTAATAATACGTTAAATGGCCAAGGTATCAGCGGTTATGCAGCTATTAATTACGGAATCTACTCATCGACTGCCTTGACACAGACGAGAATAGCCTCAGGCAATAATATCTCAGGTTTGATTTCAAGTTCGACGATCTATGCATTGTATTGCTTGTCGGGTAACACAAGCACACTGAGTAATAATAAAGTCAGCAACATTACTCAAACAGGAACTGGTATCGTTTACACTGTTTACAGCAGTGGCAATCGCGCAGTGATATCAGGAAATAAAATCTCAAACCTTTCATTCCCGGGTACAGGTGGTACCCTTTATGGTATTTTTGGCGCAGGAACAGTGTCCAATCAAATTAACAATGATACATTGACCAATATCACTGGAAATTTAGTCACTACCTATGCGATATATTGTAGTGGAAGCAGTACCAGTGGACAAATTAACAATAATATCGTTGAAGATATTACAGGAGTCAATACTTTCGGTGGATTGTATTTGTTAGGCACTAAAATAAACGCTTACAACAATAGTATCAAAAATATTACTGGCAGCACTTCAGCAACAACAGCAATTATGTACGGAACATACATCAGCAATTCCGCCAGCGACTATAATATTTACAACAATACTTTTGATAATTTTATCAACAAAGCCACTACAACAGGTTCTATGTTTGCGTTCCACACGGCTTCTGCATTGACGGTCAATGCATATAAAAATAGCTTTACTAATTTTAGCAATACGTCAGGAACTACAAACCGACTAAACTGTTTCAACTTAGTAGGAGCAGGCTCAACTGTTACCGCTTACAATAACGTTTTTTCCGGATTTAGTGGCGGCACTTCCACTGATGGAGCTGCGCTGAATGCTATTTTGGCATCACCTGCTTCCGGTACATTTAATTTTTACAACAATACTTTTAGGTTATCGGGCAATTTAACAAGTGGAGGTGCAAGTGGCGTTTTCTTCAGCGGAACGAGTGCAACGATTAATTGCATCAATAATATATTTGATATTAATGTCACCGCTGTAGATTTGACTCGCTCAGTTTCTTTGATGCGAAAAGCTACCGCTGCAGGTGCATTTAATTACGCTGCAACAAGCAATAACAATGTCAATTTTGCACCGGATAACACCAATTCCTTTTTCTATATAGAAGGATTAAATACAACTACTCCTTTCAGTGGTGGAATTAGCATGAATGTTATGCCGATCTCGGGTATAACTGATCCTGGATTTAATACCGCATGTTCTATAACCAAAGCTCTATTGGGAGGTAGGGATGGTAATTCATTTTATGAGCAGATTACATTTGTTGGCAATGTCCCAAGTGGTGCAACTTTCGCTGAAAGTGGCGGTCAAACAATAGCATTGGTAACCGATGATATTACCAACGCAACTCGTACTTCGCCACCTGATTGTGGAGCTTATGAATTCTCTGGTGTCGCCAGTACAGCAGATGTCGCTGGACCAATTATTACATACAGTAATATTCCAAATTCAATTTGCACTAATAGTGTACCAATTAGTGTAAACATAACAGATGCATCTGGAATCAAAATCATTCCTGGCCAAAAACCGCGTATCTGGTTTAGGAAGTCAACTGAACAAGATACTTTGCCGTCGGTAAATTCAAGTCTGGAAGCAGGCTGGAAATATGTAGAAGCGACAAATTCAAGCTCACCGTTTCTTTTCAATGTTGATCTTACTTTATTGAATTCGCCGGCAATTGCAACAGATGTAATTCGATATTTCGTAATCGCCTCTGATAATGCAGGCAATGTAAGTGCCAATCAGGTTGGTTTCAAAAATGGATATTGTGCCGCAACAGTTGCTTTAGATGTCGCTGCATTTCCTACAACAGGAGTGCCCGCTACAAGAACATTTACAATAATTTCACCGCCATCGTCAGTTACTGTTCTGGCATCAAAAGCGACGATATGTGGGTCAGATGTAACTGTACTTTCCCTTACAGGTGATCCAGCAACAGGCGCAGAATACCAATGGCAAAGCTCTCCATCAGTAGCAGGTGTATACACCGATATACCAGGAGCTACAAGTTTCACGTACAGTGCAAGTATTACTTCAACTGCTGACTTGAACT
>JBMOJB010000010.1:0-49315 GCA_049316985.1 Saprospiraceae bacterium | reverse complement strand
ATTACGAATTACGAATTACGAATTACGAATTACGAATTACGAATTACGAATTGGGAATTACGAATTACGAATTGGGAATTACGAATTACGAATTACGAATTACGAATTTTTCTACCTTCGGTAGTTTTATAAGTTTTTTTTAATAGTGCATCTGGCGTATTTTCAGGTGCACTATTCATTTTTAATGACAAGTACTTCACATCTCAACATCTCAACATCTCAACATCTCAACCATTAAAACTTAATCCTCACTAAGCGAAGGTGGCTTCGATATTCACTGGGGATCAGAATTTCATCAGATCCGATTTGAAGAGCATCTCGAAATCGCAATTGTATATTTTGGTTTGACGTGTTAAAAAGACTATGGCGGTCTACGAGGCCGGCTCCTGTTAATTGGTATTCACTGGTTGTGGTTTCGTTTTTTATTTCATCATTGAAGAGAAGTCTTAGTCCGGCAGGTGTTTTCAGCAGTCCATATGATGAAAATACGCCGTCGTCATCCTGTGAAAATTGTTTTTTTAACATTACTTTCTCCCAATGTCTGCTCCCATCTGGATTGAAAGAAGCGGCCAGGAGCGCTTCGTGATAGTAATCAATCGTAATCCGGCCGCCAACCGGATCGTTAAATGCATAAGGTCTGACTCCCATATTGTTCATATTTCTGGAGAACTGTCGAATTTCTTCCAGAAGAGCAACTACTCCGCCGTCTTTTCTGAATGCCAATTCCTGAATCTTTATATCATTCAAAACTTTGGTACTGGTTTTTTTTCCACTAATGGCATAAATCGTTTCTTCTTCGAAATGGAAAAAACTCAAGTGAATTTTTTCCATTTCGAGGTTTCTTATCAATAACGTGCCATTCATTTTGGTCTTATTTTTTTCGGAGGCTAAAGAAACTGCGACTAGATTTCTATTAAGATTGTCATATCCAAATTCGATATCGTAAGAAATAAACTCATCGAGTGAAAATTTTATGATTTTATTCTCTTCTGCACCTACTTTATAAATTGTAAATTGGGCGGATTCGTTGGAAAACAGGTTGATATTATTGTCCTTTTCAAAGATGAAAAACGCCTCCCCCTTATTTGTAATAATCGCATTTTCACGAGTGCCGATTCTTCTGTTTTCATTTAGTTCTATACTTTTAGTCCAGAGTACTTTCAAATTGTCGAGGTCGACGACTGAAGCTTCAATTCTATCATTTTGATCATAATTATAAATAAGTACAGATTTCCTATTTTCAGAATAGATACAGCGAGGTGACGGATTAAAAGTTCGTATTCCGTAAGTTACTGCAATTATAGAGTCAACAAATGTTGCAGCAGCATCAAATCTGCTTATTTTTACAATATAGCCATTTTTGTTTTTTGCACGGTAAACCAGTGAAAAGTAATCTTGACCTCCGTTGACGTCTAATATGAGAGGCCTGCGGTCTTCGAATTCGATGGTTTTTTGCCAACGCATTCGCATTTGATCATCAAAAGCAACAATTTCACTTTCTACAAGTTTGTCACGATAGAGCAGAATATTATTTTTATATCTCCCTAGTAGTTCGTAACCATTGTCACTGCGAATATTAATATCATCGGAAATACTAACAGACTGACATATAATTTCATCACAGCAGAGCACATATAAAATGAAAATCATCAAGCACCTGGACATAGTGGTAAGTAAAATTTGAATCTTCAAAAGTAAATAATCTTCAAAAGTAACGTATTATATTTTTTAAATTGAAAATGCTGCCTTATTTTTAGTAGAACAACTGCAAAAGAAAGGAGGTGAATTTTAGTCTAAAGAATTTTGCCAACTTGGATCTTCGGATATAATTTAAAAATAAATGTAAAAAAAATTGCCAATTTCCTAAAATCAATATACCTTTGCACTCCGAATCAGGATATTGGCTCTTTATTGCTTTCCAAATACCTGTAAATCTGCTTTTTTAGTCTATAACATTTTAAATATACACAAGGATTATGGCACATCACGCGTCATCTAAGAAAAGAATTCGTCAGGAAGCGGTACGCCGCACCAGAAATCGCTTTTACAAGAAAACTTCTCGTACTTCAATCAAGCGTCTAAGATTGCTGACTGACAAAGCAGAAGCTGAGAAATTTTTCCCTAAGGTAGTAAGTTTGATTGACAGACTTGCAAAAAAGCATAATATTCATAAAAATAAGGCCGCAAACCTCAAGAGTGGTTTGGCTAAACATATTGCATCATTGGCTTAATTGCCATACAATATAGTGAAAGATATTTTATGACGA
Source organism: Saprospiraceae bacterium (assembly GCA_049316985.1). GTDB lineage: Bacteria > Bacteroidota > Bacteroidia > Chitinophagales > Saprospiraceae > CANHEE01. The sequence continues at coordinate 47,048 of JBMOJB010000010.1, read as the reverse complement.
AAAGTCTACATTATTGTTTCGACAATACTGTAGGCTTTTTGTGTTTTCCTTACATACTACTTATTCTTGAATCCGCTAATTCTACACATTGAAACTTCTACTGAGGTATGTTCCATTGCTTTGAGCAAAGGAGACTTGATCATTGGTTATGCCGAAGCTGACGCATTGATGGATCATGCAGCACAGATAACCTTACTAATTGAAGATTGTCTTGCATTAGCTAAATGTGTAGCACAAGATCTGGATGCGATCAGTGTAAGTGCGGGACCTGGTTCTTACACGGCTTTGCGAATTGGCGCTTCTGTAGCCAAGGGTATGTGTTATGCTTTGAATAAGCCCCTTATTGCCATAGATACACTGAAGATGCTTGCGGCAGCGGCTAGTACCCATTTTTGCTTTTCAGAATCGATTATTATTCCAATGATTGATGCCAGAAGAATGGAGGTTTATACTGCATTTTACGATGCCGCAGGAGAAACTTTAAAAGATTTACATAGCCTGATTGTCGAGAATAATTCATTTGATCAGTTTCTCGATAAAAACAGAATCGTCATACTAACTGGAAATGCGGCTGAGAAATGTCGGGAAGTTTTAGGCGACTCACCCAATCTGATTTACTTTCCACTTATATGTACCGCAAGATTAATGCACGTGCAAGCATTACATCAATTTAACAAAGGCCAATTCTCCGATATTATCAGTTTTAGTCCCGAATATTGCAAGCAGCCAAATATCACAACTGCCAAGAAAATATTTAGCTGATATCGATAAAATAAATCTATCTTTTTTCTTTTTATTTTTAAATTTATAGTTGTATTTTTGACTGAATTTCAGTGGAACTATACTTTACTTATTTATTTAATACGATACTTTGGCATGATTTGTGACTATCATCAGTCGTATTACTTAATCAAACTTTTTAACATATTATGAGAAAGAAAAACGAAACTATCGTCCTCAAAAAGGGTAAGTCTGATATTGCCCTAGACTACGTTGAGTTGAGAAAAGCGGTTTTGGTGCTGCGCGCAGTCAACCATAAACTACGTCAACAAATTATTGAGATTCTTGAAGAGGCAGAGCGCCTTACAGTTACTGAACTGTATGTGAAGTTGCGTCTTGAGCAATCTGTAGCCTCTCAGCACCTTGCTATTTTACGTCGATCAGGCGTTGTAGTAACGGAGCGTATGGGTAAGTTTATCTATTATACATTGGATAAAGAACGTCTAAATCAAATATCCAAATTGGTAGAAGAGCTAACTTTTAACTAAGGTGTAAAGAAAAATTCCAACTATTAAGTATCTATTTTGATGAGTAATACACATCTCAGCAATGATACTACCCAATGAACATAAAATAGTAGTTGGAATTTTTTTCATCCCCTCGATCATGTTAAACGAAACGGAAACATTTTACCCATAAAATGGCAACTGCTACAGAGAGTATTCTTTGTAGCAGTTTTTTTATATGCACATATTTCAGACATTCCAATAGTTAAAAACTGCCTTTTTTCTTATATGTTAAAAATAATGTCAATTTTTATGATAAAAATTTATTGTTGATTGAAATAATAGTATATTTGCATACAAAATCAACAGACGCTATTTTATAATCAAAACTAACGAGCACTATGGGAAAATTAACTTCTCAAATAGATGCGGCCAAACTTGATGTTTCTTCAGAAATATTGCGTGCTTTGGCGCATCCCCTCCGACTTCAAATTCTGGAATTTATCGATAAAAATAAATCCATCAATGTCAATAAAATATATAATACATTAAAGTTAGAACAATCTATTACCTCTCAGCATCTGCGTATTTTAAGGGCTGCTGGTTTGGTGACTACCCATAGAAAAGGAAAATTTATTCTTTATGAAGTAAATTATGGATATATAGACAATTCCGTCAAAGCAGTTGCATCATTTTTATTGAACAATCCTGTTGAAATTGATGATGCTGAATTAATGGAAGATTAGAACAGTACAATGTCAGAATTCTTGAAAAAGGCTCTGGCATTTTTTTTTCATCTTGCCTATCCTCCTCCTTTATTTTTCCTATCTTTGCAGCACGTTTTTATTGGTTGAAATCATTCATTTGTTTACATGAAGAGCTTTTTACTTTTGATATTGGTTGGAGTTGTTTTTTTTGCTTGTGACAAACCTGAGGATGTGCCTTCGTATATCTACATAAAACCTTTCGAACTGCAGACAAATGCAAGTACTGAAGGAGCGGCATCCAGTAAAATTACCGAGGGTTGGGTATATGTAAATGGCAATCTAATTGGTGGGTATGCGGTACCAGGGGAGCTGCCTATTCCTGCAACGGGAAAGACAGAAGTTATTATTTTTCCGATCATACGCAATAATGGCAGTTCTGCCACGCCGGCAATATATACCTTATACAAGCGATATGATGCAACTTTAAATCTTAGCGCTGGAAGAACAGATACAATTCGCCCACAGACAAGTTATATTAACGACCTGACATTTAAGTGGCTGGAAGATTTTGAAACAAAGAATTCTCTGAATTTTATTACTGGTGCAGATGCATCAAATACATTCAAAATAACAGACAAGGGCGCAAAGTATGGTAAAAAATGTGCGTTATTCGAAGTGACGGGGCCTAGTGATACGCTCTCTGTAACAACCAGTACATCTATTGAAGGCATACCATACCTCAGCGATGTATATCTGGAAGTTGATTACCAAGGTACCGCAGAACTTCGTGTTGATCTGGCCGGGAATTCCGTGAATGGACTGAAAGGGCTAGAGATAGCAACTTTTCAACCGAGATCAGAATGGAATAAAGCATATATTAAATTCCGCTTCAGAGATTATGATTCCAGGGAGTATCCTTCATTCAATTTTATCTTTTCTGCTCAGATTCCAACTGACGATGCTGGAAATCAGCTTCTAAAAAAGGCGGAATTGCGAATAGATAATATCAAGCTAGTTTATCCGAAGTAGGCACTATGATTCACACTCGCAGACTGGCTCTATTGAAATACATGACGGCAGATTTTCTGACGGCTATGATGGCATGGGCGTGCTTTTTCATTTATCGTAAAGTAATTGAGGGATTTCCTTTTGGGATTGAGGTACTGCTAAATGAAAAATTTTTGTTGGGCATCCTAATTATTCCAACAGGTTGGCTTCTTTTTTACTCTATTTTTGACATCTACAGGGATATTTACAGGCTTTCCCGTTTAGAAACACTCTCAAGAACTTTTTTTCTGACTTTTTTTGGAGTTCTTTTTTTGTTTTTCGCCTTGATTCTCGATGATATTATAAATATCCAAAGGAGGAGTTCAGACTTTTACAATTATTACTATTTTTCCTTTTTTGTACTATTTTCTCTGCATTTCTTGTTAACAGCTACTGCAAGAATGGCTATTTTGACCCGAGCAAGCAGGAGGTTGAAATCAGGAAAAGTAACTTTTAAAACACTGATTATTGGTGGGAATCAAAATGCCCTGGAACTTTACAAGGACATTAACGGCAGAAAAAAAAGCCTCGGCAATAACTTTGTTGGATTTCTGGATATAAACGGAGAAAGTACAAATAATCTGGAAAGTTTTTTGCCAAAATTAGGCAAATTGGATGAGCTGACTAAAGTGCTTTCGAATCATCAAATTGAAGAGGTAATCATTGCTATCGAAACTTCTGAGCACAACAGATTGAGTGGAATACTTGATACCTTATATGATTTTGGCGACGACCTGATCATAAAGATTATTCCTGATATGTACGATATTTTGCTGGGATCGGTTAAAATGAACCATGTTTTCGGTGCTGTACTTATCGAGATTCAGCAAGAAATCATGCCCAATTGGCAACAGATCGCTAAGAGAGTTATCGATATATCGTTTAGTGCTTTGATGTTATTGCTTTTATCGCCAATCTACGCGTATATTGCAATGAGAGTATTCTTGTCTTCGAAGGGGCCTATTTTCTACTCTCAGGAGAGGATTGGCTTAAATGGGCATCCCTTTTTTATATACAAGTTCCGTTCAATGTTTACTGATGCCGAATCACAAGGCCCGCAGCTTTCTTCTGATCATGATAATAGGGTGACTGCTTGGGGAGCAGTAATGCGGAAATACCGTCTCGATGAGTTACCGCAGTTCTGGAATGTGCTGATTGGGGATATGAGTTTAGTAGGGCCGAGACCTGAACGGCAATTTTATATTGATCAAATCGTCAAATTAAATCCACATTACAAGCATTTATTGAAAGTGCGTCCGGGAATAACTTCCTGGGGACAAGTGAAGTACGGTTATGCTTCGAACGTGGAAGAAATGGTACAGCGATTAAAATTTGACTTGCTGTACATAGAAAACAGGACCTTGGGTCTTGACTTCAAAATATTATTTTATACCGTAGTGGTGTTGATTCAAGGAAAAGGAAAGTGAGAAGTGTTGATGAAGTTCGTACAAAATAAAACAAACGGAAAGAGAGAGGATAAAAAAATAATCAACTGAACTCCATCAACAAATCTTCTCATTCACACTCGAAAAAAAGGACAACACAAATCTCACTATAACATTTCATGAATCTATCCCAAAATTACTACTGCTTTCTGTACCAAACCAACGAAAATGATTAGCTAGTGCAGTTATGTTAGCAGTTAGTTGTTAATTCAGGATATCTGGTAGACACAAATCGAATGAACCAAAATATAGCACAGCTTTATAAGATTTCTCAAAAGGAATACCGATACATATTGGGTTTGATGTCCGGCACTTCACTAGATGGCCTCGACGTTGCACTTTGTCGCTTTAAAGGAAGTGGCCGAGCAACTAAAGTTGAGTTGCTTCATTTTGAATCCGTACCCTATACGGAAGACATTAAGTCAAAAATAAGATCAGTGTTCGCACGCCCTAACATTGATTTGCCCTATCTTTGTTTATTGAACGAGTGGATAGGCTTATTATATGGTGAAATTGTATTGCAGTGCCTTGAAAGTTGGGGAATCAGTGCCTCAGATGTAGACATCGTTGCCAGTCATGGTCAAACTATTATGCATTGTCCGAGATCTCAACACAGTACGGAAGATTTCGGGAATGGTACTTTGCAGATTGGAGATGGGGATCATATCGCTGTCAAGAGTGGTGTAATTACGCTAAGTGATTTTAGACAAAAACATATTGCGGTCGGCGGAGAAGGTGCGCCGTTAGCTGTTTACGGTGATTATTTGCTTTTTTCTGAAAAAAGTGAAAACCGCATCATGCTAAATATCGGAGGTATTGGGAATTTTACATTTTTACCCTCTGTTTATAGTTCGGCTAAAGTCATGGTAAGTGATACTGGTCCTGGCAATACGATAATGGATGCATATTGCCGAAAGTACAAGGGTGTTTCATTTGATGCAGGAGGCAGCTTTTCTCAAACCGGAACGATCAACGAATTATTGCTCAATGCGTTGATTTCTAATGATTTTTTTTCGTTGCCCTATCCAAAAAGCACAGGCCCCGAATTATTTAATTTGGGTTACTTAGAAGAAGCTCAAAGAAAGAGTAATACGGGATATTTATCTTCAAAAGATGTAATGGCCACACTCAATCGCTTTTCTGCGTGGAGTATCGCAAAAGCCATCAAAGATGTAATTGTCGACGAAAATGTTCACGTATATGTTTCAGGAGGTGGTTGGCACAATCTATTTTTGATCGAAAACTTGAAAGAACTTCTTCCCGGTTATAAGTTCAAAGATCTATCTGAGTTGGGAATACCCGGTGATGCAAAAGAAGCTGTTTTGTTTGCCGCATTAGCGAATGAGGCACTTTGTGGTGATCCATCATTAGTTTATACCGATAAGGGACTGCTTCCTGTTTCGATGGGCAAGATTAGTTTTCCTAAATAAAAAATCCCCGCCAGTTTAGACACTGAACGGGGATTCGTATTTCTGTAATGGCCTGCTATTATTCCTTATCCAATTGTTCTTTCAATTGCTGAAGCGCATCCATATCACCTAGTGTTGTTTTTTCAACCTTATCCTGCGTAGATTTCAGCGCTTGACGAGCCGCATCGTATTCAACGTTCTTAGCAACTTTTTCTGCTTCATCAGCACCTTTTCTGATTTCTTCCAGATAACGAGTATGAGATACCAAAATTCTTTTGTCGTCGCGATTGAATTCGATCACTTTGAACATTAGTTCTTCACCTACTTCAGCATATTTTCCGTCGTCTTTTTTCAAGTGGTTTTTAGGAGCGAAAGCTTCTAAACCCGGCAATGCAACGATACCACCTTTGTCATCACGGCGTGTAATGGTAGCCATGTGATAAGAACCAACAGGGAAAACTGTTTCAAATGAATCCCAAGGATTTTCTTCTAATTGCTTATGGCCGAGACTCAATTTACGCTCATGAGCATTGATCTCCATAATGATAACATCAATAGGCTGTCCAACTTTTGTGTATTCACTAGGGTGTGGGTAACGTTTTGTCCAGCTCAAGTCGGAAATGTGAATCATTCCACCCACTCCTTCACGAAGTTCAACAAATACACCATATTGTGTGATGTTTTTCACTTCACCTGTAGTGCGCGTTCCAACAGGGTAAATTCCTTCAATTTCAGACCAAGGATCTCCGGAAAGTTGTTTTAAAGACAGCGACATTTTATGCCCGTCGCGATCAATAGTAACCACCTTTGCATCATACTCTTGTCCTAATTTGAAGTACTCACGTGCATTGATTGGTTGGTTGCTCCAGGTAACTTCTGAAACGTGAATCAGACCTTCAACACCCGGTTGGATTTCAAGGAAAGCTCCGTAATCTTCTATATTTACAATTTTTCCTTTAACGATAGAACCTTCGATTACTTCTGAAGGCAGGACTTCCCAAGGATGTGGAATCAGTTGTTTCATACCCAAAGAGATACGTTTCTTGTTTTCATCGAAATCAAGAACTACCACATTGATTTTTTGATTCAACTTAAGTACTTCGTTAGGATGATTAATTCTACCCCATGAAATATCAGTAATATATAGCAATCCATCTACGCCACCCAAATCCAGGAACGCACCGAAATCAGTGATGTTTTTGACAACACCTTCCAATACCTGACCTTTTTCAAGACCACCTATGATTTGCTCACGTTGCTCAGCCAAATCACTTTCGATCAATGCTTTGTGCGAAACAACTGCATTTTTAATCGTCTCATTGATTTTGACTACTTTTAATTCCATGGTTTTACCCACGTATGCATCATAATCAGTGATTGGTTTGATATCGATTTGAGAACCTGGAAGGAATGTTTCCAATCCACCGGCATCCACGATAAGTCCACCTTTGGTTTTGCTGACAACAAAACCTTTGATAACCGTTCCGTTTTTGAATGAATCAACGATGTCTTCCCAAGCGCGAAGGATCTTAGCTTTACGACGGGATAGTTTTAACTGTCCTCTAGCATCTTCCTGCTTTTCAACATATACTTCAACATGATCGCCAGGTTTTAAATCCGGCATATCGCGGAACTCTGAAAGAGGAATCAATCCATCAGACTTGTAATTGACATCCAAAACAACGTCTCCGCCACTGATTGCCATTACAAGACCTTTTACTAAATCTCCTTCATTAAGATTGCTCATTGAAGCGTCGTATTGTGCCTCAAGCGTTGCTTTCTCCTCTGTAGGATAAGCCATTTTCATTTTTTTGCCAACAGACCAATTGAAATCATCATGTCCGGCACCTGTAACTGCGGAGTCACCAGTATTTTCCACGATTTCAACTTGTTCTTCCACAAGGTCTTCATGTTCTACTTTGCGAACATCCAATTCTTCTAATTCAGGAACAACAGGTTCCTCAATTTCATCGGTTGCGATTTCAACTACCGCTTCTACAACTGGAGCTTCAACTACCGCTTCTACAGCAGGCACGTCGGCCACCGCTTCAACGGTTGGTGTTTCAACTACCGCTTCTACAACAGGCACGTCGGCCACCGCTTCAACGGTTGGTGTTTCAACTTCGACTCCCACAACTGGAGCTTCAACTACTATTTCTACAACAGGCGATTCAGCTACTGCTTCAACAGTTGGTGTTTCAACTTCAGCTTCTACTACCGCTTCTACAGCAGGCGTTTCAGCTAACGCTTCAACGGTTGGTGTTTCTACTTCAGTTTCTCCAACTGTTTCACTTACAACAGTTTCAGGTGTAGCATCAGCAGCAGTTTCATTTACTGTTGATTCAGCGTCGAGCAAATTTTCTTGCTCATTTACTACATTTTCTTCTTGCATTTTGCAAAATTGGCATCAGGTTCATTTTCTTTTCAGAGAATTCCCCCCATGTTTTAAAAAGTTAAACAATAAGGTTTTAAGTGCAAAATTCCGCTTGCACTGAACGGCTTGAAAATCAACGTTTTAGTGCATCGCACAATAAATGGAGAAATTCGGCTGCAAAGGTAAGTCATTGTAGTCATAAATGCCAATAAATTGCCTTTTTTTTCATTTTTTTGCGAAGTATTTATTTTTTTTGCGCATGTTTTTCATCTTTTTGTATCTTGTTTGCTATACCTGTGAGTGCTGAGTTCGTTATTTGTTTTGGAATTAATGAATATTATTATTCGATATGGCTGAACCGGTAAATTTAAAGCGATGATAAGCGACAATAATTTTTAATAAACTGTAACTTTGCGTAAAAATTTATTCAATGTATAAATACGACCAAAGAGGCGTTTCTGCCACAAAGGATGAAGTACATCAGGCAATTAAGAACTTGGACAAAGGCTTATTTGAGCTTGCTTTTTGCAAACTGCTTCCAGATTATGTTGGTTCAGACCCTGAATATTGTAATATTATGCATGCCGATACTGCAGGAACGAAAACCAGTCTCGCGTACATTTATTGGAAGGAAACAAATGACCTCAGTGTCTGGGAAGGAATTGCGCAGGATGCTATCGTGATGAATCTTGACGATATGGCATGTGTTGGTTGTACAGATAATATAATTTTATCCTCTACAATAGGGAGAAATCGGAATTTGATCAGTGGGGATGTTATTTCGACACTGATCAATGCTACTGTTGCATTTGCTGACAAAATGCGCGATTTTGGAGTAGATATTCATTTGGCAGGTGGAGAAACCGCTGATGTCGGAGATATAGTGAGAACGATTGATGTTGGTTATACGGCATTTGCGCGAATGAAACGTAAAGATTTGATTATTAATAATATACAATCTGGGGATGTTATCGTAGGGATGGCTTCTTACGGACAAGCCATTTACGAAAGTTCATACAATGGCGGAATGGGTAGCAATGGTTTAACATCTGCCAGACACGATGTTTTTCACCGCGATTATGCCCTTAAGTATCCCGACAGTTATGACCATAATACTCCTGAAAATGTTATATATAACGGTAAAAAAAGGCTTACTGATCCCATTAATGTCAATGGTTCATTAATTGACGCAGGAAAACTAGTACTTTCTCCAACACGTACTTTTTTGCCTGTTTTGAAGCAGATACTAGCCGAGTGCCGACCTTTTATCCACGGAATGATTCACTGTACAGGAGGTGGTCAAGCTAAAGTCTTAAAATTTGTTGAAAATAAGAGGGTTGTAAAAGATAATTTATTTTCCACACCACCGCTTTTTTCAATGATACAAGAAGAGTCAGGTACTTCCTGGGAAGAAATGTACCAGGTTTTTAATATGGGCAATCGCATGGAAATATATACGGATTATGCATCGGCTCAGCGAATGATCGAACTATCCAATAGTTTTGGCATCGAGGCACAGATAATAGGTTATGTTGAAGAAGCTGAAAAAAATCAGGTCATAGTCAGGAGTGTACACGGTGAGTTTGTTTATCAATAAATATACAAGATCACGAAATTGAAACTAAGGCTACTTAATTCTCGTTAAAAGCCATTATTATTTAAATAAGTAAAATCCCCCACTGGAGGAAAAGAGTTTATGTATAGAACGCATACTTGTGGACAATTGAATTTGTCTGATGTTGGAAAAACAGTTACACTTTCGGGCTGGGTGCAAGTTACCCGCGATAAGGGCTTTATGATTTATATCGATTTGCGTGACCGATATGGTATTACTCAACTGATTCTTGACGAGCAAAAATCCTCGCCCGAATTAATGGCGAGAGCAAAGAGTTTGGGGCGCGAATATGTGGTTCAGGCCACAGGTTTGGTAGTCGAGCGAGTTTCAAAAAATGATAAAATTTCCAGCGGTGAAATTGAAATTCAAGTAACTGATTTAGATATTTTAAATGCTTCAAAAACACCACCTTTTACTTTGGTTGAAGACACCGACGGTGGAGATGATCTTCGAATGAAGTTTAGATACATGGACCTTAGACGGGCCCCTTTACAACGCAATTTGATGTTTAGAAGCAATCTTGCGTTGGAAACCCGGAAGTATCTGGCGGGCGAAGGATTTATTGAGGTTGAAACACCTAATTTAATAAAAAGCACTCCAGAGGGAGCACGTGATTTCGTGGTTCCTAGTAGAATGAATCAAGGGCAGTTTTATGCATTGCCACAATCCCCCCAGACGTTCAAGCAAATCTTGATGGTAGCGGGATATGACCGTTATTTCCAGATTGTAAAATGTTTCAGAGATGAGGATTTGCGTGCTGATCGCCAACCTGAGTTTACCCAAATAGATTGCGAAATGTCTTTTGTCCATCAGGAAGACATCCTCAATACCTTTGAAGGGCTTACCAAACGCTTGTTCAAAACATCACTGAATATTGATTTACAAGATTTTCCACGAATACAGTACGATGACGCGATGAGATTGTATGGTTCGGACAAGCCGGATATCAGATTTGGAATGGAATTCGTCGAAATGACCGATATGGTTAAGGGCAAAGGATTTCCGGTATTTGATACTGCTGAGGCGGTTATTGGTATTTGTGCAAAAGGAGCTGCTCATTATACCAGAAAGCAGTTGGACGAACTCACTGAATGGATGAAGCGGCCGCAAATTGGTGCTAAAGGTTTGATTTATATGCGGGTAGAAACGGATGGTTCTTGTAAATCATCTGTAGATAAATTTTATGACGCCAATGAACTGAACTCGTGGAAAGAAGCATTTGGAGCAGAAGCGGGTGATTTAGTACTCGTCCTCAGTGGCGATTTCGAAAAAACGAGAAAGCAATTGGGTGAACTTCGACTGGAAATGGGTAGTCGCTTGCGATTAAGAAATCCCGATGATTTCAAGCCTTTATGGGTGCTGGATTTTCCATTATTAGAATGGGACGAAGAAGCTGAGCGCTTTTTTGCCATGCATCATCCATTTACTTCACCTAAAAAGAATCAGATTCCGGACATGCTAAATGGCGATCATGAAACTATGAAAAATCTTCGTGCGGATGCCTATGATTTGGTTTTGAATGGTGTGGAGATAGGTGGAGGTTCGATTAGAATTCACGATCGTGAGCTTCAATCCAAGAATTTTAAATTGTTGGGATTCACACCGGAGCAAGCTGAAGACCAATTTGGTTTTTTGTTGGGAGCATTTGAATATGGAGCGCCACCACATGGAGGCATCGCTTTCGGATTTGACCGCCTGTGTGCCGTGATGAGCGGTTACAATTCCATTCGTGATTTTATAGCATTTCCAAAGAACAACCAAGGTCGAGATATGATGATTGATGCTCCTTCTTCAATAGAAGGTTCTCAACTGAAGGAATTGGCTTTAGAAGTAAAAATTGAAGAAAAGTAGTTCTGTCAAGTATATTTTTAGTGCCTTGAATTTCATAAGTTTGAATTCAAGGCATTTTTTTAGTCTATGATAAATTTTGCACTTAACTACATTCCCAATGCACTGTGAATGTGCAAGTTTGCCAATAGGAGAGCTTGTTAATCAGCGTGACACTATTGAATTCAGAAAATTCAATTACTTTACAAATTTGCAGCAGCAGTTTTTTCAGTGTTGAAGTATCGTAGTTGTAAGAAGGCAATTTTTATGACGCTATCATATTTTTTAAGTAAATACTATCTTTGCATATTATTGCAAAGGCAGTTATTGACATATTCTAAGAAAATATTATCCAATGGAATCATTTCATCACATTTCACCATTACCACTTACCCTTCAAAATATTCAGGATATCTTAAGCCAAAAGCGAAAGTTAACGCTTTCTGAAGAGAGTAAAATTTTAATCAATCGTTGTTACAAGTTTGTACAGGATAAAATTGATCGATCAGACACCCTGTACTACGGTATAAATACTGGTTTTGGGTCTTTGTGTGATGTTGCGATTTCGAATGATGAAATTGAGCAACTACAACTGAATCTACTTCAATCACACGCATGTGGGATGGGTGATGAAGTACCTGTTCACATCGTTCAATTAATGATGTTACTGAAAATTAATGCATTATCACATGGATATTCTGGGGTTAGCATTGAGTTAATTGAGCAAATGATTTTGCTATATAATGCGGAAGCATACCCGGTTGTATACCAACAGGGGTCATTAGGGGCTTCCGGAGATTTGGCTCCGCTTGCGCATTTAGCCTTACCTTTGGTTGGCTTGGGAGAAGTTCGTTACGGAAATACCCGGTTATCATCCAAAGGAGTTTATAAGATTATTGAACAAAATCCCATTACGCTAAAAGCTAAAGAAGGGCTTGCCTTACTGAATGGGACTGAATTTTCAACCGCCTATGGTGTTTGGGCCGTATTGCAGAGCAATAAATTATTGAAACAAGCCAATCTAAATGTTGTACTTGGGGTTGACGCATTTAATTGTCGATTGTCACCATTCCAGGCACCATTACATCAAATCAGACCACACCGTGGCCAAATTGAGACTGCCCAGTTTATTTTAGATACGCTGGCAGACAGTGAAATTGCTTACAAAGACAAAGTTTCCGTGCAGGATCCCTATGCATTTCGCTGTGTTCCACAAGTACACGGAGCAAGTGCGGATACAATTCGATATGTCAGTACTGTTATTTCAACTGAAATTAGTTCAGTGACAGATAATCCTGTTATTTTTCCAGATGAGAATGCAATTTTGTCAGGAGGAAATTTTCATGCGCAACCCATCGCTTTGGTATTGGATTTTCTCGCTATTGCTGTTGCGGAATTAGGAAGTATATCGGAACGTCGTGTTTTCCAGCTAATTTCGGGCAAAAGAGGATTGCCGGATTTTCTTACACCAAATCCGGGTTTAAATTCGGGGATGATGATTCCTCAATATGTCGCGGCTTCAATAGTTAGCCAGAATAAGCAATATTGTACACCGGCATCAGTGGATTCGATTGTTTCTTGTAATGGTCAAGAGGATCATGTCAGTATGGCGGCCAATGCAGCTACTAAGCTATATAAAGTAATAGAAAATGTTGAAAAATTGCTTGCCATAGAATTCATGACGGCGGCGCAGGCATTGGAATTCAGAAGGCCATTGAAGACGGCCTCAATTATTGAAAATATGATCGAAAATTATAGAAAAGTAGTCCCGGTACTTGATAATGACAGGGTTCTAAGTCTTGATATGCACGACACGGTGACATTTTTAAGAAATTGCTAAAGGCAAACTATAAAAAAAAAATCTTTTTGATTTGGTTTTTAAAGCAAATCAAAAAGCTTTTTAGTTTAAATATTACGACTTTGAAGCGCTTATTATCCTACCAATACTTCTTATCGACCAAATAATTTTTTACATAATCTTGAATACCTTCTTCAAGTGTGTAAAAGTTTGCGGTGTACCCCGCGCTTCTCAATTTATCCATGTTTGCCCTGGTATAATATTGGTAAGTATTTCTTATATCCACAGGGGTGTCAATAAAAGATATTTGAGGCTGCAGATCAAGTGCGAGGAAAGTGTTTTTTGCCAAATCCAGAAAAGTTCTTTCTGTGCCGGTTCCTAAGTTGTAGATGCCTGTTTCAGGTTGTTTTTCAAATAAGAATAATAGTACTTTAGCTACGTCTTTAACATAAACAAAATCCCGCGATTGTTCACCATCTTTAAAATCAGCACGATGAGAACGAAAAAGCTGCATTTCTCCTTTGTCCTTTATTTTCAAAAATGTGTGAAAGATTACCGAAGCCATTCGACCTTTATGATATTCATTGGGCCCGTAAACATTAAAAAATTTTAGACCATACCATTTGGGAGGAGTTTCTTTTTGCGACAATACCCATTTGTCGAATTCATTTTTTGAATCCCCATAAGGATTTAGAGGTTTCAGTTTGTCGACGATCGAATGGTCATCAATGTAACCTAACTCTCCCAAGCCATAGGTAGCTGCGCTGGAAGCGTAAATCAACGGAAGTTGATGTTTTGTGCAAATTTTCCAGATTGCTTTGGAATAATCAAGGTTAAGCTGTAGAAAAATGCTCCAATCTTGCTCTGTAGTATCAGTCCTCGCTCCAAGGTGAAATACAGTATCTACCGAGGAAGCATTAGCTTCTAACCACTCTGGAAAAATATCGCGATCTATTAGCTGAAGAAATCTTTTATTTTCGTAGTTTCTTTTTTTATCTGTTCTGTTGAAGTCATCAACGAGCACTATTTTGTGATAGCCTGCAGAATTAAGCGCAGTTACCATACATGAGCCAATGAAACCTGCCGCCCCGGTAACGATGATTGTTTTATTTTTTTCCACCTAATTTAGCGCCTTTTAAACTGAAAATATTTTGATCAAAACTGAAATTGAGGTTGTTCTTTTCCCGGTGCTTTTTTTGTGCCAGCTTCACCAATCGATTAATTAGATCAGCGAAACTTATCCCTGAAGCTTCCCACAAGTAGAATGATAATGAACCCGGAATAGTATTTATTTCATTGACGTAGACGGTATTGGTGTTCATATCAATCATAAAATCTAATCTTGCTACACCGCTGCAATCAGTGCCTTTGAAGCCTCGGACTGCCATTTTCTGAATATTTTCTGTCATTTCACTGCCTATGTCAGCCGGAATTCTTCTTTTTAGTGTTGCCATGCCCTTCGATCCGGACTTGGAAACGTATTTTTCATTGTATGAAAGAATTTTATCGCTTTGGACTACGGGTTCCTCACAAACTGACGGAATAGCATTTTCATAATCACCCAAAACCGAACAATTGACTTCCTTTAGATTAGTAATTGCTTTTTCGATTATTATTTTCCTTGAAAATTGAATTGCATTATCAATCGCCTCTTTTAGTTCTTCTTGATTATTGGCTTTAGATATTCCTATACTAGAACCAAGATCAGCCGGTTTTACAATTACCGGGTAGTTGAGCACTGCTTCAGATTCTGAGAGAATATGTTGCGCGTCATTCATCCATTCTGTTGAAAAGAAATGAATAAACGGCACCAAAGGAAGTCCTAGCTCACGGTAGACTATTTTCATCGTGACTTTATCCATCCCCAAAGCAGAAGCCAATACATTACAACCGACATATGGGATATTCATTAACTCAAATAATCCTTGAATCGCACCATCTTCACCGTGCGCACCGTGTAATATTGGGATTGCGATATCTATAGTATGCAAAAATGTATTTTTATTAAAAAAACTGCTCGATGGATAATTATAGATTGAGTTTTCGTCACTGGAGGTAGTTATCCACATTTTTTCACATTTCGAAAGCAATGCGTCAGTGTCTCTGAAATTTTCCAGATCTCTTAGTGCTTCTCCCGTGTACCATTTCCCTTTTTTGCTAATGTAAATGGGTATGATTTCATATAGATTGTTATCGGTAGCGCTCATTGCTTGAGATGCTGAAATGACTGATATTTCATGTTCTGGCGATTTGCCACCAAAAATGAATGCTAATTTTATTTTCATATTTTAATTTATGTCAATTCAATTTTTAAAGTCAACAACAGATATTGCTGCAAAAGTATAGTAATTTTACGAAATTCGACTCCAGGACTTGCTTTGTTTGTCCATTTGTAGCATTATTTTTCTTAACGCTAAATGTTCAGGTCGCGCAAGCAGCTGGTCGGATTCAAGTATCTGGTCGGCTTCTGTGCGAGCGGCATGAAGAATATTGCCATCTTTCGAGAGGTCGGCGAGTTTCAAATTTAGCATTCCACTTTGTTGCTTGCCTTCTATATTTCCAGGGCCTCGAAGTCTAAGATCAGTTTCAGCGATCTTAAATCCGTCGGTAGTTTCACACATCGTTTTTATTCTTTCTTTCCCTTCGGCACTCAGTTTGTAGCCGGTCATTAGAATACAAAAAGATTGTTCAGCGCCTCTTCCTACTCTCCCGCGAAGCTGATGTAATTGGGAAAGGCCAAATCTTTCGGTATTTTCAATTACCATTATACTCGCGTTAGGAACATTTACACCTACTTCTATTACTGTAGTAGCGACCATAATATTCGTTTCTTTTTTTATGAAGCGATTCATTTCATAGTCTTTGTCCTGTGCTTTCATTTTACCGTGCACTATACTAATTTGATAATCCGGCTTAGGGAAATCTCTGCTTAGTGATTCATAGCCTTCCATCAGATTATTTAAGTCAAGTTTTTCGGATTCTTCAATAAGTGGATATACTACGTATATCTGACGACCTTTAGCAATTTCTTCTTTCATGAATCCGAAGACTCTTAGGCGATGTGCTTCAGTGCGATGTGTAGTTATAATTTCTTTTCTGCCAGGTGGCAATTCATCGATGACTGAGATATCAAGGTCTCCATACAATGACATTGCTAAAGTTCGGGGAATAGGAGTAGCAGTCATTACCAGAATATGCGGAGCGCCGGTTGGGTTTTTTTTCCACAATTTTGCGCGCTGTTCAACACCAAATCGGTGTTGTTCATCAATGATTGTCAGTCCGAGATTATTGAAAATTACCGGGTCTTCGATTAGTGCATGTGTGCCGATAAGGATTTGCATTGTTCCTTTTTCCAATTGATCCAGTATTTCTTTTCGTTTTTTACCTTTTACATTTCCTGAAAGGTAGCCTACTGTTACATTTATCTTTTCTGCAAATGCAGATATGCCATTGTAGTGCTGTTGGGCAAGTATTTCAGTAGGAGCCATGAAACAAGCCTGGAAACCATTATCAAGTGCAATCAACATAGTTAAAAAAGCAACCATTGTTTTTCCGCTACCTACATCCCCTTGAAGAAGTCTATTCATTTGGATACCCTGGCCCAGATCTTTCCGGATTTCTTTTAGTACTTTCTTTTGGGCATTGGTTAGTTCAAAAGGGATATGATGTTGATAGAAGTTATTGAAATACTCCCCAACTTTACTAAAAATGAAACCTTTTGCTTCTGTTTTCCTCTTTTTCTTTATGTGCAGTAAACGCAACTGCATGAAAAACAATTCTTCAAATTTTAACCTATTGCGACTTGCAAGAAGTTGATTCTCATCTTTTGGAAAGTGAATTTGTTTTATTGCATCGAAATGTGCAGGAAAATTGAATTTACGTAATGTATTGGGCGGCAACATTTCAGGGAGGTCTCTTTCTGTAAGTTTTTCAAGTAGATCTTGTATTAATTTCCGCCGAAATTTTGCATCGAGTCCTTTGTTGTTCAGTTTTTCAGTACTAGGATAAACTGGAGCGAAAGTAACTTGCTTTTTACTATTCTCTTCGTTAACTTGTTCTATTTCGGGATGCGAAATACTGAGCCCTGCATTGAATTCTTGTATTCGTCCATAAACAACATATTCAGCACCGATAACCAGGTTTTTTTCGACCCATTGAGCACCTTTGAACCAGACGAGGTCCAGGCTGCCGCTATCGTCGCGGAGTTTTGCTACTAGTCTTTTTTTGCTGCCTTCACCTAAAGTTTCTATTCTCCGCAATATGCCACGAACCTGCACATCTCCACTTGAAGCATGTAAATCAACAATTCTTTGAAATTGGGTTTTATCGATGTAGCGAAAGGGAAATAGAAAGAGTAAATCGCGAAATGTGAAGACTTGCAGTTCTTTTTTCAGCAATTCGCCCCGTGCGGGACCTACACCTTTAAGGTATTCAATCGGGGAGTCCAACAAAAAGACAGTAGGTTTTTCAAACATTAGAATAAATTAAACCCTGCAGACTGACAATATTAGTCGTTTGCAGGGTTCATGTAAATCTAAAATGGTAAATCGTCTTCTACAGGCATTATTGGGGCTGATACCAAACCTGTGAAAGCGTCATCTGAATAAGCTGGTGGAAGTTTATCTGACGACTCAACCGGTTTTCCACTTGTAGCAGAACTACTTTCAATTCTCCAGGCATTCAAGTTGCTAAGAATTTTATCATTCCACTCACGACCTCTCAAGTCAAAATATACTTTAATTGAATCTCCAACTTGAAAATTGTCAATCAATGCACATTTATCTTGTGTCAGTTGAAATTTAATCAACTGTGGATAATTACCACTCATAATTTCCAGTCCGAAATCACGGGTTTGAAAAGTTGCTGATTTTTGTTCAGCGGGAAAAACCTTGTATAATTTGCCTTCTACTTCTAGGGACATTTGTGATAAGTTTATGAATTAAAAAATTATGCCAAGTCGCAGTGAAATTGCATTCAATACTGCTTTTGAGTTTTCTTTTACTTTGGGATCAAATTTATCATCTGATGTGTCATTTGGTGTTGACTGACCTGCGATTTGTTTGATCGTGTAGTTATTTTTATCTTTGGTTACATCAACAAATCCCCGTTGGTAAAAAATACCGGCAGTCAAAGAGGTACTTTGGTTATAGCTGTATTCTACTCCACCACCTAAGCCCCAGGAAAGTGACAATCCATTCACATCTTCCTTGATGTTTTCCTTCAATAAGGTTTCAAACTTTCCTGATGATATATCTCCTCTAGCTTGGGTTCGCACACCTATAGTAATAATTGGTGCCTGCGCAAATGCTCGCAAGTGTTCACCGCTGATGTCTGTTCTCATTTTTAAAGCAATTGGCGCTTCGACATATTGTATGTGGTATCTAATATTTACCTGATCCGGCAGGGATTGGCTATTCGTCACAGCATTATATCTATTTTCGCTAAGCGTTGAATTAGCAAGGAAATTGCCACCTGTTTCGTGCAATAATTTGCCTCCTTGATTAAATCCAAAACCTATACCCGTACTTAGTGCATAATTTTCCAGAAAATAATAATCTGCAGTCGCCCCTAATTTTAGTCCGGTGTTGAAACCATTTTGTCCAATTTTTGGATTATCGGTTTTTAGCCATGAAATGGTGGGGCTAGTTTGAATACCAAACTTAAAACGCGACCAAACCACTTTTTGCCCATAGGCGGACGAAGAAAAGGTGAGTATAAAAAGTAGTGTAGAAAATTTAATATTCATCCTAAATGATTTTGTGTGAACTAGTATTTTTTCGAAAATAGTAAATTTGGCTACAAAAATAGTATTTTGATTTTACTACAAAAAAAAAGAGGGATAGAATATTCTACCCCTCCACTTTTTTTTAGCGAAAACAGAAATTAATAACCTGCTTCCTTATTTCCTTTGAATTTGGTAGACTTTTTCATGCTTGCTCCAGCCGGGCGAGCCATATCTTTTTCAGTTCCGGTAGAAACTTTGAATTCAGCGCGGCGGTTGATGTAGCTTTTAGAATTTGTATCAACCAATTTGGTGTTTTCTCCATTGTAATTTAGAACAAAACGATTACGATCGATACTGTATTTATTAACCAAGTAATTGATTGCAGCTTCAGAACGGTCATAAGACAAGTTTTCATTGTATGAAGGACTTGCAACGCCATCCGTGTAACCTGTAACTACAATATTTATTTTAGGATTTCTTTGCACAACATTTGCAACATATGCCAATTGCTCATATTCCGTTTGCTTGATTGTTGCTTTGTTGAAATCAAAATTAATCATTGGCAAGAACCAATCCACTATACCTTTGCCCATAGAAGCTTTCATGTCAGCTAATTTGCTGTCAACAATTCTGTTTACATCAGCTTCGGTTGTAAAGTTAGGTTTAGGCACATTGGCAATACCATCTTTGTCAACTTTGAATCCCGGAGGAGAGAATGGCTCTTTATCCATTGCATTGGCAACGCCATCTGTATCGCTATCCAAGGTAACACCGCGAGTGTCTACTGAGTAACCTGCAGGAGTATTTTTCTCTTGATCAAACATATCGATTACACCATCAGCATCAGTATCAGTCGGATCAAATTTTGGACGAGCTTTCAATTCAGCGATGTCATCCTGAATTTGTCCTAATGGATTAGACCAATACAAAGGCTCGACAGCTTCTTTCTTACCTAAATTAAAGTTCAAACGAACGTTGGTGTACAACACAACGTCATTGTTTGGAGTTTGTCTGTTTACATTGTAGTAGTTAATTCCATCTACCAAGTCAGCGCGATTTCCAAAAACAAAATCTGCAGTTTGCTCAATAGAAATGTTTAGTTTTGGGCTGATTTTGTAAGAAATACCAATGATTGGGCGGGCTATTGGACTTAATTTTCCTTCTTTATCGCTATTTCCGGAACGGATTTTCACATCACCTGAAGGTAATTTAGCTTTTGCTGTAAAAGAAGAAGCTCCAACTCCGATACCAATGTACGGGTCCCATTTTTTGTTTGAACGCGTGAAGTCAAAATTGTTCAAACTCATCAAACCTTCAATTGAACCAGAAAGGTAAGAAGTTGAAACATCCGCAAACCAAGTTGTACCTGCATTAGCTAATCCCTTAGCTACAAGATTTGGAATTAATGAAGCTTGGGAATTCAAACCTCCGCGATTTCTGTCTGGAACGGTAGCATCATCTTTGAAATTCACGACACCAACTTGACCATTCAACCGGATTGAGAATATGTGGTCAATCGCGCGTCTGACATGAATAGTGCCACCAAATCCCGGCTTGTATTTTACATCACTATTTGCCATCATATGACCAAGACCAACACCAACTTCCCACTTCTGTTGAGGACGTGTAGGGCCGCCCATTGCTTTTTTCGTTTGCGCATTTGCGGAAACTACAAAAGAAATAGATAAAACGAAGAATAAGACTTTTCTTGTCATAGGGTTTTACTTTGAAAATTTAATCAATTAATTATTATCGCTCTTTATTAAGAAGCAAAAATATACTTTTTTTTAATCTCTTTATAATAATTGAAAAATATTATGAAAAAATATTCCATTAATTGAGCAAATTATGCTTTTTTGGACTAATAATGGTTTTTATTTTGAGATTGAAATTTATTCCAGGAGTTTTTTCAAAGAATAATCCAGTGCTGTTGAAGAAATTCCCGTGGTCTTGTTATTTATTGAATGTATTTTGAGCATAGCTTTTCTGATCGTTTCAGATACATCAGTGAAAATGCCATTGTCTGTCAATTGTGCATCTTTTTGCATTAAATATGCAAAAACCCGTGCCATACCACAATTAGCGATAAAATCCGGAATTACACTGATTTTACCATCTGTATAAGTAGCAGTTTCACCGAAGAAAATGGTATCATCTACAAACGGAACATTTGCACCGCAAGAAATCACTTCTAATCCATTTGCAATCATTACCTCAACTTGTTCGCGAGTAACAAGGCGAGATGCGGCTCCCGGGATAAATATTTCAGCACCTACATGCCAGATTTGATTGTTAATTTCATTAAAATCAAGTAGATTGTCTGCTACTAATTTGTTGCCTTCTTTTGCTGCGAACAGTGCTTTGATTTCTAAAAAAGTAAATCCTTCTTTATTCAATAGACCACCTTCGCGGTCAATGATTCCAACTATTTTTACACCTTCATGGCTTAGGTAGCAGGCTGCTGCAGATGCGACATTACCCCAGCCTTGAATTATTGCTCTTTTGCCTTTGAGTCTTTGTTTTTGATAGATATCATAATAATGTTTAACTGATTCTGATACTCCAAACCCGGTTATCATATCAGCAACAGCGTATTTCTTCGGTCCATCAGGCACGAAATCAGGATCTTCTACAATCTTGGAGCAGCCATAACGAAGCTGTCCAACAATGTTAATTTTTTCCCCTTTTCCGGAATGGAAATGACCATTAACGATTCCTTCCTGAGGATGCCAAAGCCCTAAGTCCTCTGTAATCGGGTTTACATCTTTTAGTTCGTCAACATTTAAATCACCGCCGGTGCCATAATAACTTTTTAATAGGGGAAAAACTGCCTTAAACCATTTCTTTAGAACTTCTGATCGACGGGGGTCCGCAGGATCAAAGTTGATGCCCGATTTAGCACCTCCGATATCAGGACCACAGACTGAGAACTTGATTTCCATCACTTTTGCCAGTGAGATTACTTCATCTTTTGTTAAGCCTTTTCTCATGCGGGTTCCGCCGCCGGCAGCACCATTTCGAAGGGAATTAATTACAATCCAACCCTCAGCGTTTGTTTCTGTATCAAACCATTCGAAGACAATTTCTGGTCTTTTTTCTTTGTATTTTGTTAATAAATCTTCCATAAAAAAATTTGCGGTGAATAATTTGTCACAAATATCGTTTAAAACCTTGCAATAAATCGCATGGGAAGATATATTTTTGTGCAAATTGATATGAAATGCTACACAACTGGCTGATACCTGAAAAGCATTTTGCTGAGAAAAAAGGCAATAAATTGAACGCGCAGGTAAAATTTTACTCAAAGAAAACCCCCGATCTTAACGGCGTAAAGACCGCCTTAATTGGGTTGGATAATACTTCCGATCTGATTAGAAAGCATTTATATTCTTATTCTGGTTTCCCGGATAACAGTGATAGGGCTATCGCTGATCTGGGAAATATTCGAAAGCGCAATCAGGAATTTATCATACCTTTAATTAATGAATTGTTGCAGGGTGGAATATTACCGGTTCTACTATCTGAAGATGCTGAATTGTTGACGGCACAGTTCAATTCATACAAAATTCTAAAGCAAAAGGTCAACTTAACGGTTATTGATGAGAAGGTGCGCCTCTCCTTAAATGGCTCGAATCGTGAATATATCAATACAATTCTTGAAGAACAAGAAGTTGATCAGCTACTTCAACTTTCTGTTATTGGTGCTCAAGGACATTTGACTGATAATGACGTGCTGACCTATTTTGATATGAAGCATTTTGATGTGATCAGGCTCGGGAATGTTCGCTCTTCTATTGAGGAGAATGAGCCTATTATTCGCGATGCAGATATGGTAGCAATTCATTTGAGTGCACTTAAAAATATAGAAGCACCAGCGCAGTTTTCCGGTTCGCCAAGTGGTCTTTTTGTAGAAGAAGCCTGCAGATTATCGCGATATGCCGGGATGAGTGACAAACTAAGTTCGATAGGTTTTTACGGATATGATTTGAAGAAAGATGTCGGGCAGCAGACTGCACAGGTTATTGCTCAGATGATTTGGTACTTTTGGGATGGTTTTCTCAGTAGAAAATTTGATTATCCGGTATCGGTTGATGGTTTAGTTGAGTATATAGTTGATTCCAAAATTCATAATTACCACCTGGTGTTCTGGCAAAGTTCAAAAAGTGGAAGGTGGTGGATGCAGATTCCTATGCAATTTAAGAGTGAAGTGCAGAAACATGCATTGGTGCCCTGTTCCTACAAAGATTATCAGCTTGCTTGTCAAGGTGATTTGCCTGAAAGACTGATCAATGCCTTTCAGAGAATGCTGTGAATTTATTAATATTTATAAAATATTTAATTTGATGTTGAAAAACACTTTTTTATTGATTTGTAGTGTTGTGGTGATAATATTATCTGCCTGTAAAAACAATCCTACACAAGAAATCGTCAAAACAGGAAATCCTCTAATTGATGCTTTGAGCGAACAAATTGCCCTGTCTCCTAATTCGGATACTTTGCATGCCCAACGGGCGGCGGCATTTTACAAAGAGGGGATTTATTCAGAGGCAGTCAAAGATATGGCAAAAGCCATGGCCATCGATTCGATGAACCCATACTATCATCATTTCCTTGCTGATATCTATCTGGATGATAATAATTCGAGGATGGCCATTAAAACTATGGAACGGATCGTGGAAATTTATCCCGAAAGAATACCTTCACTTTTGAAGTTGTCGGAACTGCAAATGATTGTGAAGTTAAATAAGGAATCAATCAAGACGGTCAGCAGAATCTTGCAGTTGGACAAACAAAATGCTGAGGCTTTCTTTATGATGGGAAATAATCTCAAAGAACTGGGCGAAAAAGATCGGGCTATAGCTGCTTATAAAAATTGTGTAGCTGCAAATGCGGACTTAGTTGATGGATGGATAAATCTTGGCATTCTATTGGATGAGAAGAAGGATAATAAAGCAATCGAATATCTCGAAACAGCACTTCGAATTGATTCAAGTAGTACCCAAGCATTACATGCGAAGGCAATGTACTATCAAAATCGGAACAAACTCAAGGAGGCGATTGCTATTTATAAGGAGATACCAAAATTTGATAAAGACAATGCCGATGCATTTTACAACGTTGGTTTGTTGTATCTGGATTTAGACTCGGTCAAACAGGCAAAAGATAATTTTAATATTGCTGTATCTGTTGACCCTCAATATGTGTTGGGTTATTACTTCAGAGGACGTGCATTAGAAATGCTGGGAGAACTTGCCGATGCAAAACGCGATTATGAACAAACGCTCGTGTTAAGTCCTAATTATCAGCCGGCAAAAGATGCGCTGGAAAAAATCAATATTAAAATAAAGAAATGAAAAAGTCGTCAATTGTAATCTCGTTATTTTTTTTGCTGCTATTTGCGAATGTTGCAATTTCTCAAACAGATTATTACGTGTCGGGCGCACGTCAGAAAAATAAAATCAAACCCGATTTTCCTTTTGATATACAACTTAAAAGTCCTGAAGGGAAGCTCATCAATTCAGCGGATCTTTTTAAGAAACACAAGGAACCCACAGTCCTTTTATTTTGGCTAACCACATGCTATCCATGTAGGTTGGAAATCGCCGAAATTCAGAAAAAGTACGAGCAGTGGAAAAAGGAGGAACGGTTTCGACTTGTATTGATTTCATATGATTTTCCACAGAATTTTGCTAATTTCACAAAACGAGCAGAAGAGGAGAAATGGCCTTGGGAGGCATATAACGATGTCAATAGGGAATTCGGTCAGGTTTTACCGGGTGAACTCAATGGTTTGCCCCAGTCGTTTGTTTTTGATAAAGATGGAAAAATCGCCTACCAAAAAAGGAAATACACACCGGGAGACGAAGATAACCTGTTTGCGAAAATCAAGGATTTGAACAAGAAGAATTAATTCAATGCTTGTTTTATATTGAATATCGGTTGCTATCGAGTTTTAGTAATACTGCCATCATGGTTGTGAAACCCAGTAAGGAGGTGCCTCCTTTACTTATGAATGGAAGTGGTATTCCAATAATTGGGAAAAATCCCAGCGTCATTCCAATATTAATTGAAAAGTGGACAAACAATATTCCTGCAATGCAATATGCGTAATAGCGGGAAAAATTAGCCCGTTGCCTTTCTGCGATATTAATAATGCGGTACAATAAGATAACAAATAGCAGTATTATTATTGAACTACCTACAAACCCCTGCTCCTCCCCAATTGTACAAAAAATGAAATCTGTTGATTGCTCCGGAACATAGTTCAGTTTGGTCATAGGTCCTTCCAAATAACCTTTGCCGGTAAGTCCGCCACCGCCTATCGCCATTTTTGATTGCAAAACATTGTACAACTCTCCTTGAGGGTCGCATTCTTCCGGCTTAAGCCACACTTTAATCCTGGTTCTTTGATGGTCTTGGAGTACATTGTTGGTCAGGTAGCTACTTGTAAATGAAAAAAACACACAAAGCAGTAAGCCCGCCATTATTGGAAAATTTCCGCGTAATTTATTTCTGCTGTACTGCCAGTAGCCAATTGAAAAACAAACTACGATATTGATAATCCATGATGACCAATAAAACTGATAATAAATTCCTGCAGCAATCAGCGATAAGAAAGCCAAGTACACCAGCCACCAGTAAAATTTATTGAGCCTGAATTGGTTGATAAATATTGTTCCTGATAATGCTACCAAAACGGTGCTCACATAAAATGGCTCATACTTGAATGTAACTACAAACAATAGAATAATTACAAGGCCGACAATGTAGGGTGTTGGAGAAAAACCTTCCCGAAATAGCACTATGAAAAAAGATAAAAAAACAAGTGCAGAGCCAGCGTCTGGTTGTAACAAAATCAAACCAATCGGCAGCAGAAAAATTCCCATTGCTATCAGCCTGGATTGGAGAGATTGCAGTCGGTTGGTCGAGCTATTAAGGTAACTGCTAAGTGCTAGAGCGGTTCCAAATTTTGCTAATTCAGCAGGTTGAAAAGTAAACCATCCGAAAGCAAACCATGCTTTCTGGCCATTGATTTCTTTGCCCAGAAAGGGTACCAAAAGAAGCAAAATAATTCCAACTACATAGATAAAATAGGCAACGGTGCGCCAAACTTGCCAGTCAACCGTCATTAATAATAAGAAAAAAATAAAAGAGATCAACAACCAAATGGACTGCCGACCGATTTGAGTCTGAAATAGAAATTCGCCTAGATCCTGTGAATAACCAGTATTTCCATATCCAACAGCATAAATCATAAACCAACCAACGGCAATCAATGCCACGAAAATACTGAGCGTGATCCAATCTACACTTTGGTTAGTTCTTTGATTCAATCCAATTGCCATACTCACTAATTTTCAAAACTATTTTCTGAAAATTCATCGCTGTTTTGAATTGCAGCTTTATTGTACTCGCCGCAATCTATAGTAATGTCAAGGTCACCGGGAGGCACCTTAAATTTCTTGTGAAAGTCATATCCTGATTTTGGGTCATTTTCCAGCCTTTTCAGGAAACGTGCGAAAAAAGGTCGCGCCATTCTTGAGCCTTGTCCGTCAGCAATGTTTAAAAAACGAACCCAGCGATCATCTCCACCTACCCAAGTTCCCACTACAAGTCCGGGTGTTATTCCCATAAACCAACCATCGACAAAATCATTGGTTGTGCCGGTTTTACCTCCCACTTCACTTTTTAATTCAGAAATCCCGGGAGCACCTTTGACCACATTTTTCAATAGCTGAAGCATTACGTAATTGGATTCACTTTTAATAGCAGGGTGGCTTTCACCGGAATCTTTGTACAATAATCTACCATTTTTATCTTCAATGCGCAATAAATATACGGGTTTGTTGTAATTGCCATCATTTGCAAAGGTTGAATATGCTCCCGACATCTCCAGAACACTAAGATCACAAGCGCCCAAACAAATTGCCGGCTGGATAGGGAGATGAGTGCTATCGATACCCATTTGATTGGCAAGTCCCCTGATTTGCTTTGTTTGTCCAAGTTGTTTTAGTAAGTATACCGAGATCGAATTGGCAGATTCCTTAAGTCCTTGATAAAGATTCATTGACTGCCCTGAAAATCCTTTGGCATTAGAAGGAGACCAAGCCTTTGATAGACCAAATGAACCCTCTCCGGGTTGGATTGAGTATTGAATGTCAGGGATTTGCATGCAAGGTGATATACCTTGCTGGTATATTGCTGTAGCATACACAAAGGGCTTGAAGGTTGATCCTACTTGCCTCCTGGATTTGCAGTGGTCATATTGAAAATATTTATAATTAATTCCGCCTACCCAAGCTTTTACATAGCCGTTTTTTGGGTCGATTGCCATTGTTCCCATCTGAAGGAACATTCTCTGGTATTTGATTGAGTCCAGGGGAGACATCACCGTATCCTTTTCCACACCGGAAGAAGAGAAGACCTTCATGTAAACAGGTCGGCCAAATTCTGTGGTAACTGACTTTCCTAGAGCGTTGAATTTTGCTTTCAGAGTGGGCCAATCTTTATGTGCTTTTACTTTATGCAAATCCGCTGCTTTTTCAGCAGAATATCCTTTTTCGGTAATCAATTTTGCGAAAGAACTTCCTTTTTTATCCATTAACATTAGTTCGTCAATATCTTTGCTCTCCAATACTAAGCCTTCAATATCTTTTTCTATTTTGCTAATGACCTCATCAAGAAATCGGGAACGCATGTTCTGATATCGATCTGACTCGTAGATCTTTTCCTTCAATTTCGTTTCTCTCAATTTTGCATCAATATTTATTGCCTTGTCTGACCAGGGGTCTCTACCTTTCCAGACGCTAAAAAACCTTTTTTGAAGTTGTGTCATGTGATCAGTCATTGCAATTTCTGCATGTTTCTGAACGATTGGATCTATCGTAGTGTAAATTTTAAGTCCGTCTTTATAGATGTTGTATAAAGAGCCATCTGGTTTTCTAATGTCAGATTTTCGCAGGATGTCTTGAATTTCCTCTCGCAGTGTCATTCTAAAATAGGCTGCCAAACCATCGACTGATGAGCTTCTTTGGAAATTCAATTTTAGCTCTTGTGTTTTTAGCTTGTTGTATTCTGCTGTCGACAAGTGGCCTTTTTTTACCATTTGCCTCAATACAATATTTCGTCTGTTCTTTGCATTTTGCGGGTGCTTCACGGGATTGTGAAGTGAGGGGTTCTGAAGCATACCCACGAGTAACGCAGCTTCTTCAACCTTGAGGTTTTTAGGTTGTTTATTAAAATATATTTCTGACGCGGATCTGATTCCTGTGCCACCATAAATAAAATCCGCTTGATTCAAATACATCGCTATGATTTCTTCTTTGGTATAGCTTTTTTCAAGCTTTACTGCCGTGATCCATTCTTTAAATTTTACGGTCACCAAAGAAAAGAACTTATGGACGGGATTCATACCCTTAAAGTCGCGATTGGAGTAAAGCAGTTTTGCCAGTTGCTGTGTGATCGTAGAACCTCCACCCTGTGGATTGAAGGTAACCAAGCCTTTGATTACCCTTGCTATTGCCTCCCAGTCTATTCCACTGTGTTGTTCAAAACGTTCATCTTCTGTATCTATTAGCGCATGAACCAAATAAGCGTGCTCCATATCTGTCTGAAGTGAGTCATACACTACCGGCACCCTATTTTCAATATAATATCTACCAATAACCTCATTATTGTCCCCGAAGATTTCAGAAGCGATGTTACTATTGGGGTTTTCCAATTCTTCAAAAGTTGGCAGATTTTGAAAACTTAGAATAAAAAAGAATAGAAGTACAGATAGCACACTTCCAATTGTGAACCACCACATCCATTTTACAAATTTGAGATGCATCTTGGTTCTGTTATTTCGGTGATTTCGCAAATTGGATGTTTTATTAGTATTGATTTCCCATTCAGTCTGATAAATTGGGCCATTTTTTTGGGGGTTCAAATTATCTTTATCGCCGGCAGCCATGATTTCAGATTTTAAAGGCCGAAATTCGATGTTTTTTTTGGTATGCCCTAATTATTTATATATTTTATCAAGTAATTAACAGAGATAAGGGTGCGGATAGGAAAGTAGGTGTTTCATTTTTAAGCAAGGTGGATCTATGTGTTTTCAGCCCATAATACACTTTTCTTTAATTTGCCAATTGTGTTTAACTTAAAAAACAAGTTGCTCAAGTGGTGAGCTAAAGGCAGGAAAAATTATGTAATTCCCTAATTATCCTGTGCCGGAGGCGACGCTTTTGAGAAGAAAAATAAATTGGCCGATTAATTTTATGTTAAAATGGACAATTGATCCTATTAGAAAACATAAATTGCCGTTAAGTGGTAGAATACAAAATCAAGAAAATGTATAAAATGAAAACAGTAGGTATTGCAATTGTAGCATTGATTGCTACGCTTCAAATCGCCACAGCGCAGATTAATTTTAAAAAAGCCGCCGGCAATTTGAACAAAACGGTAAAAGATGTGACCGGGTCAAATGTTCCCCTAACCAATGAAGAGATTGGTAATGCCCTGAAAGAAGCACTTAATGTCGGTGTAACCAAAGGAGTTGAAAAATTAAGTGCCGTGGATGGTTACTATAAAAGTGCATTGTATAAAATACTGATTCCAGCTGACATGAAAAATGTAGTCAGCAGATTGAAAAATCTACCAGGTTTTCAG
Source organism: Saprospiraceae bacterium (assembly GCA_049316985.1). Lineage (GTDB taxonomy): Bacteria > Bacteroidota > Bacteroidia > Chitinophagales > Saprospiraceae > CANHEE01. Next base: position 17,222 of record JBMOJB010000010.1, on the reverse strand, counting down.
AATATAGAAACCGACATTATGGAAAAGATGAATCGCGGGGCTGAAAAAGCGGCGACCAAAGCTACTCCGATTTTTCTAAATGCCATCAAGTCACTTACTTTTCAGGATGCAATGAATTTATTGATGGGTGAAAAAAATGCAGCAACTAGTTTTTTGAATAGAACGACTAATCAGCAATTATATAATGAATTCAATCCCATAATCAAATCTTCGTTGGCAGAAGTCGGCTGTACAAAATATTGGTCGGATTGTGTGAGCGCCTACAATAAATTGCCCTTGGTAAAAAAGGCAAATCCCGATTTGGGCGATTATGTTACTAAAGAAGCGCTTAACGGGCTTTTTGGTATGGTCGCAGAGAAGGAACTGGAAATAAGAAGTAATCCTGCCTTGCGCACTTCTGATCTTCTCAAGAAAGTTTTTGCTAAACAAGACAAAAAGTAATTGAAAATTGAAAATTATAAGTTGAAAATGATTTTTTTAAAATTTCATTTTCAAAAGTTAAACCACTAAATGAATGAAATTCACTTAGTGGTTTTTTGTAACTTTCAATTTCTTAATTCATTTTCAACTCCTGCCTGCCGGCAGGCAGGTTCAACTTTCAATTTTCAACTTAAAAACGAATCCTTTTGCATCAGTATCGATATGAATTGTATCACCGGCGCTGAATTTCCCCGACAAAATTTCTTTCGACAATTGATTGATTATTTCCTTTTGGATTACACGACGCAGTGGCCTCGCTCCAAACTCCGGCTCGTACCCTAATTCTGCCAGAAGGTGTTTGGCATTGCCGGTAAGTTCGATTTTGAGATCTTGTTTCGCCAGCATTCCATGTAAATCAGCCATCATAATATCGACAATTTTGGCAATTTCTGCTCTTGTTAAAGGAAGAAACATAATGGTTTCATCGATTCGATTTAGAAATTCAGGACGCATATTTTGCTTCAGCAGGTTAAAAACCTCAAGCTTTGTGGTTTCGATAATTTCAGTCCGCTTTTTGTCTCCCAGTGCATCAAGGTCCTCAAAATTTTCCATAATCGTATCAGAACCCATATTGGAGGTCATGATAATAATGGTATTCTTGAAATTGGCAACCCTGCCTTTGTTGTCGGTTAGTCGGCCGTCGTCGAGTACTTGCAATAAGACGTTAAATGTATCTGGGTGTGCTTTTTCTATCTCATCCAACAAAACGATAGAATAGGGTCTGCGCCTGACAGCCTCCGTTAATTGACCTCCCTCATCGTATCCTATATAACCCGGAGGAGCGCCAACTAATCGAGACACATTGTGTTTTTCCTGATATTCACTCATGTCGATTCGTGTTATTGCATGATCATCATCAAACAGAACCTCTGCGAGTGCTTTCGCCAATTCGGTTTTTCCTACGCCTGTAGGGCCAAGAAAAATGAAGGAACCAATTGGTTTATCTGCATTTTGAAGTCCGGCGCGACTTCGCCTTACTGCATCTGAGATAGCGATAACGGCTTCATCTTGTCCAATCACTCTTTTGCCCAATTCTTCTTCAAGATTCAGCAATCTGTCTCTTTCAGATTGAAGCATTTTGTTGATTGGAATTCCTGTCCAGCGACTAACAACATCCGCAATGTCATCTGCTGTGACCTGCTGCGTTGTCATTCTGCTATCAGGAGCAATTTCTGCAAGTTTCTCTTCTGCAGCCTTAAGATTGGTTTCCTGTTCTTTTATTTTACCATATCTGATGGTTGCTACCAATTCAAAATTGCTTTCCCGCTCGGCTTTTTGAGCTTGTTGCTCGAGATCTTCCAGTTTTTGTTTGCAAATTTGGATACTATCTATGATTTCCCTTTCATTTTGCCATTTTGATTTAACCTGGTTCAGTTGCTCTTGCAGATTTTCGATTTGCTCAGTCAGAGAGGACAATTTTTTTTCATCCTTTTCTTTTTTTATTGCTTCTCTTTCAATTTCAAGTTGCCTGACTTTTCTATCGAGTTCATCCACATCTTCGGGTACAGAATCAAGTTCGAGTCTTAATTTGGCTGCGGCCTCATCCACTAAATCAATGGCTTTATCGGGCAGCTGTCTTTCAGTGATATATCGATGAGAAAGTTCTGCTGCGGCAATCAGGGCCGCGTCAAGAATATCTACTTTGTGATAATTTTCATATCTTTCCTGAAGACCTCTTAATATGGATATCGTATCTTCTACTGAAGGCTCATCGACAATTACGCTTTGGAAGCGGCGCTCCAGTGCTTTATCTTTTTCAAAGTACTTCTGGTATTCATCTAACGTAGTAGCTCCAATGGTTCTGAGTTCACCACGTGCCAAAGCTGGTTTTAAGATGTTGGCAGCATCCATTGCTCCATTGCCTCCCCCGGCGCCAACGAGTGTGTGAATTTCGTCAATAAACAGAATGACTTCTCCTTCGGAGTCTATTACTTCCTTTACAACGGCTTTTAGGCGCTCTTCAAACTCCCCTTTATACTTGGCTCCGGCAATCAAAGCCGAAACATCCAAAGTAAATATTTTTTTGCTACGCAAGTTCTCGGGTACATCCTGCTTTACAATTCTCCAAGCAATGCCTTCTACCACCGCTGTTTTTCCGACACCCGGCTCGCCAATAAGGATTGGATTGTTTTTCTTTTTCCTTGATAGGATGTGGAGAACCCTTCTTATCTCTTCGTCTCTCCCGATTATTGGGTCCAGCTTGCCACTTTCAGCCTGATCATTTAAGTTGATGGCATATTTATTTAGTGCATTGTATTGGTTTTCGGTACTTTGGTCAGTCACTTTGCGACCCTTACGAAGTGCTTCAATGGCAGCTCTCAGTGATTTTTCATTTGCTCCATTCTCTTTAAGTAATTTAGCAGTTTTATCAGTACCATCTGCAATTGCGAGTAGAACAACTTCCACAGCTATAAATTCATCGCCCATTTTTTTAGCGATGTCTTTTGTTTTGCTGATGGTTTTTTGTGCATCGCTGCTCAGGTATTGTTTGTCTTCACCCTCTACTTTAGGGTAAGTTTCCAGCAAGGCATCCAATTGGCTTTCTAAAGTTGCAACGTTCACGCCTGCTTTGCCGAGAACAAATGACGCTACATTATCATCTTCTGAAAGAATCCCTTTTAGTAAATGAGCGTTATCGACCATTTGATGGCCTAATTCTCTTCCGATACTTTGGGCTTTGACAATTGATTCCTGGGTTTTGGTCGTGAAATTTTCGAAATTCATTCCGTTCGTTTTTTGGTAATTTTCAAAAAGGTTAAATAAAATAGTACAATTTATACAATCAATTATGAAACCATTACAAATTTCATGAAAATTTGGCAGCAAAGTGTTGGGTATCCATGAAAAAATGTCATGTTTTAGTAGAAAATTCTGACTGGAACGTCATTTGAGACCTACAGGAAGGAAATGCAGTGCATAAATTCAATAAAGTGGAAGTGGGAGATTTTTGTAAAGTTAAATTATCGTTAAAGCAATTTCTTAATTCAATTATATTTTACTGAAAATCGTTTATTTTACACGCAAAACAAATATTTAATAACAAAAAAATTGTAAAGTATGAATACCAGCGTAAAAAATTGGCTGCCTTTGTTTTTTGCAGCTACTTTGGGTGGCTTAGTAACTGTAGGTGGTGTTACCTTGGTTCAGCAATCACAAGCCAAGAAGAATGATGTGGAATCTCGTTCCAAGTATGTAAATTTGTACACAGAAAATCCGGTTGGCCCAGGCGGTGCACCTGATTTTACAGAAGCAGCGACTAAGACTGTTGACGCGGTAGTGCACATAAAAACGACTGAAAGCGAGGAAAAGGCAATGAAACAACAGCGAGAGTATTTGCAACAAAATCCTTTTGCCCAGTTTTTTGGAAGTGATTTTGGTGGATTCGGTATGCCACTACCCAAGGCAGGGACAGGTTCCGGCGTAATCATTTCAACAGACGGATACATTATCACAAACAATCACGTGGTGGATTTTGGCGATGAGTTTGAAGTTACATTGAATGATAATCGCGAATACAAGGCAAAATTAGTTGGCCGGGCAGCAGAAGTTGACCTTGCAGTACTCAAGATTGATGCTGATGACCTGAAACCAATTCAGTATGGCAACTCCGATATTACCAAAGTTGGGCAATGGGTGTTGGCTGTAGGTAATCCTTTCGAGTTGAATTCAACGGTTACTGCGGGAATAATCAGTGCCAAAGGTCGTGGTCTGAGCAAAGGCAAACTGGAGTCGTATATTCAAACCGATGCGCCCGTTAACCCGGGAAACAGCGGTGGAGCTTTGGTAGAGGCCAGTACGGGCAAATTGATCGGAATAAACACAGCGATTGTTACACATACGGGATCATATGAAGGATATTCCTTCGCTATTCCAATAAATCTTGTAACTAAAGTTGTCGAAGATATTATTAAGTACGGTAGTTACCAAAGAGGGTACCTGGGAGTGCAAATTGAAGACCTTGACAATGATTATGCAAAAGAACTTGAGGTAAATGTTACCAAGGGGGTTGTTGTGACGGGATTCACTCCCAGAAGTGCAGCACAGACAGCCGGATTGCAGGCCAATGATGTAATTGTAAAGGTAAATGGTCAGGACGTTAAAAACGGAAATGAATTGACTGAAAAAGTAGGAACAGCTAAAGTAGGTGATACCGTTACCTTGACGGTTGTAAGAGGTAGTGATCGCAAAGAAATACCAGTAAAATTGAAAGCGCAGGTATCGCCGGAAAGGGTTAGAAAGAATTGATGCATTATAAAAACGTAAAAAATCCCGGTTTGTCCCCCCTGCAGACCGGGATTTTTTTTGATTTAGCTGAAATACAACAATAAAAAAAGGCCTCCAAAATGGAAGCCTTTGTGGGCGTTGAAGGATTCGAACCTCCGACCCTCTGCTTGTAAGGCAGATGCTCTGAACCAACTGAGCTAAACGCCCTTTTAATTTTACAACTGACGCTTTTGTCAATTGCGGTGCAAAGATGCGTCTAGTTTTTGAAACATGCAAGTTTTACGTAAAAAAATTACAAAAAAATTTATTGTAGGTCAGTTCTTCCTTTCACACTTTAGACTGAAGCAATAAATTTTAGCTCGGTATTTACTTTAGGCGCTAAAAGTTTATACATTTGCATCTCATTTGGTACCAATGTCATATTTTGTGATATTCATTGGAAAATATGTTGTTTTTCGCTAAGTGAAAAAATTATTGTCTTGAAAAACAAAAAAATGTCTTAAACCTTAACATGGCAAAAAACCTCCTCATCGTAGAATCACCTGCGAAAGCTAAAACAATTGAAAAATTCCTGGGCAGCGATTTTCTAGTCCGCTCCAGTTATGGTCACGTACGTGATCTTGCAAAAGATGACATGAGTGTTGATATCCACAATGGATTCAAACCCAAGTACGCAATCTCCCCGGATAAGATAAAAGTAGTCAATGACCTAAAACGTCTTTCTTCCGAGGTGGAGGATGTTTGGCTGGCAACGGATGAAGACCGAGAGGGAGAAGCAATCTCCTGGCACCTGTGTGAAGTACTCGGACTTAACCCCAAAATCACCAAAAGGATTGTTTTTCACGAAATAACGAAACCGGCAATCCAAAAAGCGGTTGCCAATCCACGATTATTGGATTTGAATCTCGTGGATGCGCAGCAAGCAAGAAGAATTCTGGACAGATTGGTAGGATTTGAAATTTCCCCAATTTTGTGGAGAAAACTAAGCAAGAACAGTCTTTCCGCTGGCAGAGTACAATCAGTTGCAGTAAAACTAATCGTCGAAAGAGAAAGGGAAATTCAAAATTTTAATTCCAAACCGTACTTTAAAATTACTGCCTTATTTGACGTAAGAAATGATCAGGGAAAGAATGTTATTTTAAAATCTGAATTGGCCGATCGCTATGAAATAGAAGCAGATGCGATGAATTTCTTACAGCGATGCGTTGAGGCTTCTTATGCTATCGAAAATATTGAAGTAAAACCGGCAAAACGCAAGCCAGCAGCTCCCTTCACAACATCTACATTACAACAAGAAGCGAGTAGGAAACTGGGTTTTTCTGTGAATCGGACCATGTCTTGCGCACAAAAATTATATGAGCAGGGATTTATTACTTATATGCGAACCGATTCCACTAATTTAAGTGATTCGGCTGTGGTAGCGATGGCACAGGAGATTGAAAGTAGCTATGGCAAAGCTTACGTTCATTCGCGTCAATACAAAACCAATAAGCCCGGGGCGCAGGAAGCACACGAAGCCATTCGTCCAACTTACATGGATAAAAGATCAGTGGATGGCGACAGTGATATGAAACGCCTTTACGATCTGATTTGGAAGAGATCTATTGCCTCTCAAATGTCGGATGCCGAACTGGAGCGGACACAGGTAACAATTGGAATCTCAACTATTAAGGAAGCCAAACTACAAGCAACGGGTGAAGTTATAAAATTTGAAGGATTCCTTAAGGTTTATCTGGAGGGCAAAGACGACGACGACGATAATGATGTCAGCGGAATGCTCCCTCCTTTGAAAATTGGACAAGTACTTGACCTGAACGAAATGTTGGCAACAGAAAAATATACCCGGGCTCCCGGCCGATTTACAGAGGCCACATTGGTCAAACAATTGGAGGAGCTTGGTATAGGAAGACCATCAACTTATGCACCGACTATTTCCAAAATCATGGAAGAAGGCAGGGGGTACGTCATCAAGGAAAGTAGAGAAGGAGTAATCAGAAACTTTAATGTACTTTCTCTGAAGGATGGTCAAATTAACAAAAAAGTTGAAAAGGAAACTACCGGTGCTACCAAAAATACGCTGGCAGCAACTGATATTGGCACATTGGTGGTGGATTTTCTGGATCAGCATTTTGAAAATATCATGAACTATGGTTTTACCGCTGATGTGGAAAAGCAATTCGATGATATCGCCGATGGGAAAAAGCAATGGCAAGATATGCTGGGAAATTTCTATAGCCCTTTTCATGATACAGTAGAAGAGACAATAAAAAATGCTGATCGGGTTACCGGAGAACGACTATTAGGGAAAGATCCAGAAACTGGCCGTAGTGTACTCGTTCGATTGTCCAGGAATGGTCCTGTTGTGCAAATAGGTACACCCGACGAGTTGGGTGAGGAAAAACCGAAGTATGCCAACCTAAAAGTGGGTCAGCGCATGGAAACAGTTGATCTCGAAGATGCACTTAAGCTTTTCGGACTACCTAGAACATTAGGCACACATGGCGATGAGGAGATCATTGTCGGAGCGGGCAGGTTTGGTCCTTATGTAAAGTATAAAGACACTTTTATATCTATTCCAAAAAATGAAGATCCAATGGAGCTCACCTTGGAAAGAGCTGCTCAGCTGATTAAGGAAAAATTGGAAGCTGATGCGCCGATTGCAATGTTTGAAGGCAAACCGGTTACCAAAGGCAAAGGCAGATTCGGGCCATTCATAAAATGGAATGACCTGTATGTCAACGTGCCGGTTAGATTTAATTTTGATAAACTGAGTCCGGAAGAATGTACCCAATTATTGCAAGCTAAGATTGAAAAAGAATCAAACCGTTTCATTCAACAATGGTCATCAGAGGGTATCAGTATTGAAAACGGTCGTTGGGGGCCTTTCATCAAATATGGCAAGGCCAATATTACCCTGAAAAAAGATGATAAGCGCTTGAGTGCTGAAGAAGCAGCAATGCTGACTTTGGAGGAAGTGAAGAAAATGATCAAGGACGAAATTCCCGATGCATTTGAACCAAAGACGAAAGGTGGTAAAGCTCCTGCTAAGACTAAAGCTAAGAAGACTAAGTAAAATATCTATAATTATTAGAAAAGGCTGCTCAAGATGTGGGCGGCCTTTTTTTGCAAACACATCCTGTCTTTCCTGATTTATCGCCTGTCTTTTACTAATGATAATTAGTAATGCTTTTTTTGTTCAACATTTTCACTAAAAATGTGGCAATGTGTTAAACAAAATGACAGTTGATATGTTTACGTATTAATTTTAATCTTTCCTTTTCTCGGTCAAAATGCAAAATCAGAAAAAAATTATTGTAATTGGTGCCGGCTTTTCAAGCCTGAGTAGCGCAACGTACCTTGCAGCAAAAGGATACGATGTGACAATTTTGGAGAAGAATGACAGTCCGGGTGGAAGGGCGAGACAATTTAAAGCAGATGGCTTTACCTTTGATATGGGACCAAGCTGGTATTGGATGCCCGATGTTTTTGAAAATTACTTTGAGGATTTTGGAAAGAAGAGATCTGACTACTACGATCTTGTCAGGCTCGACCCTTCTTATCGTGTTATTTTTGGAAAAGATGAAAAGTGGGATGTACCTGCAAAAATGGAAGATCTGGAAAAATTCTTCGAAGAAATAGAGCCTGGTAGCGCAGCACATTTACATGAATTTTTAACGGAGGCCGAATATAAATACACTACAGGAATTGGAGACTTCGTACAAAAGCCGAGTCAATCCATTACTGAATTTATGGATCTTCGCTTGCTTAAAAGTCTTTTTAGGCTGGATATGTTTACATCGATGTCAGCTCATCTTAGAAAACGCTTTAAAAGTCCGAAATTACTACAGCTACTTGAATTTCCTGTTTTATTTTTAGGGGCAACCGCAAAAAAAACGCCGGCGTTGTATAGTATGTTAAATCATGCTGATATCAACCTGGGAACCTGGTACCCTCCGGGAGGAATGTATGAAATCATCAAAGCAATGGAAACGTTGGCCAAAGAGAAGGGGGTAAAGATTTTGTACAATCAAGAAGTAGAAGAGTTTGTGGTAGGTGAGAATAGGACAGCTACCGGAGTAAAGACAAATACGTCAATCTTTGAAGCAGACGTGTTCGTTGCCGGAGCAGATTACCAACATATTGATCAAAAAGTATTGGCTCCGGAATTTCGTCATTACTCAGCATCCTTTTGGGACAAACGCGTAATGGCTCCTTCTTGCTTACTGTTTTATGTCGGACTTAATAAGAAATTAGACAATTTTCATCACCATAATCTTTTCTTCGATGAAGATTTTAATATCCACACCCACGAGATTTACGAGGATCCGAAAATGCCAACCAAGCCTTTGTTTTACGTATGTGCACCTTCGATCACTGATAAAACCGTAGCACCGGATAATTGTGAAAATTTGTTTATTTTAATTCCTTTGGCTCCGGATCTTGAAGACGTTGACAATGTCTGGAGAGATAAATACTATGATGTCGTGATGGAAAGGATGGAAAGGCTAAGCGGCCAATCTATCAGAGATGCAGTAATTTATTGTAGATCCTATTCACTAAAAGATTTCAAAAGTGATTATCATGCATTCAAAGGCAACGCCTATGGTCTGGCAAATACCTTGTTGCAGACCGCTTTTTTAAAGCCAAAAATCAAAAACAAGCATCTGAAGAATTTATATTATACCGGACAACTTACTGTTCCCGGCCCAGGGATGCCCCCCTCTCTGATTTCCGGAAAAGTTGTTGCCAATCTTATAAGTCAAGAGTTCAGTAAATAAAATTGTTATTAAATTAGCGAAAAGTAGTTAACAATGGATAAATTATACAGCAAAACCTGTGCTGAGTGTAGCCAGATTATCACAAAGCGATACAGTACTTCGTTTTCACTTGGAATCCGTCTTTTTGAAAAAAAGCTCCGGGCGCCCATTTGTTCGATTTACGGATTTGTTCGATTTGCGGATGAGATTGTGGATACATTTCACGGTTTTGAAAAGGGAGTCCTGCTTAATCGCTTCCGAGAGGATACTTATCGGGCAATTGAAGAAAAAATTAGTTTGAATCCTGTTTTGCATTCGTTCCAAGAGGTGGTTCATCAATATGCTATTGGGTTGGATTTGATCGATGCTTTTCTGGATAGCATGGAGATGGATTTGCATTTCTCGAAATATGAAGATTCTCTTTACAAACAATACATTTATGGATCGGCTGAAGTTGTAGGATTAATGTGTCTTCGGGTTTTTACCAATGGCAATGAGGAAGAATACAAGAAACTTCAGGCTCCTGCGCAAGCCCTGGGTTCAGCATTCCAAAAAATTAATTTTTTGAGAGATATTAAGAGCGACTTTGATGAGAGAGGACGCACTTATTTTCCCGGCATTGATTATCGGAATTTTACTGATGTTCAAAAAACAGAAATCGAAATGGATATCAAGAATGACTTTGACCATGGATATCAAGGAATTGTTCAGTTACCGGTTTCTGCTCGCCTTGGTGTATATCTGGCATACAAATACTATATCAATTTATTCCATAAAATAAAAAGGTCACCAGCGAGTAAAGTGAAGGAAGAGCGGATTAGAATCAACAACAGATTTAAGTTATATCTTTTATGTAGGTCGGCTCTTAGACACAGTTTGAATATGTTGTAAGAAAAGTGAGATACATTTTAACCTCTTTTTTTACAACAATTTCTCATAAAACCCTATTTTTGGGCTATAATTAGTAAACTTTTAAATTTAATAATGATGACCTTTTTAACCTACACATTGATTACTTTAGCTGCTTTCACGGGTATGGAATTCATGGCATGGTTTACACATAAATATGTTATGCACGGTTTCCTTTGGAAATGGCATGAAGACCACCACAATCCATCATTAAAAGAAGGTTTTTTTGAGAAAAATGATCGTTTCTTTCTTGTTTATGCTATTCCAAGTTGTTTTTGTTATGTGTTTGGTTCAGCAACAGAGCACTTCTGGGTCTTTTTTATTGGTGTTGGCATTTCTTTATATGGTCTCGCTTATTTTTTAATTCATGACGTGTATGTTCATCGTCGATTCAAATGGTTCAGGCACTTGGATTCGACTTATTCAAGAGCTGTTCTTCGCGCACATGGCGCCCATCACGCCAGTCAAAGTAAAGAACATGGGGAATCTTTTGGCTTGTTGGTAGTAGCTTCTAAATACTTCAAGCGGAAGAAGCATTAACTCTTTAAAAAAGTGAGTTCGAGATCTTTTTCAGTAGGAAAACAGTTTTTTGGCTCTATGTTGATTCGTGTGGGGTAATTTTAGATTATCTGAGATAGATACATTCAAATTTGATGATTTGAAAATTTGAAAATTTGATGATACTAAGGACTCCGAAGGAGTCTTTTCTGGCCTACTTATCAGTTCTTTTTCAGCATCGCTGCCTTTTTTCACAGATAATCAAAGGTTTACTATAGAATTATGAAAATATTCCATACTACCAAGAAGACATTGAAAAAACAAACAACAAAAGACAACAACGAAGTTGATCTAAGTATTATCAAATTTTCAAATTTTAATTACAAAAAACTTTAAAAAATCAATTACCCACACAATTGGACATAGAGCAAGTTTTTTGTATTTGTAATTGTCCAAAGGCTGTCAACTTATTTTCAAATCATCAAATTTTCAAATTAGGTTGCGGTCAACTAAGAAAACCTAAAAACCCACACCGAACAACATAGAGCAAAAGTGGCGGTCTCTAACACATAGAGACCGCCACTTTTATTAATGCACCTTTTTTAGTATACCCTGACCTTCTTTCGCATTTCCTTTGGAAAAAGATTCGAGTTGCCTTTTCTGGATCCAAATTCTCCTTTTCGGTTCATCTTTACATTGGCATTTTCCGAAGGACAGCCATATCCTGTGCTGCAAGATCCTAACATAAGGCTGCTAGTAGCAAGTGCACAAAATAAGAGTAATATTTTCGAATAATTCTTCATTAATAAAATTGATTTTAAACTATGTTTGACATGCAAAATTAGTATTTAAAGCTGAAAATGTCAAATTTATTAGACAATTAGCCTATGAATAGCAGTTGTTGCAATAATTGTGGACATCAAATTCCTATATTTGCATCCTAATAACGATAATTGTTTGAAAACATTGCAGTTCATTTTTGTTGTCTCATTATTGTTTAGTCTGAACCTAAGCAACAACGTGTGCGCTCAGACTGATACTACTAAATTATTGCCGGCAGTGGAGATTTCATCTTTTCGCCCCAATCTTTTTTCTGTGGGTCAGCTTAAAGTGGAGGCAGATCCATCTACGGTAAAGCAGCTTGAGCACCAAGGATTGCAAGATTTTCTTCAAATTGCAACTCCACTAAGTTTTCGAACCTATGGAACGGGTATAAGTTCAATTTCTGCAAGAGGTACAGGTGCTAGTCATACCGCTTTACTATGGAATGGTATTAATGTCCAGAATTCGCTTTCTGGAATCATTGATTTGCCGCTTTTTGAAATGGGTAGCGGAGATAAAGTATCTGTAAAATACGGTGCATCTACTGCATTATTTGGGTCGGGAGCGATTGGTTCTACTATTTTTTTTGACAATGAAAAACCCAATGAGCAAGGAGTGAAAGGCAAGATAAATGCGGGCGTTGGGAGTTTTGATTTTCAACAATATTCCGCAAATCTGAGGTATCGCTCGGGCAAATTTGCGGGGGAGACCCGAATTTCAACACAATTGGCAGAGAATGACTTCAGTTTTAGAAATACTACTGAATTGGGTGCGCCGGTGCGCAAAGCCGTTAATGCTGCGTATTGGAGAAGGAATTTAACCCAACATCTATTTTTTGAAATCAAGAAAAACCAATTTCTAAAAGTACATTTCTGGCACAGTCAAAATCAACGATCTTTGATGCCTTCACTAACCAGTGCCAACGACAATGCGATTCTAAAAGACACTTCATCGCGCGTGGTCACAGAATGGACGGGTTTTTTGGGGAAGTACATCATGAAAGTACGGTCTGCATTTTCTCAGGACAACAACCTGTATGCCAGCAATACAATAGCTGCAAGTCGAAACAAGCTCAATACCTTTGTAAACGAAGCTGAATTGAATCGAGATTTCGGGAAAAATATGCACAGTAGGCTGGCCTTAAATTATACCTCAGAGCACAGTTTAAGCTCAAATTTTTTAGAAAAATTCAAGAGAAACCGATTGGCGATACTACTGAATCAGGTTGTGGTAGTTCCACAGCTGGCAAGTTTCTCCCTCAATTTGCGCCAGGAGTTTTACAGTGGGCGGAGTAGTCCCTTTACTTTCAATGCCGGTGCCGATCGAAAAATTTCAAAAGGATGGCGATTTAGGGCCTCTGTATCTCGAGTTTACAATCTGCCTGCCCTTAATGACTTATATTGGAAAGATTTAGGCAATCCGGATTTAAAGCCTGAAAAAGGATGGTCAGGAGAAGCAGGCGTGAGTGGAGTGCTGAAGGAGCAGAAAAATCAACAGCTCGATTTCCATTTCACTTTTTATTGGATATTTTTGAATAACAGAATTCTGTGGCAGCCATCAAACGGAATCTGGATACCCGGCAACCTCAATACCATGCGATCCAATGGTATTGAAGTCATGAGCAATTTCAAGCAAAACATTAATAAATGGGCCTTAAAGGGTAGCGTTCAATATCAATTGGCGAGTGCCAGGGGTGATGAAGGCAGGCAATTGATTTATATACCTGTACATAATGGTTCTTTGAGTTTTACGGCGGTCTACAAGCAGTTTTCAATTTTTTACCAGCAAGCTGCTTCCAGCAGACGATACATGAGCATTGATCACAGCACCTGGACTTATGGCTTTACTACAAGTAATGTTGGTATTTCATATTTGTTAAAATTGAACAGAACTAGTACTATGATGACTTTAAGAGCCTTAAATGTATTCAACACGTCCTACCAGGTCATACAGTACTTTCCGAATCCGGGAAGAAATATCAAAATAGATTTAACTTTTAATTTTTAAATGGTGAAAAAGTGCTGCGATATTTGTGGAAAGGAAATTACGGACTCTAAGTTGCAGTGTGATTGCGTGCAGTACCCAGAGAAAACGGTAGAATCTGATTTTTACTACGAAGGGAACCGTGTAGTTTTTACTGCTCACTTTCTAAAGAAACGAGGTTATTGTTGCCAAAGTGGTTGCCGGCATTGTCCTTATGGAGGTTTGGAAGTTTGAGGTTTGCAGGTTTGAAGTTTGGAGGTTAAAAGTTCAGTGCCGGCGAAAAACAATATGGGGCCTATTATTTAAGCATAAAAAGTAAAAAAATGCAATTTTTTAGCGGTAATCATTCTGAAATTTCAATTATGTTAATTAGATTTGTCTGTAAAATAGCTTTTTTATAAAATAAAATATCATGAATCGACCTTGGTTAAAAAAGTATCCTATCGGGATTCCCGCTGAAATAAATGCTGATCAGTACCATAATTTATGGGAAATGATTGAAGAGACGCTGAAGAAGTACCATGAATTGCCGGCTTTTACTTGCATGGGAAAAACGCTGTCATTTGAGCAAATCAATACCAACTCTCTTGCTTTGGGTGCTTTTTTGCAATCCAAGGGATTAGAAAGGGGCGACAAAGTGGCCATTATGATGCCAAATTTGTTGCAATATCCGATCGCGCTTTTTGCTTGCCTTCGTGCAGGTCTGGTAGTAGTGAACACTAATCCGCTTTATACTCCTAGGGAGATGCGCCATCAATTTGCGGACTCCGATGCCAAAGCCATTATAATTTGTGAGAATTTTGCATCTAATTTGCAAGAGGTGTTGCCTGATACACAGATTAAGACGGTTATCGTCACCAGTATCGGTGAAATGCTGGGCTTGAAAGGTTTGATTGTTAATTTTGTCGTGAGAAATGTGAAGAAAATGGTTCCTTCATTTTCAATACCGAATACGATTTCATTTACAAAAGCAATTCAGGAAGGAAAAAAATTGAAATTAAAGGCGCTACAATCTGATCCGGAAGATGTTATTATTCTTCAGTACACCGGTGGTACAACCGGTGTGTCCAAAGGCGCAATGTTGACCAATCGGAATCTGGTTGCCAATATGATGCAAAACCGGGCGATCATGATGCCCTTCTTGAAAGAGGCAGAAGGTTTGGCGCTGTGCTGCCTGCCTTTGTATCATATTTTTGCATTTACTGTCAATTGTCTGACTTTGATGGGAATTGGCATGCAAAATATCCTGGTTACCAATGCCAGAGATATTCCTTCTGTAGCTAAGGAGTTTCAAAACAATAGAATAACTGTTTTCACAGGTGTCAATACGTTATTCAATGCCTTATTGAATAATCCTGCATTTACCGCTGCCAATTTTAAGTCTTTGAAAATTACTGTTGGTGGAGCAATGGCTGTACAAAAGGCAGTAGCCGAGAGATGGAAGCAAGTAACCGGATGTAATTTAGCTGAAGGCTATGGCATGACGGAGTCTTCCCCGGTAGCAAGTTGTAATCCGCTGGACGGAACGGGGAAAATTGGCACAATAGGACTGCCGGTGCCCTCCACAGATTTTCGCATCGTAGCAGACGACGGTAAAGTGCTTGGCTTTGATGAAGTGGGCGAAATTCAAATTAAAGGTCCGCAAGTAATGAAAGGATATTATAAAAAACCGGAAGATACAGCTAAGACTATTCAGGATGGCTGGTTAAGTACAGGTGATATCGGAAAGATGGCGGAAGATGGTTTTATTCAGATAGTCGATCGGAAAAAAGACATGATTTTAGTTTCCGGCTTTAATGTTTATCCCAATGAGATCGAAGATGTGATCGCGATGATGCCAAAAGTGTTGGAAGTGGCAGCGATCGGTGTAGTGGATGAGAAGTCCGGCGAATTACCCAAAGCCTATATTGTAAAAAAAGATGACAGTTTGACGGAAGAGGAAGTAATTGCGCATTGCAGAGAGAATCTTACCAATTATAAAGTACCCCGCTATATTGAATTCAGAAAGGAACTGCCCAAAACCAATGTGGGAAAAATTTTGCGCCGGCAACTTCGTGAAGAAGAAGATGCCAAAAATGCGAGCTGATTTTTATTTGCAGATTCCCTAAAACGTATGAATTCATTGCAATCAGCTGTTAACCGAGGAGAAAGGTACTTATCGTTGGATGTTATGCGCGGATTGGTTATTGCAATGATGATCGTCGTAAATACGCCGGGCAGTTGGTCAGACATTTATCCGCCACTTGAGCATGCAGTCTGGCTGGGTTGTACACCTACCGATTGGGTTTTTCCTTCCTTTTTGTTTCTGGTAGGGATGTCGATGCGATTTTCTTTTAAGAAATATGACTATCGACTTACTTGGCAGGTGATGGCCAAAATTATGACACGCGGAATAATACTCTACGGTGTATATGTAATATTGTCTTTATTTTGGAAGTGCAGTGGTGCTTTGATTGCCGGAAAACCATTAGACTACGCATTTTTTGAGCGAATTAGCAGTCATTTTCGGTATTTCGGAGTTTTTCCCAGAATCGCTTTGGTTTACGTACTCGGTTCATTGCTGGCTTTGCTTACTGGTACAAAAAAGAAGTTGATTGTTTTAATACTTTTCTTATTACTGGGGTATTGGGCGATTATGTATTATTTTGGCGATTATCAGCAGTTGACTAATGCTGCGCATCGATTGGATCTGTACCTTTTGGGAAAGGAGCATCTTTGGCAAGGAGAGGGATTCCCTTATGAACCGGAAGGATTATTGAGCACTATGCCAGCCATAGCAACAAGTCTATTGGGTTATCTATGCGCCATCTACATACAAATGGCTGAAAGCAAATCTAATTTAGTTAAAAAACTGATTATCGTGGGCGCCATGGGCATCGGCATGAGTGAATTATGGAACCTGTCATTTCCCATTTCTAAAAAGATGTGGACTAGTTCGTTCGTGCTTCAAACTACCGGAGTGGACCTTTTGGTTCTTGCCATTTTGATCTGGCATATTGATCTCAAGGGGCGTATTCGGGGCACATTTTTCTGGAAAGTTTTTGGAATGAATGCCCTCATGGCCTACGTGGTTTCAGAGCTTCCGATTCCGCTATTGTCTTATTGGAAGATTTCATATGAGGGAAGTAGCATTTCAGCCTATTCCTTTATTTACAAATCCGTATTCTTACCACTTTCTTATGGTGATTTGCGTCTGGCCTCTCTACTTTTTGCATTGAGTTGGATGTTTCTCTGTTGGCTGGTATTATATGGCATGTACAGAAAAGGTATTTTTTGGAAAATATAAATTTCGACTCATTGTAGAAAAATTAATGCTCATAAACAATTGATTTTGAGTAAATTTCTTGACTTCTATTCAGAATTCAAATTATTTTGGCATTATTTTGAAACCAAACCTTGCGCTATTCGTAAAAACAACCTACATTTGCACTCGCATTGAAAAATGGTTCCGTGGCCGAGTGGCTAGGCAGAGCTCTGCAAAAGCTCGTACAGCGGTTCGAATCCGTTCGGAACCTCACAAATTAAGCGCAATACTTTGGTAGACAAGGT